>NZ_LMSN01000018.1:0-281115 GCF_001428425.1 Nocardioides sp. Soil777
TTGGTGGCGGGGTGGCGGGCGCGGATCATCGCGCAGACCACCCTCGCCCTCACCCTCGAGGCCGCGACTCACGTCGACGAGCAGGTGTTCTGGTGCGCCTCCCGGCTCACGCCGTCGCAGCTGSSCCGCGTGGTCGACGAGGCCCGGGTCCGGTTCATGCCCGACACGGTCCAGAAGTCACTGGACGATTCGGCGGACAAGCGGCACGTCACCTTCGACACCGAGCAGGCCTCGTTCGACGGGACCATGCACCTCGAGGCCGACCTGGAGATCCCCGACGCCCTCGCGCTGGCCGAAGCCGTCACGAGCGGGGCCGAGCACCTGGCGAACCTCGGGTCCACCGACACCGCCGACGGCCGCCGGGCCACGGCGCTGGGCGACCTGGCCCGGCACCAGTTCACCATCGGCTTCGACGATCCCGACGCGGACGACACCTCGGGGGTTGAGGTGCGAGCGCAGCGAGCCTCGAAACCCACGGCGTCCTCGAGGCCTTCGAAGCCGGTGACGCAGATCCACCTGTATGCCCACCTCTCGGCGGACGCGATCACCCACTTCGACAACCCGGATGCGTCGGATGAGGCGTTGTGTGGGCGGATCGAGCAGGCCGGCCAACGTCTGTTGTCGGTGGACCAGATCCGGGCCTGGTGCGGGCGACCCGACGTGCAGGTGGTCGTCACCCGGGTCATCGACCTCCGGGAGCGGTTGGAGTGCCAGGGCTACAGACCCACCCCCGAGATCCGTCAGCACGTCATCGTCCGCGACGGCACGTGCGTCTTCCCGTGGTGCGGCCGCAACGCCAGGCTCTGCGACCTCGACCACGTCATCCCCTACAACCACGAAAAGCCCGAGGACGGTGGTCCGACGGCGACCGACAACCTCGCCCCGCTCTGCAGGCGGCACCACCGCCTCAAGACACGGGGCAGGTGGCGCTACGAGATGACCGAACCCGGGGTGTTCGTCTGGACCAGCCCGCTCGGCCACACCTACCTCCGCGACCACACCGGCAGCCAGCCGATCGGCCGCGCCTGGCCCGAGCCCGGGATCCCGTCCCCGCGCGACGGCACCGACACGCCGGACCACGACGACACGCCGCCCCGCCACCCGAGCTCGGATCCGGACGACCCGCCGGACGCACACCCGCCCGACCTCTGACCACCACGCCCCGGACCCCGCCAACGCACCATCGGCGGGGGCGCCGGCGCGTCCGGGACACTCGCCCCGACCTGCCGCGAGGACACCCGCAGGGCCACAGCCACGTCCGGACAGCTCACCACCGGCAGGGCCACAGGCATGTCCGGGGCAGCTCGCCACTGGGACACTGGACGAAGCCTCAGGCGCGGACTGGTCAGCTCGTCACCGACCGCCCGGTGTTACGCGGTGCGTGCGGAAAGACACTCAGGCACGACAGCGCTCCATCGAGTGTGCGCAACGGCACCGGAGCGGCACGCCGAGTGGTGCTTCCACGCACACCCGCCGACGAGCACCAGCCGCCTCTCGCGGCAGCAGCGCCCCATTGAGTGTGCGCAACGGCACCGGAGCGGCACGCCGAGTGGTGCTTCCACGCACACCCGCCGACGAGCACCAGCCGCCTCTCGCGACAGCAGCGCTCCTCCGCTCCCCTGCGCCCGACGGCAGGCGGCTGAGCCCGCGTGGAGACGACCAGCGAAGGTCACACCGAGGCGGCCCGCACCTTGGCGGCCAGCTGCTCGGGCGTGTCCGGCGTACCACCGTGAGAGGCGATCCAGTCGTAGACCTCTTCGCGCTCCGCGTGGCACATGAGACCCACGACGTCCCCGGGGCGCGCCTGCGCGACGAGGGCAGCCAGGCAGTCGACCTCGGTCCGGTGGGTCTCGATGTCCTCGACACCGACGCGGGCCGCCCCCGCACGCAGCAGCTGGTCGATCTCGTCCATCGTGCGACCGCGGAGGTAGTGCTCCTTGTGCCCGATCGCCACGACGTCGCTGCCCTTGGCGCCGATCTCCCCCAGGGCGTCGATCAGCTCGTCGGTGCGGTCGCCGACCGCACCGAGGCCGAGCAGGAGGCGTGCGCCGGGGCGTCGTACGCCGCCCATGATCTCGAGCAGGGCCTCCAGCCCGGCCTCGTTGTGGGCGAGGTCCATGACCACCGAGAGGTGGTCGCCGTCGACCGGCAGCGTGAAGAAGTTCATCCGGCCCGGGTTGTGCTCGGCGTCCGGAAGGAACGACCGCAACCCCTCGACGACGGCCTCGGCCGGCAGGCCGATGGCCAGCGCTGCAGAGGTGGCGGCGAGCGAGTTCTCGACGTTGAAGCGGGACAGACCGGCGAGGGTCATGGGTACGTCGACCAGCTCGACGAGCGGCTCCGGGTCGGCGCCCGGCCGGAGCACGGTCACCCACCCGTCGATGACGGTGGTGGCCCGGCCTCCGCTGCCGAGCACCTCACGGATGGCCGGCGAGTCGGGGTCGCGGGAGAAGACCCACGGCCTGGCCTTGGTCACCGACCGCATCGCCAGCACCCGCGGGTCGTCGGCGTTGAGCACCGCCCAGCCGTCCTTGCGGGTGATCTGGGGGACGACCGACTTGACCTCGGCGAGCTGGTCGACGGTGTCGATGCCCTGGAGCCCCAGGTGGTCCGCGGTGACGTTGGTGACCACCGAGACGTCGTTGTGCCGCAGGCCGATGCCCTTGAGCAGGATGCCGCCACGTGCGGTCTCGGTCACCGCCAGCTGGACCTGCGGGTGGGCCAGGACGCGCCCTGCGCCGCTCGGCCCCGAGTAGTCGCCGGCCTCGACGAGCTCGCCGTCGATGTAGACGCCGTCGGTGTTCGACCAGCCGGTGAGGAGCCCGTGGGCGCGCGCGATGTGGGCGATCATCCGGCTCGTGGTGGTCTTGCCGTTGGTCCCCGTCACCGCGACGACCGGCACCCGTGGGGTCAGCGTCGTCGGCCCGTCCCCCGGCTCGGCCGCCGCGACGGTCTCGGCGGCGGCGCTGACAGCGGCCTCCAGGTCGGGGGTGGGCAGCGCGTCGAGCGCGTCGGCGACGGCTCGCCCCAGGGACTCGGCCCGACCCCGGTGCCGCCACGGGAACGCGACGACGAGCCGGTCCGGGTCGCTGGTCGGTCGGACCCGTACGGCGAGCCGCGTCGTACCCGACTCGGCAGCGATCGCCCGCACGAGCCTCTCCACCGCACGCATCGCGAACCGCTGCCGGAAACCGCTGCCCGGGGCGCCCGGACGAGTGCTCCGCAGCCCGATCCGGCGTGCGAAGCGCAACGCGGTCTCGTCCGACGCCTCGACGATCGTGGTCACGTCGAGGGTCAGTTTGATGGCGGCGCGGGGGAAGTAGAGGTTCGGGCCCTCCAGGACCCGGAGCTCGACGAGAGAGTTCACCCGCGCACGCTACCGAAGCCAGTCACACCACCCGATGTCCGCACATACCCAGATTCGGAGATGTGCCGGGACCCGGCCGGGCGGATGCTCCAAGGGCAGGCCCCAGGTCGGGGCCGTGGCCGCTCGGGGGGACGTCCTGCGTCTCGCGCCCACAGCAACCGAAGGGACCGCACATCCATGAGGAAGATCATCGTCGCCATCGCCATGGCGCTCGCTGCTCTCACGACGTTCGTCGCCGCACCCAGCGCGAACGCCGTCGAGATCGGCTACGAGGGCTGCACGCCCGGCTACTGGAAGAACCACACGGACAACTGGGAGGAGATGAAGACCGAGCGCCTGTTCGGGGTCGTCTACACCTCCGCCGCACCGACGGCCGTGGGTGGCCTCACGTTCCTGCAGGCGCTCTCCGCCAAGGGTGGACCGGGCGTCGACGGCGCCGCGGGCAACCTGGCACGGGCCGCGGCCGCGGCCTACCTCAACGCGGCCCACGAGGGCCTCGGCTACCCGTGGCGTCGCGACAAGGTCGGCCTGGACGGCCGTCCGCCGCTCGTCGACACCGTCAACGCGGCGTACGCCAGCGGCGACCGCGCCACGATGCTCGATCTGGCCAGCCGGCTCGACATGGACAACAACCTGGGCTGCCCGCTCAACTGATCACGGCCACGGGTGGTGCTCCGGCTCGACCGGGGCACCACCCGTGCTCACGTGTGGGGGTGGTGGTCAGAGCCCCATCGCGTGGAAGCCGCCGTCGACGTGGACGATCTCGCCGGTGGTGGCCGGGAAGAAGTCGCTCAGCAGGGCGCACACGGCCTGCGCGGTCGGGACCTGGTCGGTCTCGTCCCAGCCGAGCGGGGCGCGGTCCTTCCACGAGGTCTCGAGGTCCTCGAAGCCGGGGATCGCCTTGGCCGCCAGCGTCTTGAGCGGACCGGCGGAGACGAGGTTGCAGCGGATGCCCTCGGGGCCCAGGTCGCGTGCGACGTACCGCGACGTGCTCTCCAGCGCCGCCTTGGCGACGCCCATCCAGTCGTACGCCGGCCAGGCCGACGTCGCGTCGAACGTGAGGCCCACGATGGAGCCGCCCCGCGACATGAGCGGCCGGGTGGCGGTGGCGAGGGACTTGAGCGAGTAGGCCGAGACCTGCACCGCCTGGGCGACGTCGTCCCACGGTCCCTCCATGAACTTGCCGCCGAGCAGCGTCGCCGGGTTGCCGTAGGCGATCGAGTGCACCACCCCGTCGAGGCCGTCCACGTGCTCGCGCACCTGGTCGGCCAGGCCGGCGAGGTGGTCCTCGTCGGTGACGTCGAGCTCGAGCACCGGCGGCTCGGTCGGGAGCCGCTTGGCGATCCGCTTGGTGATGCCCAGCGCCCGCCCGAAGTTGGAGATGAGCACCGTGGCGCCCTGCTCCTGCGCCACCTTGGCCGTGGCGAAGCCGATGGAGGAGTCCATCGTCACGCCCGCCACGAGGATCCGCTTGCCGTCCAGAAGTCCCATTGTCAGATTCCCTCTCGCTCGTTCAGTGGCCCATGCCGAGGCCGCCGTCGACCGGGATGACTGCCCCGGTGACGTACGCCGCCGAGCCGGACGCCAGCCACGTGACGGCGCCGGCGACCTCCTCGGGGGTGGCGTAGCGGCCCAGTGGCACCTGGGTCTTGATGGCCTGCTTCTGCTCGTCGGTGAGCACGTCGGTCATGTCGGTCTCGACGAAGCCGGGCGAGACCACGTTGGCGGTGATCGAGCGCGACCCCAGCTCGCGGGCCAGCGAGCGGGCCATGCCCACGAGACCGGCCTTGGAGGCGGCGTAGTTGACCTGGCCGGCCGAACCGAGCAGCCCGACGACCGAGGAGATGAAGATGATCCGGCCCCGCCGCAGCCGCAGCATGCCCTTGGCGGCCCGCTTGGCCAGCCGGAAGGAGCCGGTGAGGTTGGTGTCGATGACGCTCGACCACTGCTCCTCCGACATGCGGAGCACCAGCGTGTCGGCGGTGATCCCCGCGTTGGCGACCAGCACCTCGACGGGCCCGTGGGCCTCCTCGATGGTCTTGAACGCGGTCTCCACGGCCTCCGGGTCGGTGATGTCGCAGCGGACGTCGAGCGCCCCCTCGGGCGCACCCCCGCTGCGCGTGGTCACGGCGACCTTGTCGCCCTGGGCGATGAAGGCCTCCGCGATGGCGCGGCCGATGCCGCGGTTGCCGCCCGTCACCAGCACGGAACGGGGCTCGGGGCGCGTGTCGTCACTCATGCTGGTCGACGCTAGTGATTACCCCGGGGTACGCGAAAAGACCTCGCCGTCTCACTCGTCCTCGAGCCGGAAGCCGACCTTCATGCCGACCTGGACGTGCTCGACCTGGCCGTCCTTGGCCTGGCCGCGGATCTGGGTCACCTCGAACCAGTCGATGTGGCGCAGGGTCTTGCCGGCCCGCTCGATGCCGTTGCGGATGGCCTGGTCGACGCCGTCGGGCGAGGTGCCGACGATCTCGGTGACGCGGTAGGTGCGGTTGGACACGGGTCCTCCTGGGGTGCGTACGGACGGTCCTCCGGAGCCTAGCGACGCACGGCCCTGCGTTGGGGGTGCGACGTACAGTGAATGCATGGCCCGCCGCGAGGATCAGAGCACTCCTGTGCGCATCACGACCGCGGCGTCGAGCCACCACGCGGACATCGCGGCCAGGCAGAAGCGCTACGTCATCTCGATGTCGATCCGCACCCTCTGCTTCATCGGCGCGGTCGCCGTCGGGCCGGGCTGGCTGCGCTGGGTGCTGGTGGCGGGAGCGGTCCTCCTGCCCTACGTGGCGGTCGTCATGGCCAACCCCGAGACCCGCAAGGACGACAGCTTCGAGCTGCGTGGCGCGCCCAGCACGCGGGAGCTCCCACCGTCCGCCACACGCCCGTAACCGGTTGTTGGTTTTGCCGTTGCGTCGTGCAAGAATCAACTTCGCCACCCAGCATCCCCCGTCTGAGGTGGCACCGGCGGTGCCGGACGGCTTCCCCCGTGGCTGTCCGGCACCGCCCTCATTTCCGGCCGTCCCGGACGTCGAGAGGATGGACCGAGGTTGAGCGACGAGCTCCCCGACATCTGCTCCGCCAAGGGATGCACGGCCCCCGCCACCTGGGCGCTGCTCTGGAACAACCCCAAGCTGCACACGCCCGAGCGCCGCAAGACGTGGCTGGCCTGCGACGAGCACCGGACGACCCTGGGTGACTTCCTCGGGGCGCGCGGATTCCTCAAGGACGTCGTCGCGCACCCGAGCCACGGATCGATCTAGTTCTTCGGTCGAGCGTCTCGCCCGACCCACGTCAGCGGACCCGCCGACGCCGCTCCGTCAGCCCCCGATGGCCGACATCGGCCGGTCGGGCTGGAGGAACGACGGGTCGTTGATCCCGTGGCCCGGCAGCTTGCCCGCCATCGCGGTCACCCAGCGCTGCGCGAGCTCCTCGTCGGTGGCGCCCGCGCGCATGGCGGCGCGCAGGTCGGACTCGTCGCGGGCGAACAGGCAGTTGCGCACCTGTCCGTCGGCGGTGAGGCGGACCCGGTCGCAGTCCCCGCAGAACGGACGCGTCACCGAGGCGATGATGCCGACCGTCGCCGGACCGCCGTCCACGTCGAACAGCTCGGCCGGGGCACTCCCCCGCGGCGCGCCGTGCGGCGTGAGGTCGAACTCGGCGCTGAGCGCGTCGTAGATCTCGTCCGCCGTGATCATCTCGGCGCGGCTCCAGCCGTGCTGCGCGTCCAGCGGCATCTGCTCGATGAAGCGCAGGTCGTAGCCCCGCTCGATCGCCCAGGCCAGCAGCTCGGGCGCCTGGTCGTCGTTGAGCCCGCGCAGCAGGACCGCGTTGAGCTTGAGCGGCCCCAGCCCGGCGGCCCGGGCAGCCTCGAGACCGGCGATGACGTCGTCCAGCCGGTCCCGGCGGGTCACCACGTGGAAGGTCTCGCGACGGACGCTGTCGAGGCTGACGTTGATGCGGTCGAGCCCGGCGTCACGCAGCGCCTGGGCGTTGCGCTGCAGGCCCAGGGCGTTGGTGGTCAGCGACGTCTCGACGCCGCCGAGGGCGTGGGTGCGGCGCACGATGTCGACCAGCCCGCGGCGTACGAGCGGCTCACCGCCGGTGAACCGCACCTCCTGCACGCCGAGGCGGCGTACGGCGATGGTGATCAGCCGGACGACCTCGTCGTCGGTCAGCGTCTGGTCGTCGGGCAACCAGTCGAGGCCCTCCGCCGGCATGCAGTAGGAGCACCGCAGGTTGCAGCGGTCGGTCAGGGAGACGCGCAGGTCGGTCGCGACACGACCGTAGTCGTCTGCGAGCGGGAGCATCCGAGTCGTCACCACGACAGTCTAGGTGGTGGGGGTGCGGGAGGGCCGTCACTCGCCCGTCCGGAGGGGTGGGGACGGGCGAGGTCGCCGACGGCGCGTGCGGGGTCGCCGGATAGCCTCGAGTCGTGCGACGGTTCCGGTTCCTGCTCAGCAGACGCTGGGTGCTCTTCCTGCTGACCGTCCTCGCGCTCGCCTGGGTGGCGTGGCGCCTCGGGGAGTGGCAGTTCCACCGCCTCGAGGACCGCAAGGACCGCAACGCGATCATCGAGCGCAACGAGACCCAGGCACCGGTGCCCGTCACCGACGTGCTGGGCATCGACGCCCCGGTGTCGTCCGACGAGGAGTGGACCCGGGTGACCGCGACCGGCACGTACGACGTCGACTCCACCGTCGTCGTCCGCTACCGCACCCGCGACGGGGCGGCAGGCGTGGACGTCGTGGTCCCGCTGGTGCTGGCCGACGGCACGAGCCTGCTGGTGGACCGGGGCTGGTTCGCGACCGACAACCGCGGCACCACTCCCGACGACGTGCCCGCTCCCCCGGCCGGCGAGGTGGAGATCGAGGGCTGGGTGCGTGCCGACGCCGCGGGCGACAGCGCCGCGGTCACCGACTTCTCCACCCGCGCGATCAGCAGCGCCGAGATCGGCCCGGCGATCGACCGGGAGGTCTTGGAGGGCTTCGTCGACCTCCGCTCGGAGTCGCCCGAGCCCGAGCAGGCCCTGGCCCCCGCCCAGCTCCCCGACCTCGACAACGGTCCGCACTTCTTCTACGGCCTGCAGTGGTGGTTCTTCGGAGCCCTGGCGCTCTTCGGCTTCGCCTACCTCGTGTACGACGAGTCGCGCGGCGGCCGTGGGCCGGTGCGCGGCTCGCGTCGGCAGCCGGCCGCCGGAGCGAATGCGGAGACCGGCGGTCAGAGCGAGCGGAGCATGCCCCCGTCGACCGGCAGCATGACCCCGGTCACGAAGGACGCCGCCGGCGACAGCAGGAAGGCCGCGGCCCGGCCGAACTCCTCCGGCTCGCCGTAACGCCCCAGCGGGATCGTCGCCTCGGCGGCGGCCCGTGCCGCGGCGGCGTCGCCGGACAGCTCGTCCAGCTCGGCGACCCGGTCGGTGGCCACCCGGCCCGGGAGCAGCCCGTTGACCCGCACCCCGCGGGGGCCGAGCTCGTCGGCGAGGGTCTTGGCGACCATCGCCAGCCCGGGACGCAGGCCGTTGGAGATGGCCATGTCGGCCAACGGCACCCGCACGCTCGAGCTCAGGACCAGGGCCAGTGACCCGCCGTCGCCCAGCGCGGAGCCGAGCTCGCGGGCCAGCCGCACGGCGCCGAGGAAGACCGATCCGAAGGCGGCGGTCCACTGCTCGTCGGTCATGGCGGTGACCGGACCCTTGGGCGGCCCCCCGACCGAGATCAGGGCACCGTCGAGGCGCCCCCAGCGCTCGTGGGCGGCCGCGACCAGCCGGGCCGGCGTGGCGGGATCCGCGTTGTCGGCCTCGACCGTGGTGGCCGCCTCGCCGAGGTCGGCGGCGGCGGACTCCAGTGACTCCGCCGAGCGCCCGGACAGCACCACCCGGGCCCCCTCGGCGACCAGGCAGTCGGCGGTGGCGCGGCCCAGGCCGCGCGCTCCACCGGTGACGACGTAGACACGGTCCGAGAGCAGCAGGTCCATCCCCCGACCCTAGCCAGTCACCCGACCTGCGCCGCGTCCTCCCGGAACTGCGTGGCGTACAGGTCGGCGTACAGGCCACCCTCGGCGAGCAGCGACGTGTGCGTGCCGGACTGCACGACACGGCCGTCCTCGAGCACGAGGATCTGGTCGGCGTTGCGCACGGTCGAGAGCCGGTGCGCGATGACGAGGGAGGTGCGCTCCTCCAGGGCCGCGTCGAGGGCGCGCTGCACGGCGGCCTCCGACTCGCTGTCGAGGTGCGCGGTGGCCTCGTCGAGGACCACGATCGACGGGGACTTGAGCAGCAACCGGGCGATCGCCAGCCGCTGCCGCTCGCCTCCGGAGAGCCGGTAGCCGCGGTCGCCGACCACGGTGTCGAGGCCGTCGGGCAGGCTCCGCGCCAGGGTGCCCACCTGCGCCGCCTCGAGCGCCGCCCATATCTCGTCGTCCGTGGCACCGGGGCGGGCGTAGACGAGGTTGGCCCGGATCGTGTCGTGGAACATGTGGGCGTCCTGGGTGACGTAGCCGACCGCGTCCTCCAGCGACTCCAGGGTGACGTCGCGGACGTCCTGGCCGCCGACGCGCACGGCGCCGGACGTGGCGTCGTACAACCGGGCGACCAGGTGCGTGACGGTCGTCTTGCCGGCGCCCGACGGGCCGACGAGGGCAACCATCTGGCCGGGCTCCGCGGTGAACGAGACGCCGCTCAGCACCTCGCCGTTGTCGCGGGACTCGACCCGGGCGACCTTCTCCAGCGACGCCAGGGACACCTCGTCGGCGCTGGGGTAGCGGAAGGACACGTCGTCGAACTCCAGCCGCGAGGCGGAGCGAGGCAGCACGGTCGCGCCGGGCTTCTCGGCGACCAGCGAGGGCAGGTCGAGCACCTCGAAGACCCGCTCGAAGCTGACCAGCGCGGTCATCACGTCGATGCGCACATTGGAGAGTCCCTGGAGCGGCCCGAGCAGGCGCAGGAGCAGCGTCGCCAGTGCGAACAGCGTGCCCACGGTCAGCTCGTCCTGGATGGCGAGGTGACCGCCGACGCCGTAGACCAGGGCGGTGGCCAGCGCCGGGACGAGCATCATGGAGGCGCCGAAGATCCGGGTGATGAGCGAGATCCGCACCCCAAGGTCGCGCACGACGCCCGCCTTCTGGGCGAAGACGACGTCCTCCTCGGTGCGGCGGCCGAAGAGCTTGAGCAGCATCGCGCCGCCCACGTTGAAGCGCTCGGTCATCGCGTTGCCGAGGTCGGCGTTGCCGTCCATCTGGTCGCGGGTCAGCCCGGCCAGCTTGGTGCCGACGATCCGCGAGGTGATCAGCAGGATGGGGAAGAGCATCAGGCACAGCAGGGTCACCTGCCAGCTCAGCGCCAGCATCGCGATGCCGACCACCACGACCGAGATCGAGTTGGACACCGTGCTCGACAGGGTGGACGTGAAGGCGCGCTGGGCGCCGATCACGTCGTTGTTGAGCCGCGACACGAGGGCACCGGTCTGGGTGCGGGTGAAGAAGGCCAGGCTCTGCCGCTGCACGTGGCCGAAGACCTGGGTGCGGAGGTCGAAGATGAGGCCCTCTCCGATCCGCGAGGAGAACCAGCCGGCGACCACCGCGAGGGCTGCGCTGACGATCGCCACGCCGGCCATCGCGAGCGCGAGCAGGGTGACCAGCGAACCGTTGCCGGCGGTGATGCCGTCGTCCACCAGGCGCTGCACGAGCAGCGGGTTGACGACCACGAGGCAGGCGTCGACCACGGTCAGCAGCAGGAAGACGGTGATGAGGCCGCGGTGCGGGCGCGCGAACGACAGCACCCGGCGTACGGTCTCGCGGCTGACGCCACGCGGGACCTCGGACCTGTCGGTGCGCATGTGGCGGAAGACCGCTCCACGCCCACCGGGGCTCATCATCGACATCCGACCTCCTCAGGTCCTGCAGGGGCACGTCCCGATCGGGAGGCTAGGACTTCATGTCCACACGAGGACAAGTCGGCGGTGCTCCGGGTCAGGCGAGCGACACCAGGTCGAGGTAGCCCTCGTTCCACAGGTCCTCGTCCCCGTCGGGGAGCAGCAGCACCCGGTCGGGCTCGAGGGCCCGCACGGCCCCCTCGTCGTGGGTGACGAGGATGATCGCTCCTTCGTAGGAACGGATCGCGGCCAGCACTTCTTCCCGCGACGCCGGGTCGAGGTTGTTGGTGGGCTCGTCGAGCAGCAGCACGTTGGCGCTGGAGACGACCAGGGCGGCCAGGGCCAGGCGGGTCTTCTCGCCACCCGAGAGCACCGACGCGGACTTGTGGGCGTCGTCGCCGGAGAAGAGGAACGACCCGAGCACGCTGCGCGCCTCGCTGTCCGTGAGCTGGGGGGCGGCCGACTGCATGTTCTCCAGGACGGTGCGACCCGTGTCGAGGGTCTCGTGCTCCTGGGCGTAGTAGCCGACCTTGAGCCCGTGTCCGGGCAGCACGCGACCGGTGTCGGCCTCGTCGACGCCGGCGAGGATCCGCAGCATCGTGGTCTTGCCGGCACCGTTGAGGCCCAGGATCACCACGCGCGACCCGCGGTCGACGGCGAGGTCGACGTCGGTGAAGACCTCCAGCGAGCCGTAGGACTTGGACAGCTCCTCGGCGGTGATCGGGGTCTTGCCGCACGAGGCGGGGGCGGGGAACTTGATCCGCGCCACCTTGTCGGAGGCCCGCTCGCCCTCGAGGCTCGAGACCATCTTCTCGGCGCGCTTGAGCATCGACTGGGCGGCGGTCGCCTTGGACGCCTTGGCCCGCATCTTGTTGGCCTGGTCGGTGAGGGTCTTGGCCTTGCTCTCGGCGTTGGCCCGCTCCCGCTTGCGGCGCCGCTCGTCGGTCTCGCGCTGGGTGAGGTAGTTCTTCCACCCCATGTTGTAGACGTCGATGACGCCGCGGTTGGCGTCGAGGTGCATGACCTTGTTGACGGTCGCCTCGAGCAGGGCGTTGTCGTGGCTGATCACGATCAGGCCGCCGCGGTGGGAGGAGAGGAAGCCGCGCAGCCACACGATGGAGTCGGCGTCGAGGTGGTTGGTGGGCTCGTCGAGGAGCAGGGTCTCGGCGCCGGAGAACAGGATGCGGGCGAGCTCCACGCGGCGGCGCTGGCCACCGGACAGCGTCTTGAGGGGCTGCTCGAGCAGCCGCGCCTCGATGCCGAGGCTGCTGGCGATCTGGGCGGCCTCGGACTCGGCCGCATACCCGCCGCCGGCGTGCAGCTCGGCGTCGGCGCGGGCCCACCGCTTCATCCCGCGCTCGTGGACGGCGGGGTCCTCGTCGGCCATCTCGACCTCGGCGTCGCGCAGGCGGCGTACGACGTCGTCGAGACCGCGTGCGGACAGGATCCGCTCGCGGGCCAGGACCTCGGGGTTGCCGATCCGGGGGTCCTGCGGGAGGTAGCCGACCTCACCACTGGTGAGGACGGTGCCGGAGGCCGGCTGGGCCTCGCCGGCGAGGATCTTGGTGAGGGTCGTCTTGCCGGCGCCGTTGCGGCCGACGAGGCCGACCTTGTCGCCTGCGGCGATGCGGAACGAGACGTTCTCCATGAGGAGGCGAGCGCCCGCGCGGACCTCGAGCTGCTGGGCGGTGATCATCGGTCCCGAGTGTACGGAGGAAGGACCCACCCCTAGGAATCGGCGGTGACGCACGATCGGGCGACGGCGCGTTAGCCTGCCCCCCGACCCTCCTGCTCCACCGAAAGGCGCACCCACATGCGGTTCAACCCGAAGGCTGACATCAGCGGAGGTCGCGTCGGCGACGCCGGGCGTGGCGGCGGTGGCGGCGGAGGCGGTGGCATGCGCATCCCGATGCCCGGTGGCACCAAGGCCGGCGGCGGCATCGGCGGGGTGCTGGTGATCATCCTGTTCCTCGTGCTCACCCAGTGCATGGGCGGCGGCGGGGGCGGCGGCACGGGCATCGACCCGACCGGCCAGGGCGGCAACCCGTCGGGCCTCGACCAGGACAGCGAGCGCTACGCCAACTGCAGGACCGGCGCGGACGCCGAGGACGACGCGGACTGCGCCCGCAAGGCCGTCCTCCTGTCCCTCGAGCAGTACTGGGCGGCCACGCTGCCCGAGCAGGGCGGCACCGAGCTCGTCCCCGCCCAGACCATCACCTTCAGCGGCGGCGTCAACACCGGCTGCGGCCAGGCCACCTCCCAGGTCGGCCCGTTCTACTGCCCGGCCGACCAGCAGATCTACCTCGACACCACCTTCTTCTCCGACGTCCTCGAGGGACAGCTCGGCGGCCAGGGCGGCGACTTCGTCGAGCCCTACGTCCTCGCCCACGAGTACGGGCACCACATCCAGAACCTGCTCGGCACCATGGGCCAGGTCCGCACCCAGCAGGGCCCCGAGTCCGACGCCGTGCGGCTCGAGCTGCAGGCCGACTGCTACGCCGGCATGTGGACGCGTGACGCCAGCGACGGTGACGGCATCCTCCTCGACCTCGACCAGGGCGACATCGACGAGGCCATCGACTCGGCCAAGACCGTCGGCGACGACCGGATCCAGCAGAAGTCCGGCCAGCGTGTCGACCCCGAGGGCTGGACCCACGGGTCGTCGGAGCAGCGCATGCGCTGGTTCATGGTCGGCTTCGAGGAAGGCTCGTTGGAGGCGTGCGACACGTTCGCCGCCACCGAGCTCTGAGCCGCCTCTCGGGGTAGTCCGTGACGGTCGGACCCCTGGATCACGAGATCCGGGGTCCCTTCGTCACGGACTACCGCGACTCACCCGAGCAGGGCCTCGATCTGGGTCACCTGGCGCTGCATGGCGACGATGTACGGCGCGACCGCGGGGTGGCGGAACTTGCCGGCGAGGGCACCCTCCCCGTCGGCGACCCGGCCGAGGGCCCAGTCGACCCGGGTGAGGGCGGTGTAGACGGCGGTCACCTGGGCGCCGAGCTCGGCCTGCTCCCGGGTCGCGAAGCTCTCCGGCAGGCCGTCGAGGTAGGCGTCGAGCAACGTCTCGAACCCCTCGCGCGAGGACAGTGACAGGTAGCCGAGGTCGGCACCCACCGGGCCCGTCCCGAGGTGCGACCAGTCGATGGCCACCGCATCGCTGCCGTCGCGCACCGGCACGTTGGCGCCGACCGGGTCCCCGTGCTGGGCGACGCGAGGCAGGTCGTCGCAGCGGGCGAGCCACGAGTCCCGCCTGCTCCACAGGTGCTCGGCGATGTCGGCCGTCGGCGTGCGCGCGAGGGTGCGCCATCCCCCGCGACGCTCGACGAGGCCGAGCCGGGTGCGCAGCTGACCGCTGGCCAGCCACGGCTCGTCGCCGAGGTCGGCCCCGGCGAAACGCCCGAGGCAGTGGGCGATGAAGAGCCCGCCCGGTGCCTCGCCCGCCACCCGCTCGTGCACCACCGTCACGCCGTCCTCGTCCTCCTCGACACGGACGACGGGCGCCTCGCGGAGCCCGGGCGTGCGGCGTACGACGCCCGACAGCGCGACGTCCGCGGCACGCCGCCAGTAGCCGGTGTCCCGCGGGTCGCTCAGACCGGCCGGGTCGGGCGGCTCGGGGGCGGCGAAGCGCTTGGCCACCACCTCGCGGCCGGCCTCGACGGCGGACCACACGCCGAACGTCGACGGGCCGGCGCCCGGGAGTCGCTGCCAACCGGGCTCGGGCTGCCACATGGCGAGGACGCTAGCGGACCTCGACGTCGCGGCGGGTGAACGCCGCGACACCGGCGGCGCTCAGCACGGCGGCCACCGTGGCGAGGCCGAGGACCGGTGCCCACCTGAAGTCCTCGGCCGGCACCAGCGCCATGTGCTCGAAGGGGGACAGCGCCTGCAGCCCGTCGGGGATCGAGAAGAGCTCCCCGAACATCAGCACGACCACCGCGTAACCCAGCACGACCCACGCCAGCGAGGCCAGCCGCGGGGAGATCCCGTACAGCAGCCGGGCCACCGCGCTGGTGACGAGCACCGGGACGACGTACGGCAGCGCCGCCAGCGTGTAGTCGAGCACGGCGCCACCGTCGTCGGCGGCCAGCGCGTAGCCGACGCCGAGCCCGCCTCCCGCGGCCACCACGACGAGCACCGTCCCGACCACGGTGACCGCGACCTGTCCGACGAGCCAGCGGGCGCGGGACAACCCCGTCGCCAGCAGGCTCTCCACCCTCCCCTCCGCCTCGTCCTGGCGGGGCCGCAGGGCACTGCTGACGGCGAAGCCGCACGACATGAGCGCGAGCAGCACGATCGCGGTCGCGTAGAAGCCGTCCACGAGGCCTCCGGCGCCCCGCTCGAACATCTCGCGACTGAGCTCGCTGTCGCCGATCAGGTCACCGACGTCCGAGCCCATCGAGCCGTAGGCGAGGCCCATCAGTGCCATGCCCGTGGTCCAGCCGATGACGGCACCCCGCTGGAGGCGCCAGGCGAGCCCCCAGCCCGACGCGAGCCCGGGCGAGGCGTTCGCTGGTCCCGGGCGCGTGGCCACGACGCCGGCGCCGAAGTCCCGGCGCCCGAACACCCACAGCGCGACCGCGAGCGCCAGGGCGGCCCCGGCCACCAGCAGCAGCATCGGCCACCACCTGAGCCCCGAGAACGCGTACATGCCCTGGTACCAGCCGATCGGCGACATCCACGTGAGGAAGGGGGTGCCGACGTCCCCGATGGCGCGCAGCAGGTAGGCGATCGCGATGACGGCGCCCGCCAGCCCGTACGCCGCGCGCGCACCGCTGGTGAGCTGGGCTGCGAGGAGCGCCGTGCCGGTGAACACGGCTCCGACCGCGGCGAGGCCGGCGCCCAGGGCGACCGAGTCGGCGACGGCGAGCGGCACGGCCACGAGGCTGGCCGCCACGAGGGCGCCGGCGAGCAGGTTGGCGACCAGGGCCACCAGGACGGCGGCCAGCGTCGGTGCTGCGCGACCGATGGAGGAGGCGCGCAGCAGCTCGTCGCGACCCGACTCCTCCTCCGCCCGTGTGTGGCGCACGACGAGGAACATCGACATGAGGCCCACGACGATCGCACCGAAGGCGGTCGCCTGCCACGACACCTGTCCCCCGACCGTGTTGAGCGCGCGGGCGGGGCCGGCCATGGAGATGAGGGCGGCGTTGCCCTCCATGCTGGCCGCGGCAGCGTCGAACTCGGCCTGCGTGGCGTACAGGCCCTTCACGCTCACGGCCTGCGACCAGTAGAGGAGCATGGTGCCCGACGACCACCACAGCAGCATCCAGCGGTCCCGCCACAGGAAGTGCCGCAGCAGCGTCCCAGTCCCGGTCACGACGCCGGCTCGTGGTCCGCGTGGTCGCCGTAGTGGCGCAGGAAGAGCTGCTCCAGCGTGGGAGGCGTGGCCGTCAGGGACGCGACGCCCGCCTGCTGGATCATCCCCAGCGCGTCGCCGAGCACCGCGGTGTCGACCTCGAAGAAGGCCCGGCGACCGTCGATCTCGAGGTCGTGCACGCCGGGCAGGGCCTCGAGACCGGCGACCGGCCGCACGGTCTCGGCCGCCACCGAGGTGCGGGTCAGGTGCCGCAGCTCGGTCAACGTGCCGGTCTCGACCCGCTGTCCGGCACGGATGATGCTCACCCGGTCGCACAGCCTCTCCACCTCGGCCAGGATGTGGCTGGAGAGCAGCACCGTGCGCCCGCTGTCACGGAAGTCGTCGACGCACTCCTGGAACACCGACTCCATCAGCGGGTCCAGCCCGGTGGTGGGCTCGTCGAGGACGAGGAGCTCGACGTCGCTGGAGAGCGCGGCCACGAGGGCGACCTTCTGACGGTTGCCCTTGGAGTAGGCCCGCCCCTTCTTGGTCGGGTCGAGCTCGAAGCGCTCCAACAGGTCGGCCCGGCGCCGTTCGTCGAGGCCTCCCCGCAGCCGGCCGAGGAGGTCGATGACCTCACCGCCGGTCAGGGCGGGCCAGAGGTTGACCTCCCCGGGGACGTAGGCCAGCCGACGGTGCAGGTCGGCCGCGTCCGCCCACGGATCGCTGCCGAACAGCCGGACCTCTCCCCCGTCCTTGCGCAGCATCCCGAGCAGCACCCGGATGGTGGTGGACTTGCCCGAGCCGTTGGGTCCGAGGAAGCCGTGGATCTCGCCCTGCGCCACGTCGAGGTCGAGGCCGTCCAGGGCACGAAGGTGTCCGAACGTCTTGACCAGACCGGAGATCTCGATGGGATCAGCCACGACCCCCAGACTAGGCGCGGCGCCGGACGTCGGGGAGGGACGAAAGACCCGTCAGGAGCGGCGCACGACCCGACGCCTCAGGCGTTGGTGACGTCGACGCAGAGCGACTGCGCGTCGGCGATCGCCTGGTCGAGGACCGCGCGCCGGGGGTCGGGCACCGCCAGCCACGGCTCGACGACCCGCATCCCGGACAGCCGGGCGTCGGTCAGCACCTCGTCCACCGCCGTCCGGTCCCCGCCGGTCACGAGCACGCCCGGGCGCAGGATCCGCGCCGCGCGGTCGGCGGCGGCCTCGTAGGCCTGGCGGGCCTGGTTGTCGCGCCGGCGCGCGAAGCGCTGCTGGCTCTGGCCACCGGCCTTGGTCCGACCCTGCACGTGGCGCTGGCCGATCTTGTGCTCGACCATCCGTGTCCCCTCCATCCGGGCCACCGCGAACCCGCCCTTGCGGACGAGCAGCACCCCCCACCGGCCGGGGGGCCCGCACGCCGCGAGCAGGGCGCCGACGTCGGGCACGGCGTCGTACGTCGCAGCGAAGGGCGGACGGGCCACGAACGACGATCCATCGGCGGCGTCGCCGCGCAGCCCCCCGTCCTCGACGGCGTAGGACGTCGCCCCGTGCCGGGCCTCGAAGTTGACGACCCAGCGCTCGAGGCGGGCGGGAGGGACCAGGACGACAGGCACGGCTCAGAGGAAGTCGAGCGGGTCGAACTCGTCGATGGGGATGACGCGCACACGCGGGAGCGGTGCGGTGAAGGCGCCCACGTCGTGCTCGAGGTCGATGATGCGCAAGCCGGGCAGCCCGCGGAACGCCCCGTTGACGAACTCGTTGAAGCCGACCACGCCGACCTGGCGGCTGCCGTCGCACAGGCGGGACACCTGCTCCACGAAGTCACCGTCGTGGCTGACCAGCACGACGTCGGCGTCACGGTCGACGAGCGCGTCGGCCGTGCGCTGGATGGCGATGTCGACCACCTTGCCGGCGCCGCTGAGCGGCACGGGCCGGAAGCCGATCGCGATCAGGGCCTGGACGAACGTCGTCGGCAGCTCCGTCCCGGCCGCGAGGAAGAAGAGTCCGGTGACGTCCTGGTCGAACGCGCGCTCGGTCCACTCCAGAAGCCGGTCCCAGCGGGGCCGCTCCTCGGGACGGGGACGACGGCCGAGGATCGAGCCACCCAGGGTCGCGTCGATGTTCTCGCCGTCGACGAGGAGGTAGGTCGTGCGCTCCGACACGGGTCAGTCGCCCTGGTAGACGACGCGGAACTGCTCGCGCACCTCGTCGCCGTCGACGGCCACCGTGGTGGTCTCGACGAGTGCCCGCGGTCGCCCCTCGCCGTCGCAGAGGATCGACAGGACGCCCTCCTCGGGCAGCATGCCGTCGTAGTCGGCGAGCTGTGCGGTCGTCGAGCCACCCTCGTCCTCGAGCGCGGCGGCGACGAACTCCCCCGCCTCGGCCGGCGAGTCGCCGTACGACCAGGCCGGCGGCGGCACCGACTCCAGCGGTGTCGGACCGAAGTACGACGACGCGGCGTTGAGCTTGGCGTGGACGCGGGCGACGTCCCAGAAGGCCCGGACCTCGGGGTGGTCCGGCTCGGACACGGTCATGTCGGCGTCGCTCATGCCCGAACCCTAGCCGGGTGTCACGGTCCCGCAGGCGACGTCGACCCCGGCGGCGGTGTGGCCGCGCGGTCCTGCGCGGTGGAGCGCAGCACGCACGGTCATGCCGAGCCTCCGGCGGGCTCGAGCCCGATGACCGTGGTGGGCCGGGTGCCGAGCGGGAGCACGACCCGCTCCCCCGTGGTGCCCGGCACCTCACGGCAGTCACCCGACGGCAGCGCGCACGTCATCAGGGTCAGGGTGTCCCCCGGACCGATCTCCTGCCCGCGCCCCGGCCCGTCGATGGCCACGCCGAGCACGGTGTCGTCGTCCACCCATCGCACGAGCGTCCAGCGGGCCGTGCCCGCCCGTGGGACGACCTCGTCCCCCTGCTCCACGACGACGACGTCGCGGAGAGCGTCCCGCTGGCGGATCCGCGCGCGACCGTCCGGGCTGACCAACGGGTCGCCGGCCTCCCCCGGTGCCGGCTCGTCGTCGAGCGGACGTCCCGCGCCGGTGGCGAGGTCGTAGGCGTAGTCGCCGTTGACGACGCGGGCTGCGACCTCGTCGTCGGAGATGCCGAGGATCTCGACCTCCGACTCGAGGAGGTGGTCCACGGAGTCCTCGATGTCGGAGGTGTCCATCCCGTCGTCGGAGGCGACCTGCTTGCCCGACACGAGGTCGAACAGCCGCATGGTGGCCTCACCGGTGTCGAGGTCGGCATCGAGGACGGCGAGGCTCTCCCCGTCGGGCGAGGCCGCCAGGCCGGCGCCGGCCACCGTCAGCCCGGTGTCGGTCGGAGGCGCCCGGGCGCCGAGAACATGAGCTCGGCGTCCGCGAACTGTGCCGAGCCGATGTCGTCGGCGGACTCCGCGGGGACGAAGAACACGCCGTCCCCGGCGACGACGAAGGCGCGGACCGGTCCCCCCACGTCGATCGACGTGCCGTCGGCCAGGTGGACGGTCGACCCCGCGGCCCACACGAGGCCACCCGTGCCGACGGGGGCGCGAGAGGTGCGCCAGCCCGCGTCCTCGTCCAGGTCCGGCCGGTCGGCGCCGCACGCTCCGACCAGCACGACGGCCAGCGTCGTCAGCAGCGCGGTCGTCCCCGAGAGCTCATGCGTGCGATCGTGCCACCCGAGTCACCGGACCAGACGTCGCGCCGGGTCAGGGTCCGGACACGACGCCGTCGAGGCTCCGTCAGACGTTGAAGCCCAGCGCGCGCAGCTGCTCGCGGCCGTCGTCGGTGATCTTGTCCGGGCCCCACGGCGGCATCCAGACCCAGTTGATGGCCACGTCGTTGACGATGCCCTCGAGCGCGGACTGCGTCTGGTCCATGATCACGTCGGTGAGCGGGCAGGCCGCCGAGGTCAGGGTCATGTCGATGACGGCGTTGCTGCCCTCGTCGACGTGCACGCCGTAGACCAGGCCGAGGTCCACGACGTTGATGCCGAGCTCGGGGTCGACGACGTCCTTCATCGCCTCGGTCACGTCGTCGATCGTGACCGTGGTGGTGCCGCCGGCGGCCGGTACGTCGGGGAGGTCACCGTGGTCGGGGACGTGTGCGGGAGCACCGGTGCTGTCGTTGGTCATGCCTTCTCCTTGTCGAGACTCTGTGCGGTCGCGTCCTTCCACGCCATCCAGGAGAGGAGGGCGCACTTGACGCGGGCGGGGAACTTGGCGACTCCGGCGAACGCGATGCCGTCCTCGAGGACGTCCTCGTCGGGCTCGACCTGTCCCTTGCCCTGCATCAGCTCCAGGAACGTCTGGTGGATCGTCATGGCCTCGTCGACGCGCTTGCCGATGAGGAGGTCAGTCATCACGGAGGTGGACGCCTGCGAGATCGAGCAGCCCAGGGCGTCGTACGACACGTCCTCGACCACGCCGTCGGCGACGTGGACGCGCAGCGTCACCTCGTCGCCGCAGGTGGGGTTGACGTGGTGCACCTCCGCCTCGAACGGGTCGCGCAGACCCGCGTGGTGGGGGTGCTTGTAGTGGTCCAGGATGATCTCCTGGTAGAGGGAGTCGAGGTCCATCAGGCATCCAGCTTGAAGTAGGAACGGGTGTGGTGCAGCCCCTCGACGAGCGCGTCGATCTCGGCCGGGGTCGTGTAGAGGTAGGACGACATCCGGGTCGAGCTCTGGACGCCGAAGCGCGCGTGCGCCGGCTTGGCGCAGTGGTGTCCGGCCCGCACGGCGATGCCGCGCGAGTCGAGCACCTGGGCCACGTCGTGGGGGTGCACGCCGGCGACCTCGAAGGAGATCGCGCCGCCCCGCGAGGCGGCGTCGAGCGGACCCATGACGGTCAGGCCGGGCACGGTCTGCAGGCCCTCGAGGGCGTACGCCGTGATGGCCTGCTCGTGAGCGTGGATCGCGTCCATCCCCACGTGGTCGAGGTAGTCGACGGCGGCGCCGAGGCCCACGGCCTCGACGATCGGCGGCGTACCGGCCTCGAACTTGTGCGGGATCCCGGCGTACGTCGAGCGCTCCATGCGGACCGTCTCGATCATCTCGCCGCCACCGAGGAAGGGCGGCAGCTGCTCGAGCACCTCACGACGCCCCCAGAGGACGCCGATGCCGGTCGGCCCGACCACCTTGTGGCCGGTGAAGACGAGCACGTCGGCACCGCTGGCGACGACGTCGACCGGCAGCTGGGGCGCAGCCTGCGACGCGTCGACCACGACGATCGCCCCGACCTGGTGGGCGCGGTCCGCGATCTCGCGGACCGGGTTGATCGTGCCGAGCATGTTGGACACCCAGGTCAGCGAGACGACCTTGGTGCGCTCGGTGATGAGCTCGTCGATGTTCGACAGGTCGAGCCGCCCGTCGTCGGTCAGCCCGAACCACCGCAGCGTCGCTCCGGTGCGCTCGGTGAGCAGCTGCCACGGCACGATGTTGGAGTGGTGCTCCATCTCGGTGATGACGACCTCGTCGCCCTCGCCGACCTGGAGGTCACCGCGCCACGCGAGCGTGTTGGCGACCAGGTTGAGCGCCTCGGAGGCGTTCTTGGTGAAGATCACCTCGTCGCGGCTCGGCGCCTTGATGAACGCCGCGACCTTGTCGCGCCCGGCCTCGAAGGCCTCCGACGCCTCCGCGCCCAGCTGGTGCATGGCGCGGGCGACGTTGGCGTTGTGGCGCTCGAGGTGGTCGACCATCGTGTCGATGACGACCTGAGGCTTCTGCGAGGTGTTGGCGCTGTCGAGGTAGACCAGCGGGTACCCGTCCGCGAGCGTGCGCTCGAGGATCGGGAAGTCCTTGCGGATGACCTCCAGCTCGGGAAGCAGTCCCGGGATGCTCATCTCTGGTCTCCTCTCGTCGTACGTCGTGGGGTGGCGGTGGTCGGTCAGACCGAGGCAGCCTTGGTGTACTTGTCGTACCCCTCGGCCTCGAGGCGATCTGCGAGCTCGGGGCCGCCCTGCTCGGCGATCCGGCCGTCGACGAAGACGTGCACGAAGTCGGGGGTGATGTAGCGCAGGATGCGGGTGTAGTGGGTGATCAGCAGGACACCCTTGCCCTCCTGGCCGCGGAAGCGGTTGACACCGTCGCTGACGACGCGCAGCGCGTCGATGTCGAGGCCGGAGTCGGTCTCGTCGAGGATGGCGACCTTGGGGTCGAGCAGCTCGAGCTGGGCGATCTCGTGGCGCTTCTTCTCACCGCCGGAGAAGCCCTCGTTGACGTTGCGGGTGCCGAACGACGGGTCCAGGTTGAGCTGCTCGAGGGCCGCGTTGACGTCCTTGACCCACGTGCGGAGCTTGGGGGCCTCGCCGTCGATGGCGGTCTTGGCGGTGCGCAGGAAGTTGGACACCGAGACGCCGGGGACCTCGACGGGGTACTGCATGGCGAGGAACAGGCCGGCACGGGCCCGCTCGTCGACCGTCATCGCGAGGACGTCCTCACCGTCGAGGGTCACGGTGCCGCCGGTGATCGTGTACTTCGGGTGGCCGGCGATGGAGTAGGCCAGCGTCGACTTGCCCGACCCGTTGGGGCCCATGATGGCGTGGGTCTCACCGTCGTTGATCGTCAGCGTGACGCCCTTGAGGATCTGCTTGGGACCGTCCTCGGTGTCGACGGTGACCTGGAGGTCCTTGATCTCGAGCTTGCTCATGCGGGGGTGACTCCGTTCAGGGTGGTGTCGGTGTCGACCCAGACAGCCAGGCTGCCCGCGTCGTCACGGATGTCTACAGGGAAGGTTGCTACGGGTTCGGTGGCCGGCAGGCCGGTCGGCTTGCCGGTCCGGAGGTCGAAGCGCGAGCCGTGCAGCCAGCACTCGACGGTGCAGTCCTCGACCTCGCCCTCGCTCAGGGCGACGGCGGCGTGCGAGCACTGGTCCTGGATCGCGAAGACCTCGTCGCCGTCCCGGGCCACCGCGACCTCGTAGGCCCCGACGGTGACCGCGAGGGCCTCGTCGGTGGGGACGTCGGCGAGCGCGCACGCCTTGACCCAGGCCATCAGAGGTCCTTGAGGACGTTCTTGGCGAGCTCGGCCTCGACCGTGCTCATCAGCCTGTCCTCGATGGAGGGGACGCCGATCTTGCGGATCAGGTCGTTGAAGAAGCCGTGCACGACGAGGCGGCGGGCCTCCTTGTCGTCGATACCGCGGGCGCGGAGGTAGAACAGCTGCTCGTCGTCGAAGCGGGCGGTGGCGCTGGCGTGGCCGGCCCCCTCGATCTCGCCGGTCTCGATCTCCAGGTTGGGGACCGAGTCGGCGTGGCAGCCGTCGCTGAGCACGAGGTTGCGGTTCTCCTCGTAGGTCTCGATGCCCTCGGCGACCTTGCGGATCAGGACGTTGCCGATCCACACGGTGTGGGCGCCCTGGCCCTGGAGCGCGCCCTTGTACATCACGTTGCTCTTGGTGCGCGGTGCGTCGTGGTCGGCGAAGAGCCGGTGCTCGATGTGCTGGCCGGCGTCCGCGAAGTAGAGGCCCAGCAGCTCGGCGGACCCGCCGGGACCGTCGTACGTCACGTTGGCGTCCATCCGGACGACGTCGCCGCCGAAGCTGACCGCCACGTGCTTGTACGTCGCGTCGCGGCCGACCAGCGTCTGGTGGTGCGTGAGGTGGACGGCGTCGTCCTCCCAGTCCTGCAGCGAGATGACCGAGGCCTGGGCCCCGTCGCCCACGACGACCTCGACGACCTGTGCCATCGACGCGTGGCCGGTGTGGTTGAGCACCACGGTGGCGCGGGAGTGACGCCCGAAGCGGAGCACGACGTGGCCCGCCTCGGTGACGCCCGCGTCCTGGCCGGACAGCTCGACGACGACCGGCTCGGTGACGTCGGCGTCGGCCGGCACGTCCACGAGCAGGGTCGAGGGCACCTCGGCGAGCACGCGTGCCGCGAAGCGGGTGTTGGGCACGAGGCCGCTCACCCCTCGCAGCGATCGGGCCTCGTCGCCGTCCACGCCCTCGACGCGCACGCCGGCGGGGGTGTTCCAGGTGCACGTCGTGGCGCTGGGCTGGAACTCCGCGTCCGCGTGGAGGCCCTTGAGCCGCTTGAGCGGGGTGAAGCGCCAGATCTCCTCGCGGCCTGTGGGCACCACGTGGTCGGCGACGTCGAACGAGCCCACGGGGTGCAGGTGGCTCTCGACCTTGTCCACCTCGAGGGCAGACCGAACAGAATCCGTGACAGTCACTACAGCTCTACTTCTCTTCCTACGTACGACGGGTGGTCTGGGGCGGTGCCGATCCCGGAGGATCAGCCGACCGCGCCCTCCATCTGCAGCTCGATCAGGCGGTTGAGCTCGAGGGCGTACTCCATCGGCAGCTCCTTGGCGATGGGCTCCACGAAGCCGCGGACGATCATGGCCATCGCCTCGTCCTGCTCCATGCCGCGAGACATCAGGTAGAACAGCTGGTCGTCGGAGACCTTGGAGACGCTCGCCTCGTGGCCCATCGACACGTCGTCCTCGCGGATGTCGACGTAGGGATAGGTGTCGGAGCGCGAGATCTGGTCGACGAGCAGCGCGTCGCACAGCACGTTGGACTTGGAGCCGTAGGCGCCCTCGTTAACCTGGATGAGGCCGCGGTACGACGTCCGGCCACCGCCGCGCGCCACCGACTTGCTCAGGATCGAGCTCGAGGTGTGCGGGGCCGCGTGGACCATCTTGGCGCCGGCGTCCTGGTGCTGGCCCTCGCCCGCGAAGGCGATCGACAGCGTCTCGCCCTTGGCGTGCTCGCCCATCAGGTAGATGGCGGGGTACTTCATCGTCACCTTGGAGCCGATGTTGCCGTCGACCCACTCCATGGTGGCGCCGGCCTCGCAGGTGGCGCGCTTGGTGACGAGGTTGTAGACGTTGTTGGACCAGTTCTGGATGGTCGTGTAGCGGCAGCGACCGCCCTTCTTGACGATGATCTCCACGACGGCCGAGTGCAGCGAGTCGGAGGAGTAGATGGGCGCGGTGCAGCCCTCGACGTAGTGCACGTAGGCGTCCTCGTCGACGATGATGAGGGTGCGCTCGAACTGGCCCATGTTCTCGGTGTTGATCCGGAAGTAGGCCTGCAGCGGGATGTCCACGTGGACGCCCTTGGGGACGTAGATGAACGACCCGCCCGACCAGACGCTGGTGTTGAGCGCGGCGAACTTGTTGTCGCCGACCGGGATCACCGTGCCGAAGTACTCCTGGAACAGCTCGGGCTGCTCGCGCAGGGCGGTGTCGGTGTCCAGGAAGAGCACGCCCTGCTCCTCGAGGTCCTCGCGGATCGAGTGGTAGACGACCTCGGACTCGTACTGCGCGGCGACACCGGACACGAGGCGCTGCTTCTCCGCCTCGGGGATGCCGAGCTTGTCGTAGGTGTTCTTGATGTCCTCGGGGAGGTCGTCCCACGAGGTCGCCTGCTTCTCGCTGGAGCGGACGAAGTACTTGATGTTGTCGAAGTCGATGGTGCTGAGGTCGGAGCCCCAGGTCGGCATCGGCTTGCGGTGGAAGAGCTTGAGGCCCTTCAGCCGCAGGTCGAGCATCCACTGCGGCTCGTTCTTCTTCGCGGAGATGTCGCGGACGACGTCCTCGTTCAGCCCGCGGGTCGCGGCGGCGCCGGCCGCGTCGGAGTCGGACCAGCCGAACTCGTAACGGCCGATGCCCTGGAGCTCGGGGTTGAGCTCTTCGATGGAGGTCATGCCTTCTCCTTGGTGCTCGAGGGGGTGCTCGTGGTCTGGGTGGTGCCGGTCGTGCTGGGGATGCAGGTCGTGCAGACGCCGTCGCCGTGGGCGATCGTCGCCAGCCGCTGGACGTGCGTGCCGAGGACCCGGCCGATGGCCTCGGTCTCGGCCTCGCACAGCTGCGGGAACTCGTGGGCCACGTGGGCGACCGGGCAGTGCTGCTGGCACAGCTGGTCACCGATCGGGAGCTGGCGCACGGTGGCGGCGTAGCCGCCGGCGGTGAAGACCCGGGCGAGCGCCTCGGCCGGGGTGAGCGTGGGCTCCTCGGCCATCACGGCCGCGTAGTCGCGCTCGACGAAGGCCACCCGGCGCCGGGCGAACTCGACCACCGCGTCCTCGCCCTGGGTCTCGGCGACGAAGCGGAGCGCGGCGACCGCGAGGTCGTCGTACTGCTGGTCGAACGCGTCGCGACCGGAGTCGGTCAGCGCGAAGACCCGCGCCGGGCGACCGCGACCGCGGTGGCCGTAGACCTTCTGCTCGCGTCCCTCGACGGTGCCGCTCTCGGCCAGGTGCTCGAGGTGACGACGCACGGCGGCCGGCGTCAGCTCGAGCCGCTCGGCCAGCGCGACGGCCGTGGAGGGGCCGTTCTCGAGGATCGACCGAGCCACCCGCTCACGGGTGGGGGCGTCCCTGTCGGGCGCCGCAGCAGTCGTCCTCACGAATTGCACAACGCAAGTGTGACGTTAATGCTTCCACGCATTCAAGCAAGGGTCCCCTTACCCGGACCTCCTGGCCAGCCTCAGGCGGCCGTACGGCGTCGGAACGTGCGGATGGCGAGCGGGGCCACCACGGCGGTGATGAGCAGGATCCACCCGATCGTGAACGGGATCGGGTGGTGCATGGGGAAGGCCGCGCCCGGCGCGAGCGGCTGGTCGTTGCCCCACAGGACCCGGACCGCCTGGGTCAGGGACGAGATCGGGTTCCACTCGGCGATGAAGCGCAGCGCAGTGGGCATCTGATCGGTCGGGGCGAACGTGTTGGCGAGGAAGGTGATGGGGAACATCGTCGCGAACATGACGCCGTTGACCGCCTCGACCGAGCGCATCGCCGACCCCACCCAGATCCCGACCCAGATCATCGCGAAGCCCCAGCCCAGGAGCAGCAGGTAGCCGAGGACCGCTTCGGGCACGCCGGTGTGGATGCGCCAGCCGATGAGCAGCCCGGTGAGCGACATCACCACCAGGCCGATCGAGGAGTGCGCCAGGCTGGAGATGCTGCGTCCCACCAGGACCGCCGAGGAGTTGATCGGCAACGAGCGCATCCGGTCGACGATGCCCTTCTCGAGGTCCGCGGTGAGGCCCACGGCGACGATGAAGGATGCGAAGGCGACCGTCTGGGCCATGATCCCGGGGAGCAGCCACGCGCGGTAGCCCGCCGGGGTGTCGACAGCGATCGACGAGCCGAACACGAAGGCGAAGAGCAGCACGAACATCACCGGCTGGATGGTGACGTCGAGCAGCATCTCGGGCATCCGACGGATGTGCAGGAAGTTGCGACGGGCGATCGACCACGACTGGCCCATCAGCCCGGTCTGGCGGATCTCGGGGCGTTCGAGCGTCCTCATCGGACTGCCTCCCTGCTCTGGTCGGTGGCGCCGGTCCCGTCGGAACCGGCCTCGGCCTCCCCGTCCTCCGCGCGGTGGCCGGTGAGGTGCAGGAACACGTCGTCGAGGCTCGGGCGCTTGAGCCCGATGTCGTCGAGCACGATCCCGCTCTCGTCGAAGAGGCCGGCGACGCGGGTCATGTGGCCCAGGCCCTCGGCGGGCGCGGTGATCTGGCGGGCCCCGTGGTCGATGTGCAGCTCCTGGACGTGCGGTCGCATGAGCGCCTCCGCGGCGTCGAGGTCCCTGGCCTCCGAGACCGTGACGACCAGCGCCGCCGCCCCGGACCGGTCCTTGAGCTGCAGCGGGGTGCCCTCGGCGATCACCGTCCCCCGGTCGATGACGACGATGTTGTCGGCCAGCTGGTCGGCCTCCTCGAGGTACTGCGTCGTGAGGAGCAGCGTCGTGCCGTCCGCCACCAGCTCGCGCAGCACCTCCCACAGCTCGACGCGTGAGCGCGGGTCGAGGCCCGTGGTCGGCTCGTCGAGGAACAGCACCGGTGGCGTGGCGATGAGGCTGACCGCCAGGTCGAGCCGCCGGCGCATGCCCCCGGAGTAGGTCTTGGCGATCCGGTCCCCCGCCTCCCCGAGGGAGAAGCGCTCGAGCAGGTCCTCGCTCGCCCGCGAGATGTAGCCCTTGTCCAGCCCGTAGAGCTGGCCGATGAGGCGGAGGTTCTCCCGGCCGGTGAGCAGCTCGTCCACGGTCGCGGCCTGACCGGTCAGGCCCATGCTGCGGCGGACGGCGTCGGGCTCCCCGACCACGTCGTGCCCGGCGACCCGGGCCGTCCCGGACGTGGGCAGGGTGAGGGTGGTCATCATCCGCACCGTGGTGGTCTTGCCGGCACCGTTGGGGCCGAGGAGTCCGAGGACCGAGCCCTCGGGGACGACGAAGGAGACGTCGTCGACGGCGACGGTGTCGCCGAAGTGCTTGACGAGGTGCTCCGCCTCGATGGCATGGGTCGATGTCATGCAGACCACGCTAGCCACCACCGGGGACAGGGCGCGTCCGCTTTTCCTCGGGGCCGCTCCTAGACTTCCCAGCGTGCCGACCGACTCGCCTTCCCACGGCCCTGCCGTCGAGGTCGACGGCCTGGTCATGCGGTACGGCGACAAGGTCGCCGTCGACGGCCTGTCCCTGCGCGTGGAGCGCGGCTCCGTCACGGCCGTGCTGGGACCCAACGGCGCCGGGAAGACCACCACGCTCGAGACCTGTGAGGGCTACCGCCGGCCGCAGGGCGGCACCGTCCGCGTGCTCGGGCTCGACCCGCACCGCCAGCGTCGTGCCCTGCTCCCCCGCATCGGCGTGATGCTCCAGGACGGGGGCGCCTGGTCGGGCGTCCGGGCCATGGAGATGCTCGACCACATCGCGGCGCTGCACGCCCACCCGCTCGACACGGCCATGCTCAGCGACCGGCTCGGGCTCGCCGACTGCGGCCGCACGCCGTACCGGCGGCTCTCCGGCGGCCAGCAGCAGCGCCTCGGGCTGGCCATGGCCCTCGTCGGACGCCCCGAGCTCGTCTTCGTCGACGAGCCCACCGCCGGCATGGACCCCCAGGCCCGGCGGGCCACGTGGGAGCTGCTCGACGAGCTGCGCGCCGACGGGGTGACCGTGGTGCTCACCACCCATCACATGGACGAGGCAGAGCACCTCGCCGACACCATCCACATCATCGACCGCGGCCGCCTCATCGCGTCGGGCTCGCCGACCGAGCTCACCAGCGGGGGCCGGTCCGCCACCATCCGCCTCGTCGTCACGAGGCCGTTCCCCGACGGTGCGCCGGAGTCGCTGCGCACCGCGCTGGGCCCCGACACCGAGGTGACCCAGCTGGACGCCGTGAGCATGCTCATCACGGGTCCGGCCGACGGCAGCACCCTGGCGACGGTCTCGGCCTGGTGCGAGCGCCACGACGTGCTGCCCGAGTCGCTCTCGCTCGGCCGCCGCACCCTCGAGGACGTCTTCCTCGAGCTCACCGGTCACGAGCTGGTCGGATGAACGGCACCCCCGTGAGCACCTTCGCCCCCCGCCCCGGGGCCGCCCCGCTGCGCCGTCAGGTCGCCGCGCAGGCCCGGATGGAGGCGCGGCTGATGCTGCGCAACGGCGAGCAGCTGCTCCTCGCCATCGTCATCCCGGTGATCGTGCTCGTCGGCGGCGTCGCGGGTGCCGACCGGCTGGGACTCGACCTCGACGGCCACCGGGCCGTCGACGTCCTCACCCCCGGGGTCCTCGCGCTGGCCGTCATGTCCACGGCCTTCACGTCGATCGCCATCGCCACCGGGTTCGAACGCCGATACGGCGTGATCAAGCGCCTCGGCGCCTCGCCGCTCCCCCGCCACGGCTTCCTGCTCGGCAAGGTGCTGGCGCTGCTCAACGTCGTGGCGCTCCAGCTCGTCGTGCTGGTGGTGGTCGGCCTGGTCCTGGGCTGGCAGCCCACCATGGACCGCCCCGTGACCACGGTCGGCTCCGCCGTGCTCGCCGTCGCGGCCGGCACCTGGGCCTTCGCCTCGCTCGGCCTCTTCGTCGCCGGCGTGCTCCGGGCCGAGGCGACCCTGGCGCTGGCCAACCTCGTCTACCTGCTCCTGATGACCGGCGGCGGCGTGGTGCTGCCCACGTCGTCGTACGGCGCCGCGTCCGGCGTCATCCAGTGGCTCCCCTCGGCGGCCCTGGGCGACGCGATGCGCGCCGCCCTCGTCGACGCCCGCCTCGACGCCACCGCGATCCTCGTCCTCCTCGTCTGGGGTGCCGTCGGCACCCTGCTGACCGCCCGCACCTTCACCTGGGAATGACATGACCAGCCTCGACCAGTCCGCCGACCTCCGACCCACCACCGGCGTCCGGCGCCTCGCGTGGCCGCTGGCCGTGGCCAACCTCGTCGCCAACATCGGCATCGTCATCACCGGCGGGGCCGTGCGCCTCACCGGCTCGGGCCTGGGCTGCCCGACGTGGCCGCGCTGCACCGACGACTCGTACGTCGCCCACGGCGAGCTCGGCATCCACGGCGCGATCGAGTTCGGCAACCGGCTGCTGACCTTCGTCCTGGTCGTGCTGGCCCTCGCGCTCTGGGTCGTCATGCTCGTCGGCCTGGTCCGCTCCTGGCGAGGCGAGCGCGAGTGGCGCCCGTTCCTGCTCGCGACCACCGTGGCGCTCGGCATCCCGGCCCAGGCGATCATCGGCGGCATCACCGTGCACACCGACCTCAACCCCTGGATCGTCTCCCTGCACCTGCTCGTCTCCATGGCGATCATCGGCGTCTGCGTGGTGCTGCTCGACGAGCTGCGCGGGCCCGACCGCGACGGGTCCCCCCGGCTGGCCACCCTGGCCTGGGCGGTCTTCGCAGTCACCTGGGTGGTGCTCTACCTCGGGACCGTCGTCACCGGCAGCGGCCCGCACTCCGGCGACCTCGACTCGCGTCGTACGGGCCTGGACCCCCAGGTCATGTCGCACGTGCACGCCGCGGCGGTCTACCTGCTGCTCGCACTCACCCTCGGGCTCGCCGTCGCCGCCCGCCGGGTCGGTACGCCGACCCTGGCCGCGGCGGCCCTCCTGCTCCTGGTCCTCGAGGTGGCGCAGGGTGTCGTCGGCTTCGTGCAGTACTTCACCGACCTGCCGGAGATCCTGGTCGGCCTCCACATGCTCGGCGCCGCGCTCGTCTCCGCGAGCGTCACGTGGGTGGTCCTGGCGGCCCGCCCACGCCACCGCGGCTGAGCCCCGCCGCCCCGGCGTCGGGGCGGGTCCCGCTCCGCGCCCTCAGCCGATGAGCGGGTCGAGGGCGACCGCGACGAACAGCAGGCTGAGGTAGAGGTTGGAGTGGTGGAACAGCCGCATCGGGTTGATCACCGACAGGTCGTCCGATGCCTTCGTACGACGCCACATCCGGTGCGCCTCGACGAGGAACACGGCCCCGAGCACACCGGCCGCGGCGGGGTAGAACCAGCTGGTGCCGGCGACCGGCCACAGCAGCAGCGACGTGGCGACCATCACCCAGCTGTAGAGGACGATCTGGCGACCGACGGACGCCGCAGGGGCGACGGCCGGCAGCATCGGCACGTCCACGCCGGCGTAGTCCTCGCGGTAGCGCAGGGCCAGGGCCCAGGTGTGCGGCGGCGTCCAGAAGAAGACGACCAGGAAGAGGATGACCGGCGTCCACGCCAGCTCGTTGGTCACCGCGGTCCACCCGATGAGTGCCGGGAAGCAGCCGGCCAGGCCACCCCAGACGATGTTCTGGGTGGTGCGGCGCTTGAGCACCATCGTGTAGACGAGCACGTAGAACGCGTTGGCCAGCAGGGAGAGTGCGGCCGAGAGCCAGTTGACCCACAGGGCCAGCACGACGGTCGACAGGACGGCCAGGACGGTGGCGAAGACGAGCGCCGACAGCGGCGAGACGATGTGCCGCGGGAGGGCACGACGACGCGTGCGGCGCATCTGCTCGTCGATGTCGCGGTCGTAGACGCAGTTGAAGGCCGACGCGGAGCCGGCCGAGAGCGCTCCGCCCACGACGGTCGCGGCCACGAGCCCGAGCGGCGGGATGCCGCGGGCGGCGAAGAACATCACCGGGACGGTGGTGAGCAGCAGCAGCTCGATGACGCGGGGCTTGGTGAGCCCGACGTACGCCGCCACGACGTCCCGGAACGAGGCGCGCTCTCCGCCTCTCGCCGGGTCACCGGAGGGTGCCGACGGCACGGCAGCGTTGGCCGAACGGCCGACGTGGGACACGGTGGGGACCTCGCGGGAAGGGGGACGATGCGGGGTCGAGTCTAGACCTCGGCATGAGTAGGCTCGGCGGTGCCTGCCAATGATCGTCCGAGAGGATCCCCGTGCCTTCCACTCTGCCCGCGCTCGACTGGAGCGAACTCGACTCGAAGGCCGTCGACACGGTCCGCGTCCTGGCGATGGACGCCGTGCAGAAGGTCGGCAACGGCCACCCCGGCACGGCCATGAGCCTCGCCCCCGCGGCGTACCTCCTGTTCCAGAAGGTCATGCGGCACAACCCCGCCGACCCGCACTGGCCCGGCCGCGACCGCTTCGTGCTCTCCTGCGGCCACTCCAGCCTGACGCTCTACATCCAGCTCTACCTCGGTGGCTGGGGACTCGAGCTCGACGACCTCAAGGCGCTGCGCACGTGGGGCTCCAAGACCCCCGGCCACCCCGAGTTCGGCCACACCGCCGGCGTCGAGACCACCACCGGCCCGCTGGGCCAGGGCATCGGCAACGCCGTGGGCATGGCGATGGCCGCCCGCCGCGAGCGCGGCATGCTCGACCCCAACGCGGCCGAGGGCGCCTCGCCCTTCGACCACCACATCTACGCGCTGTGCAGCGACGGTGACATCGAGGAGGGCGTCAGCGCCGAGGCGTCGGCCCTCGCCGGTGTCCAGCAGCTCGGCAACCTCACGCTGATCTACGACGCCAACCGGATCTCGATCGAGGACGACACCGACATCGCGCTGGCCGAGGACGTCGCCGCGCGCTACGAGGCCTACGGCTGGCACGTGCAGACGGTCGACTGGACCCACGACGAGACGCGCTACGCCGAGGACGTCCCGGCGCTGTACGACGCGATCCGCAAGGCCGAGGCCGTCACCGACCGCCCCAGCTTCATCGTGCTCCGCACGATCATCGCGTGGCCCGCCCCGACCCTCCAGAACACCGGCAAGAGCCACGGCTCCGCGCTCGGCGCCGACGAGGTCGCGGCCACCAAGAAGCTCATGGGCTTCGACCCCGAGCAGACCTTCGAGGTGCCCGCCGACGTCCTCGAGCACACCCGCTCGGCCGTCGCCCGCGGCAAGGCCGCCCAGGCCGCCTGGGCCGACGACTTCGCCCACTGGGAGAAGAAGCCGTCCGCCGACCTCGCCCTCTTCGACCGGATGCAGACCCGCAGCCTCCCCGACGGCTGGGCCGACGCGCTCCCCACCTTCGAGGCCGACGAGAAGGGCGTGGCCACCCGCGTCGCCTCGGGCAAGGCGATCAACGCACTGGCGCCCGGCCTCCCCGAGCTCTGGGGCGGGTCCGCCGACCTCGCCGGCTCCAACAACACGACCATCGAGGGCGTCCCGTCGTTCCTGCCCAAGGACCGCTCCACCAAGATGTTCTCCGGCGACCCGCACGCCGGCCGGGTGCTGCACTTCGGCATCCGGGAGCACGGCATGGGCGCCATCATGAACGGCATCGCCGTGCACGGTGGCACCCGCGTCTTCGGCGGCACGTTCCTCACGTTCTCCGACTACATGCGCCCCTCGGTGCGACTGGCCGCGCTCATGCAGCTGCCCGTCACCTACGTCTGGACGCACGACTCCATCGGCCTCGGCGAGGACGGCCCGACGCACCAGCCGATCGAGCACCTGGCCGCGCTGCGCGCGATCCCCGGCCTCGACGTCGTCCGCCCGGCCGACGCCAACGAGACGGTCGCCGCGTGGAAGGCCGTGCTGGAGCACACCGACCGTCCCGCCGGCCTGTGCCTGAGCCGCCAGAACGTCCCGGTCTTCCCGCGCGACACCGACGGCTACAGCGACACCAGCAACGTGCACCGCGGCGGCTACGTGCTGCTCGACACCGACGGCATCCCCGACGTCGTGCTCGTCGGCACCGGCTCGGAGGTCCAGCTCGCCGTCCAGGCGCGCGACCTGCTCGCCGCCGACGGCATCGCCGCCCGGGTCGTCTCGATGCCGTGCCGGGAGTGGTACGACGCCCAGGAGACGTCCTACCGCGAGACCGTCATCCCGCCGCACGTCAAGGCGCGGGTGTCCGTCGAGGCCGGCATCGCGCTCGGCTGGCGCGAGGTCGTCGGCGACCACGGCCGCATCGTCTCGGTCGACCACTACGGCGGGTCCGCCGACTACGAGCGGCTCTACCGCGAGTACGGCATCACCGCCGAGGCGGTCGCCCAGGCCGCCCGCGACAGCATCGCCGCCGTGTCGGCCTGAGTCGACACCCCGGCACGCCCCCACGGACCACCACCATCGGAGGAACCCATGACTGACCGAATGAAGGCCCTGGCGGACGCCGGGGTGTCGATCTGGCTCGACGACCTGTCCCGCGAGCGCATCGAGACCGGCAACCTCGCCGAGCTCATGGAGACGCGCTCCGTCGTCGGCGTCACCACCAACCCGTCGATCTTCGCCGCGGCGCTGTCCGAGGGCGAGCGGTACGACGCGCAGGTGCGCGAGCTCGCCGCCGAGGGTGCCGACGTCGACGCCACGGTCTTCGCGCTCACCACGACCGACGTGCGCCAGGCCTGCGACATCCTGCGACCGGCGTACGACGCCAGCAACGGCGCGGACGGTCGCGTCTCGATCGAGGTCGCTCCGACGCTGGCGTTCGACACCGCCGCGACCGAGGAGGCGGCCAAGGCGCTGTGGGCCGAGGTGGACCGGGACAACCTGCTCATCAAGATCCCCGCCACCACCGAGGGCGCCCCCGCGATCACCACCGTCCTCGGCGAGGGGATCAGCGTCAACGTCACGCTGATCTTCGGCCTGGACCGCTACCGCGGTGTCATGGAGGCCTATGTCGCCGGGCTGGAGAAGGCTCGCGACAACGGCCACGACCTGTCCGGCATCCACTCGGTCGCGTCGTTCTTCGTGTCCCGCGTGGACACCGAGATCGACAAGCGGCTCGAGGCAGTCGGCGGCGACGAGGCCCTCGGCCTGCGCGGCAAGGCGGGCGTCGCCAACGCCGTCCTGGCCTACCGCGACTTCGAGGAGTTCTTCAGTGGCGAGCGCTGGGAGTCCCTCGCCGCGGCCGGCGCGCACAGGCAGCGCCCCCTGTGGGCCTCCACCGGGGTCAAGAACCCCGACTACCGCGACACGATGTACGTCACCGACCTGGTGGTGCCCGACACCGTCAACACGATGCCGGAGAAGACCCTCGAGGCCTTCGCCGAGCACGGCGAGGTCGAGGGCGACCGGGTCACCACGACGTACGCCGAGGCACAGTCCGTGATGGAGCGGCTCGCCGCCGTCGGCATCGACTACGACGACGTGATCGCCACCCTCGAGCAGGAGGGTGTCGAGAAGTTCGAGGCCTCCTGGGCCGAGCTCCTCGACACCGTGTCCGGCCAGCTGAAGGCCGCGGGCGAGGGAACCTCGGCGTGACCTCGTCGCCCGTCGACCCGGTGACCACGCAGGCGTGGTCGGAGCTCGCCGACCTCGCGGCGACCTCCTCCCCCGACCTGCGGGCGTGGTTCGCCGACGACCCGGGCCGGGTGGAGCGCCACACCCACACGGCGGGCGACCTCTTCGTCGACCTCTCCAAGAACCTCGTCGACGACGACGTGCTCGCGGCCCTGCTGGCGCTGGCCGACGAGGTCGGGCTGGTCGCGAGGCGCGACGCCATGCTCCGCGGCGAGCGCATCAACGTCACCGAGGACCGGGCGGTCCTCCACACGGCCCTGCGCCAGCCGGCGGGCGCCTCGGTGGAGGTCGACGGGCACGACGTCGTGGCCGACGTGCACGAGGTGCTCCAGCGGGTCTACGACTTCGCCGAGCGCGTGCGCTCCGGCGCGTGGACCGGGGTGACCGGCCAGCGCATCGCCACGGTGGTCAACATCGGCATCGGCGGCTCCGACCTCGGGCCGGTGATGGCCTACGAGGCGCTCGCGCCCTACGTCCAGGACGGCCTCGAGTGCCGGTTCATCAGCAACATCGACCCGACCGACTGCGCCACGACGCTGGCCGGCCTCGACCCCGAGACCACGCTGTTCATCGTCTCCAGCAAGACCTTCGGCACCCTCGAGACGCTCACCAACGCCCGGCTGTGCAAGGCGTGGCTGCTCGACGGCCTGCGGCTCACCGGCGCGATCGGTGAGGCGGACGACGACGCTGACGCAGTGGCCCGGCACTTCGTCGCGGTGTCCACCGCCCTCGACAAGGTCGCCGACTTCGGGATCGACCCCGACAACGCCTTCGGGTTCTGGGACTGGGTCGGCGGGCGCTACTCGCTCGACTCCGCGATCGGCACGTCGCTGGTCGTGGCGATCGGCCCGGAGCGCTTCGCCGAGCTGCTGGCGGGCATGCACACCATGGACGAGCACTTCCGCACCACCGAGCTGGCGCGCAACGTGCCGGCGCTGATGGGGCTGCTCAACGTCTGGTACGTCAACTTCCTCGGCGCCGAGACCCACGCCGTGCTCCCCTACAGCCAGCTGCTGCACCGCTTCCCGGCCTACCTCCAGCAGCTGACCATGGAGTCCAACGGCAAGGGCGTCCGCTGGGACGGCACACCGGTCACCACCGAGACCGGTGAGGTCTTCTGGGGCGAGCCCGGGACCAACGGGCAGCACGCGTTCTACCAGCTGATCCACCAGGGCACCCGTCTCGTGCCCGCCGACTTCATCGCCGTCGCCACCCCGGCCCACCCCCTGCGCGACGGCGAGGCCGACGTCCACGAGCTGTTCCTCGCCAACTTCTTCGCCCAGACGGCCGCGCTGGCCTTCGGCAAGACCGCCGACGAGGTGCGCGCCGACGGCACCGCCGAGGACGTCGTCCCGGCCCGGGTGTTCCCGGGCAACCGCCCGACCACCTCGATCATGGCCCCGGCCCTGACCCCGTCGGTGCTCGGACAGCTGATCGCCCTCTACGAGCACATCACCTTCACCCAGGGTGTCGTGTGGGGCATCGACAGCTTCGACCAGTGGGGCGTCGAGCTCGGCAAGCAGCTGGCCCAGCAGGTGGCCCCCGCGGTCGCCGGCGACGCCGCGGCGCTCGCCGGCCAGGACGCCTCCACCCGCTCCCTGGTCTCCTACTACCTGGCCCACCGCGGCTGATCGGCGGCGTCATGCGACCCAACCCGCTCCGGGATCCCCAGGACCGACGGCTCCCGCGCATCGCGGGCCCGTCGAGCCTGGTGCTGTTCGGTGTCACCGGCGACCTGTCCCGCAAGAAGGTCATGCCGGCGATCTACGACCTCGCCAACCGCGGGCTGCTGCCCCCGGGCTTCTCGCTGATCGGCTTCGCCCGACGCGACTGGGCCGACCAGGACTTCGCGCAGATCGTCTACGACGCGGTCAAGGAGCACGCGCGCACCCCCTTCCGCGAGGAGGTGTGGCGCCAGCTCGCCGAGGGGTTCCGCTTCGTGCCGGGCAACTTCGACGACGACGAGGCGTTCGCCACCCTGGGCCGGACGATGCGCGAGCTGGACGAGGCCCGCGGCACCGGAGGCAACACCGCCTTCTACCTCGCCATCCCGCCGTCGTTCTTCGGCACCGTGGTGGGACAGCTCAAGGAGCACGGGCTGGCCGAGCCGACCATCGACTCCACGGGGATGCCCTCGTGGCGTCGCGTGGTCGTGGAGAAGCCCTTCGGCCACGACCTCGAGTCGGCGCGCGAGCTCAACGACGTACTCGACTCGGTCTTCCCGTCGGGGTCGATCTTCCGGATCGACCACTACCTCGGCAAGGAGACGGTCCAGAACATCCTGGCGATGCGCTTCGCCAACAACATGTTCGAGCCGATCTGGAACGCCAACTACGTCGACCACGTGCAGATCACCATGGCCGAGGACATCGGCATCGGGGGTCGGGCCGGCTACTACGACGGCATCGGCGCCGCCCGCGACGTCATCCAGAACCACCTCCTCCAGCTGATGGCCCTGGTCGCCATGGAGGAGCCCACCGCCTTCGACGCCGAGCAGCTGCGCCTCGAGAAGCAGAAGGTCCTCTCCTCGGTCGTCCTCCCGCCACGCCTCGACACCACCACCGCGCGCGGGCAGTACTCCCCCGGCTGGCAGGGCGGCGAGAAGGTCATCGGCTTCCTCGAGGAGGAGGGCATCAAGCGCACGTCGAAGACGGAGACGTACGCCGCCATCACGCTGCACGTCGACACCCGCCGCTGGGCCGGCGTGCCGTTCTACCTCCGCACCGGCAAGCGCCTGGGACGCCGCGTCACCGAGGTGGCGGTGGTCTTCAAGCGGGCGCCGCACCTGCCCTTCAACGCCACCTCGACCGAGGAGCTCACCCAGAACGCCCTGGTCATCCGGGTGCAGCCCGACGAGGGCCTCACGATGCGGTTCGGCTCCAAGGTGCCCGGCACCGCGATGGAGATCCGCGACGTCAACATGGACTTCGCCTACGGCGGCTCCTTCACCGAGGCGAGCGCCGAGGCCTACGAGCGGCTCATCCTCGACGTGCTGCTCGGCGACCCGCCGCTCTTCCCACGCCACGAGGAGGTCGAGCTGTCGTGGAAGATCCTCGACCCGATCCTCGAGCACTGGGAGCGCAAGGGGAAGCCCGAGGCCTACCCGTCCGGCACCTGGGGGCCGGAGTCGGCCGACAAGATGCTCGCCCGTGACGGACGCACCTGGAGGCGACCATGACCAAGTTCGAGCTCGAGGACACCAACGCCTCCACGATCGCGGCCGAGTTCGTCAGGGCCCGGACCCGCGCCGGCTCCCCGGCCATGGGCATGGTGATGACCCTCATCATCGTGGTTCCCGACGACGACGCCGAGGAGGCCATGCAGGCCGCCCAGCGGGCGTCGCGCGAGCACCCTGCCCGAGTGCTCGGCGTCATCCTCGGTGACGGCCGCGGCAAGCCGCAGGTCGACGCCACCGTCGCCACCGGTGGTGGCTGGGGCGGGGAGACCGCGCTCATCCGGCTCAAGGGCGAGGTCGTCCGGTACGCCGAGTCCGTGGTGCTGCCCCTGCTGCTGCCCGACTCCCCCGTCGCGATCTGGTGGCCGACCGAGCCCCCGGACGACCCGGCCGACGACCCGCTGGGGGCGCTGGCCAAGCGGCGGATCACCGACTCCGCGGCCGCCAAGCGCGGCAAGTCCTCGGTGATGCTGCGCCAGTGCCAGTCCTACGCGCCCGGCAACACCGACCTCAGCTGGACCCGGCTCACCCCGTGGCGGGCGCTGCTCGCCGCGGCCCTGGACCAGCACCCGCTCAAGGTCACCCGGGCGTCGGTCTCCGCCGAGCGGATCAGCCCCAGTGCCGACCTGCTCGTGGCCTGGCTCAACGACCGGCTCAAGGTGCCCGTCGAGCGGCACACGTCCGACGGCCCGGGCATCACCCAGGTCGTGATGGACACCAAGCAGGGTCCGATCACCATCGCCCGCGACGACGGCCGGCTCGCCACATTCTCCTCGCCCGAGCGGCCGGACCGACCGGTGGCACTCAAGCGTCGCGAGGTCCCGGCGCTGCTGACCGAGGAGCTGCGACGCCTCGACGAGGACGACGTCTACGCGGCCACCGCCAAGCGGCTCGTGGCCCTGGCCAAGGAGTCATGAGCGTGCCCGCCGAGGCCCGGGTCGTCGTCCACGAGGACGCCCAGACCCTCGCCGGCGACGTCGCCTCGATGCTGCTCGACCGCCTGGAGTCCGCTCAGGACCGCGGGGAGGTACCGCAGGTCGGCCTCACCGGCGGCTCCATCGCCGAGGCCATCCACCGCGAGGTCGCCCGGCGAGCCGTCGACTCCTCCGTCGACTGGTCGCGCGTCGTCTTCTGGTGGGGGGACGAGCGCTTCGTCGAGGCCGGCTCGCCCGACCGCAACGCCCGCCAGGCCCGCGAGGCCTTCCTCGACGGGCTCGGCGTCGACCCGGCCCACGTGCACGAGGTCCCAGCAGCGGACGGGGTGGCGACCGCGGAGGACGCGGCGGCGGCATACTCCGAGACGCTGCGCACGCACGGCGCCGACTTCTTCGAGGTCCTGATGCTCGGTGTCGGACCCGACGGCCACATCGCGTCGCTGTTCCCCGGACACCCGGCGCTCGACGTCACGGACGCCATCGCCGTCGCGGTCCACGACTCCCCCAAGCCGCCCCCGGACCGGGTCTCGCTGACCTTCGAGGCGATGGACCGGGCCAGGGCCGTGTGGTTCCTCGTCAGCGGTGACGGCAAGGCCGACGCAGTCGCCGCCGCGCTGGCCGGGGGCGACGTCCACGAGATCCCCGCCCGCGGGGTGGTCGGGCAGGACGAGACCCTCTGGCTGCTCGACGAGGCCGCCGCCTCCGCCCTCTGACCGACCGGGCGCCACGTACACACGCGGACACATATGCCTCCGCCCCCTCACGCCGCGCTCGGCGGTGACCGGGCAGGAGGTTGTGTCCGCGCGTCTACGAGGCGCGGGCCGCCGGGCGGACCGATGGCCCACTCCGACGGCCACTGCACGCGGATTGCGGGCGATCTCTCGCCCGTTCGGTCCGTACGACGGCCGGTCGGGTCAGAAGATGATGTCGCCCGACTTGCGGCGGCTGCGCAGCAGCTGGATCGCCTCGTCGAGGATGTCCGCCGCCTCGGCGTCGGAGCGACGCTCCTTCACGTAGGCGAGGTGCGTCTTGTAGGGCTCGATCTTGGGCGCCGGCGGCGGGTTGTCCGAGTCCAGGCTGGCCGGGAGCCCGCACTTGGGGCAGTCCCACGACTCCGGCACGTTGGCCTCGACCGAGAAGGTCACCACCGAGCGGTGCTCGTGCGAGCAGAAGTAGGTCACCGCCTGGCGAGGCGCCGCCTCGCCGCGCTCGGCCTCGCCCATCGGGCCAGCACCGACCCGACTCCCTCGGATCGCGTTACCGCCACCAGCCACGTGTCTCTCTCCCTCTTCAAGACCCCGGCGACGAAGCCGCCGGGGACGCGATCCCCGTCACGAAACGTCAGTTGCTGCCGTAGGCCTTGAGCAGGCCCAGAGCGATGATGCAGGCGAACCAGATGATGCCGATCCCGACCGTGAACCGGTCGAGGTTGCGCTCGGCGACCGAGGAACCCCCGATGGTGCTGGAGACCCCGCCGCCGAACATGTCGGACAGTCCGCCGCCGCGGCCCTTGTGGAGCAGCACCAGCAGGATGAGGATCAGGCTCGTGATGACGAGCAGGATGGTGAAGAGCAGAATCACGAGCGGAAGCCTACGTCACACCCATGCGGATCAGAGGACCGGCATCTCGTAGAACCGGCAGATTCCTCCGAACTCGTCGGCCTGGAGGCTCGCACCGCCCACGAGGCACCCGTCGACGTCCGGCTTCTCCATGATTCCGGCGACGTTCGAGGCCTTCACGGAGCCGCCGTACTGGATGCGTACGCCGTCCGCGGCCGCGTCCCCGTGGACCTCGCGGATGCGTCCACGGATGGCTCCACACACCTCCTGGGCGTCGTCGGGCGTGGCCACCTCGCCGGTGCCGATGGCCCACACCGGCTCGTAGGCGACGACGAGGCCGGCGACCTGCTCGGCGGTGAAGCCGGCGAGCGAGCCGTCGACCTGCGCGAGCGTGTAGGGCACCTGCTCGCCGGCCTGGCGGACGTCGAGCCCCTCGCCCACGCACACGATGGGCGTCATGCCGGCCGCCAGGGCCTTGTGGGCCTTCGCGTTGACGGTCTCGTCGGACTCCGCGTGGTGCTCGCGGCGCTCGCTGTGGCCCACGACGACGTAGGAGCAGCCGAGCTTGGCCAGCATCGCCGACGAGATCTCGCCGGTGTAGGCGCCCCCGTCGTGCATGGAGACGTCCTGGGCGCCGTACTTGATCGAGAGCCGGTCACCGTCGACCATCGTCTGCACCGAGCGCAGGTCGGTGAACGGCGGCACCACGACCACCTCGACCTTGCCGTAGTCGTGGCGCTTGTCCGACAGCGTCCAGGCGAGCTTCTGGACGAGGACCACGGCTTCCTGGTGGTTGAGGTTGCTCTTCCAGTTGCCGGCCATGATCGGGGTGCGGCTCATGTGTGATCAGTTCCTTTCGAGTACGGCGATGCCGGGCAGCTCTTTGCCCTCGAGGAACTCGAGGCTGGCGCCGCCGCCGGTGGAGATGTGGCCGAAGGCGGCCTCGTCGAATCCGAGCTTGCGGACCGCGGCGGCGGAGTCGCCCCCACCGACCACGGACAGCCCGTCGACCTCGGTGAGCGCCTGCGCGACGGCACGGGTGCCCTCGGCGAAGGCGTCGACCTCGAAGACGCCCATCGGACCGTTCCAGAAGACCGTGCGGGCATCGGCGAGCGCCGCGGCGAACGCGGCACCCGACTCGGGGCCGATGTCGAGGCCGAGCGCGTCGGCCGGGATGGCGTCGGCGGCCACGACCTGCGGCTGCGGCTCGCGATCACCCGACGGGAAGGCGGTGTCGACGACCACGTCGGTCGGCAGCACGATCTCCACGCCGCGCTCGGTGGCCTCCTCGAGGTAGCGCCGGCAGATGTCGAGCTGGTCCTCCTCGAGCAGGCTCTTGCCGACCTCGTGGCCCTGGGCCTTGAGGAAGGTGAACACCATGCCTCCGCCGATGAGCAGCTTGTCGGCCTTCTCCAGCAGGTTGTCGATGACCCCCAGCTTGTCCGAGACCTTCGACCCGCCGAGCACCACGACGTACGGGCGTTCCGGGTCGACGGTGAGGCGACGCAGGACGTCGATCTCGGTCGCCACCAGGCCACCCATGGCCGACGGCAGGCGCAGCGCCACGTCGTAGACGCTGGCCTGCTTGCGGTGGACGACGCCGAAACCGTCGGAGACGAACGCGTCGGCCAGCTGGGCGAGCTGGCCGGCGAACGAGCCGCGCACGTCGTCGTCCTTGCTCGTCTCACCGGAGTTGAAGCGCACGTTCTCGAGCAGGGCGACCTGGCCGTCCCGCAGCGCCGCGACCGTCTCGGTGGCACTCTCGCCCACCGTGTCGGTCGCGAACGCCACGTCCTGGCCGAGCAGCTCGCCGAGGCGTGCGGCCACCGGGGCCAGGGTGTACGCCGGGTCCGGCTCGCCCTTGGGCCGGCCCAGGTGGGCGGTCACGACCACCCGGGCGCCGGCCTCGGAGAGCTGCCGGATGGTCGGCACGCTCGCGCGGATGCGGCCGTCGTCGGTGATGGTGCTGCCGTCCAGCGGCACGTTGAGGTCCGAGCGGACCAGGACGCGCTTGCCGGTCAGGTCACCCAGGGAGGCGATGTCCGACACGTCAGAGCGTCGTGCCGATGTGGGTGATCAGGTCGGCGAGGCGGTTGGAGTAGCCCCACTCGTTGTCGTACCAGCCGACGACCTTGACCTGGTTGCCGATGACCTTGGTCAGCGGCGCGTCGAAGATGCAGGACGCCGGGTCGGTGACGATGTCCGAGGACACGATCGGGTCGGTGGAGTACTTGAGGAACTTGCCGTCGGCGGCCTTCTGCACGGCGGCGTTGACCTCCTCGACCGAGGTCTCGCGGCCGGCCTCGAAGGTGAGGTCGGTGGCCGAGCCGGTCGGGACCGGGACGCGCAGGGCGTAGCCGTCGAGCTTGCCCTTGAGCTCGGGCATGACCAGGCCGATCGCCTTGGCGGCGCCGGTCGACGTGGGGACCACGTTGAGGGCGGCGGCGCGGGCGCGACGGGGGTCCTTGTGGATGTTGTCGAGCAGGTTCTGGTCGGCGGTGTAGGCGTGCACCGTCGTCATCAGGCCCTTGACGATCGTGAACTCCTCGTGGAGCGCCTTCGCCATCGGGGCGAGGCAGTTGGTCGTGCACGAGGCGTTGGAGATGACCGTGTGCTTGCTCGGGTCGTAGAGCTCGTGGTTGACACCCATCACGACGGTGATGTCCTCGTGGGAGGCGGGCGCGGAGATGATGACCTTCTTGGCGCCGGCGTCGACGTGGGCGCGGGCCTTGGTCGCGTCGGTGAAGAAGCCGGTGGACTCGACGACGACGTCGACGCCCAGCTCGCCCCACTTGAGGTTGGCCGGGTCGCGCTCGGCGAAGGCGGTGATGGTCTGGTCGCCGACCCGGATCGAGGTGTCGTCGCTCGACACGTCGGCGTCGAGGCGGCCCAGGATCGAGTCGTACTTGAGCAGGTGCGCGAGCGAGGCGTTGTCGGTCAGGTCGTTGACGCCGACGATCTCGATGTCGGCACCCGACGCGCGCACGGCGCGGAAGAAGTTGCGGCCGATGCGGCCGAAGCCGTTGATACCTACGCGAACAGTCACTGCGGAACTCCTAAGAGGGAACGAGCGTGTGCGGGGTCAGGTGGCACGACGGCACGCAGGCGCGGTCGTCGGCGTCTCGCGTCGACCCTATCGCGCGCGCGTCCCGCGTGGCGGGGGCCGTATCGGCGTACGTGCGGGTAACTCCGCGCGGCGGCGGAACCCGGCCCGGACGAGGGCCGGTCAGGCCTCTTCGGCGAGCATCTCCGGGGTCAGCGACGACTCGGTGTCGGGGATGCCGAGCTCCTCGGCGCGCTTGTCGGCCATGGCCAGCAGGCGGCGGATGCGGCCGGCGATGGCGTCCTTGGTGAGCACCGGGTCGTGCAGCTGGCCGAGCTCCTCGAGGCTGGCCTGCTTGTGCTCGAGCCGCAGGTGGCCCGCGAGCTTGAGGTGGTCGGGGACCTCGTCGGCGAGGATCTCCAGGGCCCGCTCGACGCGGGCGCCGGCGGCCACGGCCGCGCGGGCGGAACGACGCAGGTTGGCGTCGTCGAAGTTGGCGAGCCGGTTGGCGGTGGCACGGACCTCACGGCGCATGCGCCGCTCCTCCCAGGCCATCAGGGACTCGTGGGCGCCGAGCCGGGTCAGCAGCGCACCGATGGCGTCGCCGTCACGGATGACCACCCGGTCGATGCCGCGGACCTCGCGGGCCTTGGCGGAGATGCCGAGCCGGCGGGCGACGCCGACGATCGCGAGCGCCGCCTCCGGACCGGGGCAGGTGATCTCGAGCGACGACGAGCGCCCGGGCTCGGTCAGCGAGCCGTGGGCGAGGAAGGCGCCGCGCCACGCGGCGACTGCGTCGCAGCCGCCACCCGAGACGACGGCGGGGGGCAGGCCCCGCACCGGGCGGCCGCGCTGGTCCAGCAGGCCGGTCTGGCGGGCGAGGGCCTCGCCGTCCTTGACCACCCGGACGATGTAGCGGCTGCCCTTGCGGATGCCGTTGCCCTGCACCATGACCACGTCGGACTGGTGGCCGTAGACCTCGGCGATGTCCTTGCGCAGGCGCCGCGCGGCGGCACCGGTGTCGAGCTCGGCCTCCACCACGATGCGGCCGCTGACGATGTGGAGACCGCCCGCGAACCGCAGCATCGAGGCCACTTCGGCCTTGCGGCAGCAGGTCTTGGTGATCTGGGTGTTGGCGAGCTCCGCCTTCACCTGTGCCGTCATCGCCATGGGCCCGATCCTGCCATGCGCGTCAATCACCCCGACCGCCGCCGGGGGTGTTCAGACGCGCGACACGATCCCCTCGAAGGCGGCCGCGAGACGAGCGTGGTCGTGCCGGTCCGTGGCGTCGTCGGCCGCCACGTCGGCCAGCACCAGCTCCGCACCGGCGGACGCGGCCACCCGCTCGAGCTCGTCGGGGTGCGCCACGCTGCCGCGGTCGGCCAGGACGGTGTGGATCTTGAGCTCGGGCGCGTGCTCGAAGAGGGCCGCCAGGTGGTCCTCCGGCCCGAACCCCGGGGTCTCCCCCTCCTGGGGCTCCAGGTTGAGCACCACCACCAGCCTGGCCGAGGTGTTGACCAGGGCCTCCCGGAGCCCGGGGACCATGAGGTGCGGGATCACCGAGGTGAACCACGAGCCGGGCCCGAGGAACACCCAGTCGGCGTCGAGGATGGCGTCGACGGACTCCGTGCAGGCCTGCGGCGAGGGCGGGTCGAGGGCGACCGACACGATGTCGCCGTCGGTGGTGGCGACCTCCACCTGGCCGCGGACGGTCGTGGTGCGGGCCGGGTCACCCGGGTCGAGGCCGCGCACCTCGGCGGTGATGTCCATCGGGGTGACCGCCATCGGCAGCACCCGCCCCTGGGCGCCCAGCAGCCGCCCGACCCAGTCGAGGGCCCGGACGTGGTCGCCCATGAGCTCCCAGAGCCCGACGATGAGCAGGTTGCCCACCACGTGGCCCCGCATGTCGCCCTCCCCGGCGAACCGGTGCTGGACGACCTCGGCCCACGTCCGACCCCACTCGTCGTCGCCGCACAGGGCGGCCAGCGCCATCCGCAGGTCGCCGGGCGGTAGGACGCCGAACTCGCCCCGGAGCCGACCGGACGAGCCGCCGTTGTCGGCGACCGTGACGACGGCCGTCAGGGAGTCGATGGTCAGGTCGGCCTCGAGCCTGCGCAGGGCGCTCAGGGTGGCGAACAGGCCGTGCCCGCCACCCAGGGCGACGGCGGCCTGGGCGGTGTCGCGTGCCATCAGCTCACTCCCGACCCAGGTCGCGGTGACGCGCGCCGGTGTCGTGGCCGAGCGCGCGCAGCCGCGCGGCGATCTCCTCGGTCATGGCCACGCTGCGGTGCTTGCCGCCGGTGCAGCCGATGGCCACGGTCATGAAGCGCTTGCCCTCGCGCAGGTAGCCGCGGGCCGCGGTCTCCAGCACCGGGACGTACTGCTCGAGGAACTCGGCCGCGCCGGGACGCTCCTTGACGTAGGTCGCGACCGCCTCGTCCCGCCCGTTGAGCGCCCGCAGCTCGGGCACCCAGAACGGGTTGGGCAGGAAGCGCATGTCCGCGACGAAGTCGGCGTCCACCGGGATGCCGTACTTGAACCCGAAGCTGGTCACCGTGACCTTGAGACGCGTCGACTCGGCGGTGCCGAAGGCCTGGGCGATCCGGTCGGTGAGCTGGTGGACGTTGAGGTTGGTGGTGTCGATGACCACGTCGGCGTCCCCGCGCAGCTCGGCGAGGACCTCGCGCTCCCGCTGCAGGCCGTGGAGGAGACGGCCGCTGCCCTGCAGCGGGTGTGGTCGCCGGGCAGCCTCCTGGCGGCGGACGAGCACGTCGTCGGTGGCCTCGAGGAACAGCAGCGTGGTCGGGCGCCCGGTGACCCCCTGGTGGCGGTTGGCCTGGAGGGAGTCGAAGAACGACCCCGACCGGACGTCGACCACGACGGCGATGGGCTGGCTGATGCCGTGGTTGTCGTCGACGAGGCGTACGACGTCGCGCACCAGCGTGGGCGGAAGGTTGTCGACGACGAAGAACCCGAGGTCCTCGAGCTCCTTGGCGGCGGTGCTGCGCCCGGCGCCCGTCATGCCGGTCACGATGACCAGCTCAGCCGGCTGGGGGTCCATCAGTCCTCCTCGATCTCGCCCGTCGCGGTGTTGACCCGCGGGCTGCCAGTCTTGCGGGTCGTGGCCGCGGCGGCGACCGCCTCCTTGATCGAGGCCGCGGTGCGCGGCCCGATGCCGGGCACCAGGGCGATCTCGGCGGCGTCGGCCTCCCGGAGCTTCTTGAGGGAGCCGAAGTGCTTGAGCAGCGTCTTGCGACGCACCTCGCCGAGGCCGGGCACGTCGTCGAGCATGCTCTCGACCATGGTCTTGGAACGCCGCGACCGGTGGTGGGTGATGGCGAACCGGTGGGCCTCGTCGCGCACCCGCTGGAGGAGGTAGAGCCCTTCGCTGGACCGGGCCATGATCACCGGGTCCTCCTCGTCGGGCAGCCACACCTCCTCGAGCCGCTTGGCGAGCCCGCAGACCGGGATGTCGTCGATGCCGAGCTCGGTGAGCGCCTGCTGGGCGGCCGCCACCTGCGGCGGCCCGCCGTCCACGACGACGAGGCCCGGCGCGTAGGCGAACTTGCGGGGCCGGCCGGTCTCGGGGTCGACGAGCATCGGCCCGGACTCGGTGCTCACGGCCTGCGACCTGGCCTGCTCGTCGAGGAGCCGCCGGAAGCGCCGGGTGATGACCTGGTGCATGTGGGCCACGTCGTTCTGCCCGACCTGCCCGTCCGCGTCGGAGCCGTCCTCGCCCCGGATCACGAAGCGGCGGTACTCCCCCTTGCGCGCCAGGCCGTCCTCGAAGACCACCATCGAGGCCACCACCTCGGTGCCCTGGAGGTTGGACACGTCGTAGCACTCGATGCGCAGCGGCACCTCGTCGAGCCCGAGCGCCTTCTGGATCTCCTCCAGGGCTCGGTTGCGGGTGGTGAGGTCGCTGGCGCGCTTGGTCTTGTGGAGCATCAGCGACTGACCGGCGTTGGAGGCGACGGTTTCCTGGAGCGCCTTCTTGTCCCCCCGCTGCGGCACCCGGATGGCCACCCGGCTCCCCCGGATGTCGCTGAGCAGGTCCTCGAGGACGGCGGCGTCGGGCGGCAGCGCCGGCACCAGCACCTCGCGCGGGATCGCCGACGCGTCGTCCTCGGCCGCCACGCCGCCGTACAGCTGGAGCAGGAACTCCTGGACGAGCCCGGCCGTGTCGCTGTCGTCGGAGCGGTCGGCGACCCAGCCGCGCTGGCCACGGATCCGCCCGCCGCGCACGTAGAAGATCTGCACCGCGACCTCGAGGGGGTCCTCGGCGAGCGCGATGACGTCGGCGTCGGTCCCGTCGCCCAGGACCACCGCCTGCTTCTCCAGCGCCTTGCGCATCGCGCCGAGGTCGTCGCGAAGGCGGGCGGCCTTCTCGAAGTCCATCGCCTCGGACGCGGCGTACATCTCGCGCTCGATCCGGCGCACGAAGGCGTTGGTGTTGCCGGCCATGAAGTCGCAGAAGTCGTCGACGATCCTGCGGTGCTCCTCGGCGGTGACGTTGCCGACGCAGGGGGCCGCGCACTTGTCGATGTAGCCGAGCAGGCACGGCCGGCCGATCTGGCTGGAGCGCTTGAAGACGCCGTTGCTGCACGAGCGCATCGGGAAGACGCGCAGCAGCAGGTCCACGGTCTCGCGGATCGCCCAGGCGTGGCCGTAGGGCCCGAAGTAGCGGGTGCCCTTGCGCTTGGCGCCCCGGCCCACCATGACCCGCGGGAACTCCTCGCCGACGGTCACCGCGAGCCACGGGTAGGACTTGTCGTCGCGGTACTTGACGTTGAACCGCGGGTCGAACTCCTTGATCCAGCTGTACTCCAGCTGGAGGGCCTCGACCTCGGTCTTGACCACCGTCCACTCGACGCTCGCGCCGGTCGTCACCATGCTCGCCGTGCGCGGGTGCAGGTTGGCGATGTCCTGGAAGTACGACGACAGGCGCGGGCGCAGGCTCTTGGCCTTGCCGACGTAGATCACCCGGCCCTTGGCGTCGCGGAACCGGTAGACCCCCGGGTCGGTCGGGATCGACCCGGGGGCGGGTCGATAGCTGCTGGGGGTGGCCACCCGACAACCCTACGGGCGGCCGGGGACAGTCCCTGCGGGTGGTGACCGGCGCCCCCGGACCCGGTGTCAGGCCAGCGTGATGCTGTCCCCGTCGACGGTGATCGAGACCTCCGCGAGAGGCGCGGTCGCCGGACCGTTGACCACGGAGCCGTCCTCGAGGGAGAAGGCGCTGCCGTGGCAGTTGCAGGGGATCTCGCCGTCGCTGGACGCGCTCACCGAGCACCCCTGGTGGGTGCACGTCGCGCTGAACGCCTTGAAGTCGCCCTCGGTCGGCTGGGTGACGACCACCTTCTCGGCCTCGAACACCGCGCAGCCTCCGACCGGGATGTCGGAGGTGCTCGCGAGCGCCGCACCGCCGGCGGCGGCACCGCCCTCGCTGCTGGAGCTCGACGGCGACGAGCTCGGCTCGGACGACGACGAGGAGGAGTCGCTCGCCGTACCGGTGTCGTCGGACCCGCAGGCCGCGAGGACGGGGAGCGCGAGGCCCGCGGAGGCGGTCGTGGCGAACCGCCGGCGGGAGACGGAGTGCTCGGTGCTCATGGTGGTGGCCTCTCGGTCAGTCATCAGGGTCCCACCACCGTAGGACACCGGGCCCGCCCGTACCTGTGAGCAGGCTGAGGATCCGCCGGGGTCCCCCTACTTCGAGACCTTCCGCTTGGTGGCGGTCTTCTTGGCGGCGGCGTTGCGGGCGGCCTTCTTGGCCAGTCGCGTGGGCGGCTCGTCCTTGGGGGCGACCCGACCACGGGGCTGCTTGGCGGCTCGTCCCTCGAGCAGCGGCGCGAGGAACCGGCCGGTGTGGCTGTCGGGGTGCGCGGCCACGGTCTCCGGAGTGCCCTCCGCGACCACGATGCCGCCGCGCGACCCGCCCTCGGGGCCCATGTCGACCAGCCAGTCGGCGGTCTTGATGACGTCGAGGTTGTGCTCGATCACCAGCACCGTGTTGCCGGCGTCGACGAGCCTGCCCAGGACCAGGAGCAGCTTGCGGATGTCCTCGAAGTGCAGGCCGGTCGTCGGCTCGTCCAGGACGTAGACCGTGCGGCCGGTCGAGCGCTTCTGGAGCTCGCTGGAGAGCTTGACGCGCTGGGCCTCGCCGCCCGACAGGGTGGTGGCAGGCTGGCCGAGCCGGACGTAGCCGAGCCCGACCTCGCACAGGGTCTTCATGTGGCGCGCGATCGGCGGCACGGCGGCGAAGAAGTCCAGCGCCTCCTCGATCGGCATGTCGAGGACCTCGGCGATGGTCTTGCCCTTGTAGTGCACCTCGAGCGTCTCGCGGTTGTAGCGGGCGCCGTGGCAGACCTCGCACGGGACGTACACGTCCGGCAGGAAGTTCATCTCGATCTTGATCGTGCCGTCACCGGAGCACGCCTCGCAGCGCCCGCCCTTGACGTTGAACGAGAAGCGGCCCTGCAGGTAGCCGCGCATCTTGGCCTCGGGGGTCGAGGCGAAGAGCTTGCGGACGTGGTCGAAGACCCCGGTGTACGTCGCGGGGTTGGACCGCGGCGTGCGCCCGATCGGCGACTGGTCGACGTGGATGACCTTGTCGACGTGCTCGGTGCCCGAGATGCGGGTGTGCCGTCCGGGGACCGTGCGGGCGTTGTAGATCTGCTTGGCCAGCGAGGTGTAGAGGATGTCGTTGACCAGGGTCGACTTGCCCGAGCCGGAGACGCCGGTGACCGCGCAGAAGACGCCGAGCGGGAAGCTCACGTCGACGTTGCGCAGGTTGTGCTCCTTGGCGCCGTGCACCGTGAGCTCGCGACCCTTGGTGCGCGGGCGACGGATCTCCGGGACCGGGATCTCGCGACGTCCCGAGAGGTACTGGCCGGTCATCGAGTCCGGGTGCTCGTAGAGGTCCTTGACGGTGCCGCTGTGGACCACCTGGCCACCGTGCTCGCCGGCGCCGGGGCCGATGTCGACCACCCAGTCGGCCGTGCGGATGGTGTCCTCGTCGTGCTCCACGACGATCAGGGTGTTGCCGAGCTCCTTGAGCCGCACCAGCGTCTCGATGAGGCGCTGGTTGTCGCGCTGGTGCAGGCCGATGGACGGCTCGTCGAGGACGTAGAGGACGCCGACCAGCCCGGCCCCGATCTGGGTCGCCAGCCGGATGCGCTGGGCCTCGCCGCCGGACAGCGAGCCGGAGGGCCGGTCCAGGGAGAGGTAGTCGAGGCCCACGTCGAGCAGGAAGTTGAGCCGCTCCTGGATCTCCTTGAGCACCCGCTCGGCGATCTGCTTCTCGCGCGGGGACAGCTCGAGGTCGCCCAGGTAGGCCGCGGCCTCGTTGATCGGCAGCGCGCAGACCTCGGCGATGTTCTTGCCGCCCTCGTCCTTGGGGCCGAGGGTGACCGACATCGAGACGGGCTTGAGGCGGCTCCCCCGGCACGCCGGGCAGGGCACCTCGCGCATGAAGCCCTCGAAGCGCTCCCGGCTGGTGTCGGACTCGGCCTCGGTGTGCCGGCGCTCGATGTAGGGGCGGACCCCCTCGAAGGCGGCGTAGTAGGACCGCTGGCGGCCGTAGCGGTTCTTGGTGACCACGTGGACCTTGGTCTTGTGGCCGTCGAGGATGGCGGTGCGGCTCTTGGCGTCCAGCTCGTCCCACGGGGTGTTGAGGTCGAAGCCGAGCTCCTCGCCGAGGGCGTTCATCAGGCGCAGGAAGTAGTCGGCGACGTGCGCGTTGCTCCACGGCTGGATGGCGCCCTCGCCGAGGGTGGCGCGGGAGTCGGGGACGACCAGCTCGGGGTCGACCTCCATCCGGGTGCCGAGGCCGTGGCACTGCGTGCAGGCGCCGAACGGCGAGTTGAAGGAGAACGACCGCGGCTCGAGCTCGTCGGTGTCGATGGTGTGCTCGTTGGGGCAGGCCATCCGCTCGGAGAACCGCATCTCGCGGCCCGGGTCCTTGGCGTCGAGGTCCACGAAGTCGAACACCACCAGGCCACTGGCCAGGCGCAGCGCGGTCTCCACCGAGTCGGTGAGCCGGCGCTTGCTGGAGGCCTTGACCGCGAGCCGGTCGACGACCACCTCGATCGTGTGCTTCTTCTGCTTGTCGAGCTTGGGCGGCTCCGCCAGCTGGTGGGTCTCGCCGTTGACGCGGGCGCGGCTGAAACCGTCGGTCTGGAGCTGCCGGAACAGCTCGACGTACTCGCCCTTGCGTCCGCGGATGACCGGAGCCAGGACCTGGAAGCGGGCACCCTCCTCGAGGGTGAGGATCCTGTCGACGATCTGCTGCGGGGTCTGGCGCTCGATCGGTGCACCACAGACGGGGCAGTGGGGCCGGCCGGCGCGGGCGTAGAGCAGGCGCAGGTAGTCGTAGACCTCGGTGATGGTGCCGACGGTCGAGCGGGGGTTCTTGGAGGTGGACTTCTGGTCGATGGACACCGCGGGCGACAGGCCCTCGATGAAGTCGACGTCGGGCTTGTCCATCTGGCCGAGGAACTGCCGGGCGTAGGCCGACAGGGACTCGACGTAGCGCCGCTGGCCCTCGGCGAAGATCGTGTCGAACGCCAGGCTCGACTTGCCCGAGCCGGAGAGGCCGGTGAAGACGATGAGCGCGTCACGGGGCAGGTCGAGCGAGACGTCCTTGAGGTTGTGCTCGCGGGCGCCGCGGATGATCAGCTGGTCGGCCACAATGGTCCTCACTGCACAGGGATCCCCACCCGGGTGGTCACTCGAGCAGGGAGATGGGTTCGAACAAGTGTTCGTCACGCCGCGCCGGGTTGCAACCCGCCACGCGGTCAGTCATCGATCCTACGGGGCTGCACAGCACCCCCAGGTGTGTGTTGAATGACATCCATGACGGACACCGCTCCCCCGGCGCCGGGGGCCGGGGCGCCCCCCTGGGTGCCCACCCAGCTCGAGCTCCTGACCGGGGCCGACCAGCGCCTCGTGCGCACCGTGGACGCCCTCGCCGCGGAGGATCTCGCCCGGCCCTCGCTGCTCCCCGGCTGGTCGCGGGCGCACGTCGTCGCGCACCTGGCGCTCAACGCCGAGTCCCTCGAGCGGGTGCTCTCGGCCGCGGCGCGCGGTGAGCAGCAGCCCATGTACGCCTCGCCCGACGCCCGCGCCGCCGACATCGAGGAGCTGGCAAAGGCCGAGGTCAGCGAGCTGCGCGAGCGCCTGATGGCCTCCACGCACTGCTTCGCCCGGGCCGCGGCCTCGTTGTCGGGCGACGACGCCTGGCACGGGCGTTTCGAGCGTACGCCGGGTGGCGGCGCGACGTTCTCCGTCGCCACGGTGCCACTGATGCGGCTGCGCGAGGTCGAGATCCACCACGTCGACCTCGGCGCCGACTACACGCCCGCCGAGTGGCCGGAGGCGTTCGCCGCGGTGCTGGTCGAGTCGATGACCAAGCGCCCCTACCCGCAGCCGTTCCGCGTCCTGGCCCGCGACCTGGCCCGCACGTGGGACTTCGGCGACGGCGATCCCGTGGCCAACGTCACGGGCGACGCTGCCTCCTTGGGGTGGTGGCTGACCGGCCGCGGCGACGGCGCGGACCTGACCGTAGACCAGGAACGACTCCCGGAGGTGCCCTCGTGGTGAACGACCAGCAGCAGCCAGGCGCCTACAGCGGCGACGTGTCCCCGGGTGGCACTCCCGACGTCCGGACGGTCGGCTGCATCACGATCACCAAGGTCGCGGTCGACCCGGAGATGTCCAACAACTGCTACCTGGTCCACTGCGGGGAGACCGACGAGCTCGTCCTGGTCGACGCCGCCGCCGAGGCGCCGCGGCTGCTCGAGCTGGTGGGCGACCGGTCGCTGACGGCCGTGGTCACCACGCACCAGCACTGGGACCACCACCGGGCGCTCGCCGAGGTCGTGGCCGCGACCGGGGCGATGGTCGTCGCCGGCGAGGCCGACGCGGACGCGATCACCCAGCAGACCGGCGTCGAGGTGACCCGGCGCGTCGGCGACGGTGACCGGGTGGCGGTCGGCACCTGCGACCTGCAGGTCATCCACGTCGCCGGCCACACGCCGGGGTCGATCTGCCTCTACTGGCCCGAGGACGGCGGCCACCTCTTCACCGGCGACTCGCTCTTCCCGGGCGGGGTGGGCAACACGTTCGGCGACGACGACGCGTTCCGCCGGCTCGTCTCGGACGTGGAGACCAAGCTCTTCGACCCGCTCCCGGACAGCACGTGGTTCTACCCCGGCCACGGCGGCGACTCGACCCTCGGCGCCGAGCGCCCGCACCTCGCCGAGTGGCGCGAGCGCGGCTGGTGAGCAGTCGTCAGTCGTAGACGTTGTAGAGCACCACGAACGCGACCACGACGGCCGCGGCCAGCGACAGGCCGGTGACGGCCCACCTCCGTCCGGGCCCGTGCAGGCCGAACGGCCCGGTCAGCACGGCGCCGACCAGCCCGACGGGCACGAGCCAGGAGCCGGCGATGCGCAGGCTCTCGGCCGGGTCCACCGACGTCGCGGTGATCAGCCAGACCCACGCCAGCCCGAGCACCGCCATCGCGCCGAACCAGGCGCTGGCCACTCCGGTCCAGCGCGGGTCGGGACGGGTGCGGACCGCGGTTCCGATCATCGGACCCACCTCCTCACCTCCATCGTCTCTCCCCTCCGCAGCCGCGAGCAGGGGCGAAGGTCACCGCAGGCGGAGTCCTTGGCCGTGCTGGCTAGGCCGCGTCGTCCGGGTCGTCCGCAGCGTCCAGGGTGGCCCGGGCCGCCCGCACCTCGTCGACGTCCCCGAACGGGTTGCCGTCGAGGGACACGAACTTCTCCTGGTGGCGCCGGGCGCGGGGGACGCCCAGGGAGCGCAGCGCCTGCGAGACCCCGGTCATGAACGGTGCCGGACCGCAGCAGAAGCTGGTCCACCCGTCGTACGACGAGGCGAAGGCGCGCAGCTGCGCCTCGCTCGGGAGTCCCTGGACCGACTCGAGCCAGTGCACGACCAGCAGCCGCTCCGGGTGCTCGTCGGCCAGCGCGGCGAGGGGCCCGGCGAAGATGACCGACCGCTCGTCGCGGTTGGCGTAGAGGAGGACGACCCGACCGGAGTGCTCGGCGAGGGCCGTCCGCACGATCGACATGATCGGCGTGATGCCCGACCCGCCGGCGAGCAGCAGGAGGTCGGCCGACCAGTCCCGGGGCGTGAAGATGCCCGACGGCGGCAGCACCCGCACGGTGTCGCCGACCGCGAGGTGGTCGTGGATCCACCCCGAGGCGTAGCCGCCCTCCGTCCGCTTGACCGTGACCGTGAGCGGCTCCCCCGGAGGGGTGCAGATCGAGTAGCAGCGCGCGACGAGACCCGTCCGCTCCGAGGGGATGCCCAGGGTGAGGAACTGGCCCGGGGAGAACGCGAAGCGGTCGGCGAGCTCGTCCGGCACCGTGAAGGTGACCGACTTCGCGTCCCGCGTCTCGTCGACGATCGCGGCGACCTCGAGCAGGTAGGAGTCAGTGGTCAACGTCGGCTCCGATCCGGAAGACAGTGCGGGGGCGTACGTCGGCAAGGATGCCGCGCCGCCTCCGACGAGTGCCCACCGGATCGGCTACGAGGGCCTCCCTACTTGGTGCCCCAGATCCGCTCCTGCATGGCGGTGTCGCCGGCCGACTGGAACTTCACGACCCTGCCGTCGCGGAACGTCAGCACGTCGGCCTGGTCCGCGGTCTCGCCGTCGAGGGTGACCGACGTCAGCACCACGACGCGCTCGTCGTCGCCGAGGAAGTACTGCGGCTGCGTGGAGAAGCCCTTCTCCGCCAGCTGCATCCAGAAGGCGACCACCTCGTCCTTGCCGTGACGCGTGCCCGAGATCTTGCTGTTGCCCGTGACGATCCACTCGATCCCGTCGTCGAGCTCCGCGCTGGCGGCTCCGACGTCTCCTGCACTGAAGGCGGCGTAGGCCGCCTTGCACTTCTCGATGTTCTCCTGTCCTGTCATGACGATCCCAGCTTCCCGGACCCGGCGGGTCCCTCTCGGCACGCTATGACCGCCTCGGAGGTGGGGTCCATAGGTCGTACGGGCCCACCTCCTACGCTGGGCGGCATGAGTACCCGAGAGCTGACCGAAGCCACCTTCGAGGACACCGTGGTCGGTGGGGGCATCGTCCTCGTCGACTTCTGGGCCGAGTGGTGCGGCCCGTGCAAGCAGTTCGGGCCGATCTTCGAGGCGGCGTCCGAGAAGCACCCCGACATCGTCTTCGCCAAGGTCGACACCGAGGCCGAGCAGCAGCTGGCCGGGATGGCGGGCATCTCGTCGATCCCGACGCTGATGCTCTTCCGCGACGGCATCCTCCTCTTCAACCAGGCCGGGGCGCTGCCCCCGCAGGCGCTGGAGGGCGTCATCGAGCAGGCCCGCGAGCTCGACATGGACGCGATCCGCGCCCAGATCGCCGAGGCCGAGGCCAACCCGACCGAGCTCGACCTCGACTCCTTCGCCGCCGAGCATGCGGGTGGCGGCTACGTGCTCGACGTCCGCGAGCAGGAGGAGTTCACCGCCGGGCACGTGCCCGGAGCGGTGCACATCCCCATGAACGACGTCCCGCAGCGCCTCGCCGAGGTCCCGACCGACCGCCGCGTCCTCGTGATCTGCCAGAGCGGCGGCCGCAGCCGGGCGATCACGGAGTACCTCCAGTCCAACGGCGTCGACGCGGTCAACGTGTCCGACGGGACCGCGGGCTGGGCGCAGCGCGGCTGGCCGCTGGACCGCTGAGCGGGAGCGCCCGACCCAGATGGGGTCGGGCGCCCGCCCGTCACCGGTGCGCGTCGAGCCAGGCGATGACGTCGCGGGTCACCTCGTCGCGGTTGGTCTCGTTGAAGATCTCGTGGCGCGCGTCGTCGTACACCCGCACCGTCACGTCCGTGACCCCGGCGTCTCGGTAGCGCTGTCCGAGCACCTGGACCAGCTCTCCCCCGCCGGCGAGCGGGTCGGCCGAGCCGGACGCCACCAGGATCGGCAGGTCCGGACGGATCCGGGCGAGGGTCGCCGGGTCGGCCAGCGCGGCCGCGGCGCCGAAGAGCGCCGGCACCGTCTCGTCCGGGAGGTCGAAGCCGCACAACGGGTCGGCGACGTACGCGTCGACCTCCGCCTCGTCCCGGGAGAGCCACTCGTAGCCGGTGCGGTGCTCGAAGCCGGCATTGAACGCCTCCAGCCCGACCGGCCCCTCCGCCTGCGCCATGCCGGACGCGAGGAGGTCGAGGGCGGTCGAGCCGGACAGCACGACCCCCGTGTAGAGGTCGGAGTGCTCGAGGAGCACCGACTGCGCCGCGAAGGAGCCCATCGAGTGGGCCACGAGGAACAGCGGCAGGTCGCCGGCCGCCTCCCGCCGCGAGGCGCCGTACGCCGCGACGTCGCGGATGAGCCCGTCGAAGCCGACCCCACCGAAGTCACCCGGACGGTCGACGACCGACGACCCGTGGCCGCGGTGGTCGGTGGCGTGGACGACGTAGCCGGCCGCGTTGAGCGCGCGGGCGAGGCGGTCGTAGCGGGCCGCGTGCTCGGCGAGGCCGTGGGCGACCTGGACGACGCCGACCGGGTCCGCGACGTCGTCCCAGGTGTACGCCGCCAGGGCGGTCGCGTCGGACGGGGACGTGAAGGTGGAGCGGGAGGCGGTCATGGACCCACGCTAGGGCGCCGGCGTCTCGCGGTGCCCGTACGGCGCGCCCCGCGTGGCGCGGGGACGACGTACGGGGACAATGGCGCCCATGGCACGGCGTACCACGACACCACCCCCTCCCGACGACTTCGAGGAGCACATCCTCGACACCAACATCGGCGACGAGATGCAGTCCTCCTTCCTGGAGTACGCGTACTCGGTCATCTACTCCCGTGCGCTCCCGGACGCCCGCGACGGCCTCAAGCCGGTGCAGCGACGCATCCTCTACACGATGGACGAGATGGGCGTGCGCCCCGACCGGGGCCACGTCAAGAGCGCCCGCGTGGTCGGCGAGGTGATGGGCAAGCTCCACCCCCACGGTGACGGTGCGATCTACGACGCGCTGGTCCGGATGGCGCAGCCGTGGTCGATGCGGCTGCCGATGATCGACGGCCACGGCAACTTCGGCTCGCCCGACGACTCCCCCGCCGCGATGCGCTACACCGAGTGCCGGATGGCGCCGGCCGCAGCGGCGATGACGGCGTCCATCGACGAGGACACCGTCGACTTCAAGCCCAACTACGACTCGCGCGAGACCGAGCCGGTGGTCCTGCCGTCGGCGATCCCCAACCTCATCGTCAACGGCACCACCGGCATCGCGGTCGGCATGGCGACCAACATCGCGCCGCACAACCTCGTCGAGGTCGTCCAGGCCCTGCGGCACCTCATCACCACGCCGAAGGCGTCGCTGGACGACCTGATGCGCTTCATCCCCGGCCCCGACCTGCCCACAGGCGGCAAGATCGTGGGCCTCGACGGCATCCGCGACGCCTACGAGACGGGCCGCGGCACCTTCAAGATGCGCGCCACCGCCCGCGTCGAGTCGGTCACCGCCCGCAAGAAGGGCATCGTCGTCACCGAGCTCCCCTACGGCGTCGGCACCGAGCGGGTCATCGAGCGGATCAAGGCGCTGGTGCTGTCCAAGAAGCTCCAGGGCATCTCCGACATCAAGGACCTCACCGACCGCAACCACGGCCTGCGGCTGGTCATCGAGGTCAAGAACGGCTTCGTGCCCGAGGCGCTGCTCGAGCAGCTCTACAAGCTCACGCCGATGGAGGACTCCTTCGGCATCAACACCGTGGCCCTCGTCGACGGCCAGCCGCGCACCCTCGGCCTCAAGCAGCTGCTCGAGGTCTTCCTCGGCCACCGCTTCGACGTCGTGCGCCGCCGCTCGGTGTTCCGCCGCCAGAAGGCCGCCGACCGCCTGCACCTCGTCGACGGCCTGCTCATCGCGATCCTCGACATCGACGAGGTCATCCAGGTGATCCGGTCCTCCGACAACGCCGCGGCGGCCAAGGAGCGGCTCATCGACATCTTCGAGCTGTCCGACGTCCAGGCCGACTACATCCTCGACATGCCGCTGCGCCGGCTCACGAAGTTCAGCAAGCTCGAGCTGGACAAGGAGAAGGCCGAGCTGCTGCGCACCATCGAGCTGCTCGACGCGATCCTCGGCGACGAGAAGATGCTGCGCAAGGTGGTCTCCGACGAGCTCGCCGAGGTCGCCAAGACCTACGGCACCCCGCGTCGTACGGTCCTGCTCGCCTCGAGCGGCGCGACCGCCACGGCCGCCACCCCGCTCGAGGTGGCCGACGACCCGTGCTTCGCCTACCTGTCGTCCAGCGGCCTGCTGGCCCGCTCGGGCAACGCCAGCGTCCCCGGCCAGGGCGAGGGCCGCGCCAACCACGACGTCATCGTGTCCGCGGTCCGTACGACGACGCGCGGCGAGGTCGGCGTGATCACCTCCCGCGGGCGGCTGCTGCGGCTCGGCGTGCTCGACATGCCCCAGCTGCCCGACTCGGCCAACGACCCCAACCTCCAGGGCGGGCTGCCGCTCAGCGAGATGCTCCAGCTCGAGGGCGGTGAGCGCGCATTGGCGCTCACCTCGCTGGCCACCGAGGGTCCCGGTCTCGCCCTCGGCACCCGCGACGGCATCGTCAAGCGGGTCAACCCGGAGGTGCTCGGCCGCGACGAGTGGGACGTCATCTCGCTCAAGGACGGCGACGAGGTCGTCGGCGCCGTCGAGCTGGCGACCGGCAACGAGAACCTCTGCTTCATCACGACCGACGCCCAGCTCCTGCACTTCGGTGCGGACGGCGTCCGTCCTCAGGGCCGCTCCGGCGGCGGCATCGCCGGCGTCCGGCTCACCGGGGGCGAGCGGGTTGCGTTCTTCGGCGCCCTCGACCCGACCACGGCAGTCGTCGTGACCGCCAGCGGGGCCTCCACGGCCCTGCCCGGCACCGAGGCCGGGGCGGTCAAGGTCACCCCCTTCACGGAGTACCCCGCCAAGGGACGCGCCACCGGCGGCGTCCGCTGCCACCGCTTCCTCAAGGGCGAGGACACCCTGCTCACCGCCTGGGCCGGCCCGGCGCCCGCCCGGGCGGCCGCGGCCAGCGGGGCCCCGGTCGACCTGCCCGAGGCCACCGGCCGGCGGGACGGTTCCGGCATCCCCGCCGCCCAGCCGATCGCCGCGGTGTCCGGTCCGGTGGCCAGCGTCGTGGCCAGCGACGCCGCAGCCCCCGTGGCGGGCGACGTGCCCCCTACCGACGGTGTGGAAGGCTGATCTCATGACCTTCCCCGTGGCCCGTCGCCGACGTCGTACGCCCTCCCTCGCGCTGGCGGCGACCCTGGCCGGCGCGCTCCTGCTGGGCGGCTGCTCCGGCGGTGGCGACGACGCGGCCGCCGACGAGCAGACGCCCGAGGAGGTGCTCGCCGCGGCGGCGGACACCCTGGCCACGACCAGCGGCGTCGACCTCACCCTGTCCACGGAGGACCTGCCCGACGGCGTCTCCGGGATCACCCGGGCCGACGGCGTCGCGACCAGCGCCCCCGCCTTCGAGGGCACCATCACCGTCATCTACGCCGGTCAGAGCGTCGACGTGCCGGTCATCGCCGTCGACGAGGTGGTCTACGCCCAGCTGCCCTTCACCACGGGCTACCAGGACATCGACCCCGGTGACTACGGCGCTCCCGACCCGGCCGCGCTGGTGAGCGAGGAGTCCGGCTTCGGCTCGCTGCTGGCCGTGACCGAGGGCGTCGAGGAGGGCGAGAGCGTCCGCGGCGGCGCCGACAACGCCGAGGTGCTCACCACCTACACCGGCACCGTCCCGGGCAAGGCCATGAAGAAGGTCATCCCGAGCTCGTCGGGCGACAGCTTCGACGCCGAGTACCTCGTCAGCGACGACGGCGAGCTCCGCCAGGCCGTGCTCACCGGGGTCTTCTACCCCGACAGCACCGAGATGACCTACACCGTCGACCTCGCCGCCTACGGCACGACGCAGGACATCGTCGCTCCATGAGACCGGCGGCCGGACCGGACGCGTCCGGGGCCGGCTCCGCGCGCCTGCTGCTGGGACTGGCGGCCGTCGCGGTGGCCTTCGCGGCCGCCGACACCTACGTCGTGGTGCTGGCGCTGCCGGACATGATGACGTCGACCGGGGTGCCGATCGACCAGCTCCAACGGGCGGCGCCGATCATCTCGGGCTTCCTGCTCGGCTACGTCGCCATGCTCCCGCTGATCGGCCGGATGGCCGACCTGCGCGGGCGGGTCCCGGTGCTGGTCTTCTCGCTGGTCCTCTTCGCGCTGGGGTCGCTGGTGACCGCCCTGGCCTACGACATGCCGTCGATGGTGGCCGGCCGCTTCCTCCAGGGCGTCGGCGGCGGTGGGCTCGTGCCCGCCACCCTGGCCCTGGTCGCCGACCTCTACCCCCCGCACCGGCGCGGCGTGCCCCTCGGCGTCGTCTCGGCCGTGCAGGAGATCGGCTCGGTCATCGGACCGCTGTTCGGGGCGGTGGTGCTCGCCTTCACCGACTGGCGGGCGATCTTCCTCATCAACCTGGCCGTCGGGCTGGTGCTCGCGGCGGCGATCCGCCGGGTCGCGCCGGCCCCGCACGAGGCCCGGCGCCGCGTGGACCTCGTCGGCCTCGGGCTCCTCGCGCTCACCCTGGTGGCCGGCTCCCTGGTGTTCCTGCGACCCCCGCCGCTGCTGCGCGACCTCACCTGGGGCCAGGCCTTCATCCCGTTCACCGGTGACGGCCGGTGGCTCACCCCGGTCGGGGTCGTGGCCATGGGGGCCGCCGTCGCCTTCCTCGCCTGGTGCACCTTCGCCCGCGCCCCCCTCTTCGACGTACGCCGCTGGGTGGGTGCCTTGCGCGAGGCCGACCTCACCGGCGCGCTGCTGCTGGCGGTCGCGCTGGCCGGCGTCATCCTCGCCTTCGCCACCGCGGACCCCAAGGTGCAGGTCTTCTCCGACCAGGGCCTGTGGTTCCTGCTCGGCTCGGCGGTGGCCGCCGTGCTGTTCGTCGTGCACCTGCGTCGGTCGGCTGCGCCGCTGGTCCCCCGCGGTGCGTTGCGGCGTACCCCCGCGTGGGGGGCGCTGCTCGTCAGCTTCTTCATCGGGGCCGCGCTGATCGCCGCGCTCATCGACATCCCGCTGTTCGCCCGCACCACCGTCTACCCCGACTCCCAGCTCCTCGCGGCGCTGGTGCTGGTGCGGTTCCTGGTGGCGCTGCCGGTGGGCGCCGTGGTCGGCGGCTACCTCATCCGCAGCCTGTCCCCCGGTGTCGTCACCGCGGCCGGGATGGCGCTGGCGGCGGTCGGGTTCGTGCTGATGACCCGCTGGGACCTCACCTCGCTGTCGGAGTGGACGGCCAACATCGCGCTGGTCGTGTGCGGCCTCGGCTTCGGCCTGGCCCTGGCCCCGGTCAACGCCGCGCTGCTCGCGTTCACCGACGACGACGTCCACGGGGTGGCGAGCGCATTCGTGGTGGTCGCCCGCATGGTCGGCATGCTGGTCGGCATCTCGGCGCTCACCGTCATCGGGCTGCGCCGCTACTACGCCGAGCAGGCCGACGTGCCTCCCGTCCGCGAGGTCTGCGACGGGTCGAGCCGCTGCGACGAGTTCACCCGGCTCCTCAAGCTGGCGGGCATCGCCCAGGAGCACGCCGTCTTCTGGGGCGCGGCCGGGTGCGCGGTCGTGGCGGGGGTGCTGGCCCTGGTCCTGTTCGCCGGCGCGCGGACCGACCAGGTCAGTGCGCGCGACGCGCTGTCGGCGCACTGACCCGGCCCGGGGGGATCAGCTCGTGTGGTGCACCTCCTGCAGCCCGTAGACCGGTGTGTCGATGCCCTCGAACCTCGCCTTGAGCTGCAGCGCGAGGTAGAGCGAGTAGTGCCGTGACTGGTGGAGGTTGCCCCCGTGCATCCAGAGGTTGTCGATCTGGGTCGGCTTCCACATGTTGCGCTGCTCGCCCTCCCACGGACCGGGGTCCTTGGTGGTGTCGGAGCCCAGCCCCCACACCTTGCCCAGCCGGTCGGCGGTCTCCTGGTCGATGAGGTCGGCCACCCAGCCGTTCATCGACCCGTAGCCGGTGGCCATCACGACCACGTCCGCCGGCAGCTCGGTGCCGTCCGCCAGCACCACCGCGTCCCGGGTGAGGTGGTCGATCTGGCCCTTCACGAGCTTGACGTCGCCGTTGGCCACCAGGTCGGCGGCGCCGACGTCGATGTAGTAGCCCGAGCCCCGGCGCAGGTACTTCATGAAGAGCCCGGACCCGTCGTCGCCCCAGTCGTGGTCGAAGCCGGCTGCCTCGAGCCGCTCGTAGAAGTCCTTGTCCTTCTCCGCCATCGCCTCGTAGGCCGGGATCTGGAAGGTGTGCAGGATCCGGTAGGGCAGCGACGCGAAGATCAGGTCGGCCTTCTCGGTCGTCACCCCGGCCTTCACGGCCCGCTCGGAGTAGAGGTCGCCCAGCCCGATCTCCATGAGGCTGTCGCTCTTGACGATGTGGGTCGAGCTGCGCTGCACCATCGTCACGTCGACGTCGTTCTCCCACAGCGCCCCGCAGATGTCGAAGGCCGAGTTGTTGCTGCCGATGACCACGACCTTCTTGCCCCGGTAGGCGTCCGGACCGGGGTGGGCCGACGAGTGGTGCAGGTCGCCCTCGAAGACGTCCGTGCCGGGCACGTCGGGGATGTTGGGCTTGCCGGACATCCCGGTCGCGAAGACCACCTGGGTCGGGCGCAACGTGAGGGGCCTGCCCTCCCGCTCGACCTCGACGGTCCACTCGCCCGTCTCCTCGGAGTACGACGCGCTGGTCGCCGTCGTGCTCGACCAGTAGGGGACCTCCATGATCTTCGTGTACGACTCGAGCCAGTCGCCGATCTTGTCCTTGGGGGCGAAGACCGGCCAGTTGTCCGGGAACTTCAGGTAGGGCAGGTGGTCGTACCAGACCGGGTCGTGCAGGCACAGCGACTTGTAGCGGTTGCGCCACTGATCGCCGGGCCGCGGGTGCTTGTCGATCACGAGGCTCGGGACCCCGAGCTGTCGCAACCGGGCGCCGAGCGCGATGCCGCCCTGCCCGCCGCCGATCACCAGGACGTAGGGCTGCGTGGTGCTGCCGAGGCTCTCGGCCTCCTCCTGGCGGCGCTCGAGCCACGTCTGGCGGCTCTTGTCCGCCCCGTGCTCGGCGCCCCGCGGGCGGTGCTCGTTGCGCGGCTCCTCGTGGCCCTTGAGCTCGTAGAGGGTCGTCAGGAACGTGAACGCCCGCCGCTCGCCGTCCTCCTCGACCAGCCGCAGCAGCCCGCGACCCCGGCCCACCGCGGTCTCGAAGACGAACCACGCGGTCACCACCCCGTCGGCCTCGTCGGCCGGCTCGTCGAGGGCGAAGCCGGACGGGTCCGTGCCGGCCAGCGTCTGCTCCAGCAGGTGCTCGACTCCCTCGCGCCCCTCCACCGTGGTGATGTTCCAGCTGAAGGACACCAGGTCCCTCCAGTAGGACTCGCTGGCGAACAGGCGGGCGGCCGCCGGCACGTCCCGGGCGGACAGGGCCGCCTCCAGGTCGTCCAGCCAGGCGGTGGCCACGGCGCTCGCGTCGGGCGTCTCGGTGGTCTCGGGTGCGTCCAGGGTCTGGGTCACGGGGTGTCTCCTTCCGACGTGACCCACGACACACCCGGCCGTAGGATCGGCGGCAGGGTTGCAGGGGGTTGCAACCACCAGGAGGCCGAGATGGGCGAGGACCGCCGCCAGGGCGAGCGCGCGGCACGGCTCACGCGCGAGCGCGTGCTGTCCGGTGGCGCGGCCACCGGGGTGGCCCGTCCCGAGATCAGCGCCTCGTGGCGCCGCGTACGGGCCGGGGGCCTGGCCCCGGGCGCCGAGCCGGCCGTCGCCCCGCTGACCGAGGGCGAGGTCGAGTCCCGCCGGGCCTCGAGCGCCCTGTCCCCCCTGCTGCCGAGCATCACCGCGTCGCTGTCCCCCGTCGTCGACGACGGCCTGCTGGTGGTCGTCACCGACACCGACGGCCGAGTGCTGTGGCGGCGGGGCCGCGCCGGCGTACGACGCCTCGCCGACCGGCTCGGCTTCGTCCAGGGCTCGGCGTGGACCGAGGCCAACGTCGGCACCAACGCGATCGGCACCTGCCTCGTCGTCGGCGAGCCCGTCCACATCCACGGCCCCGAGCACTACGTCGAGTCCCACACCCGGTGGAGCTGCGCCGCCTCCCCGGTGCTGGACCCGTGGACCGGCCGGACGCTGGGGGCGGTCGACATCAGCGGCCCGGCGTACGCCGTCCAGCGCTCCGTGCTGGCCCTCGTCGGCGTCACCGCCCGGCTGGCCGCCGCCGAGGTCCGTAACGAGCACGCCGTGGCGCTCGAGCGGCTGCGCGCCTACGCCGCCCCCGTCGTGGCCCGGGTCGGCGGCCGCACCCTCGCCGTCGACCCCAGCGGTCACATCGCCGCCGTCACGGGGTTCACCGCCCCCGACCGGCTCCTCCTGCCGCCCGACCTCTCCCCCGAGTCGACGTGGCTGCCCACCCTCGGTGCCGTCACCGTCGAGCCGCTGCCCGGCGGCTGGCTCGTCCGCCTCGGCGACGAGCACCCGCAGGCGACCGAGCTCGAGCTCGACCTCCGCGGCCGGCCCGAGCTGCGGGTCCGCACCCCCAGCCACGCCTGGCAGCACCACCCCAGTCCCCGGCACGCCGAGATCCTGCTCGCGCTGGTGCGCTCCCCCGGCGGCCGGACCGCCGCCGAGCTCGCCGACGACCTCTTCGCCGACCCGAGCAGGGTGGTGACCGTGCGGGCGGAGATGTCGCGGCTGCGGCGCACCCTGGGCTCGCTGCTGGAGGCCCAGCCCTACCGGATCGTCCCGTCCGTACGCACCACGGTGCTCCTCCCCGACGCCGGGCCGGCCATCCCCGGGTCCAGCGCACCGGTCGTCGCCGCACGGTGACCGCCACCTCCGCTACTGTCTGGCGTCGTGGACGACTTCAGTGACCTGATGGCCGCCAACCGCGCCTTCGCCGACGACTTCCAGCTCGGCGGCTTCGACGGCGTGGCCCATGCCGGCGTGGCCATCGTGACGTGCATGGACAGCCGGATCGACCCGTTGCGGATGTTGGGCCTCCAGCACGGCGACGCCAAGATCTTCCGCAACCCGGGTGGCCGCGTCACCAGCGCCGCGCTCGAGGCGCTCGTGCTCGGCGTGCACCTGCTCGGCGTCGAGCGGATCCTGGTCGTGCCCCACACCCGCTGTGCGATGGCCGCCAACACCGAGGCCGAGCTGCGGGTCAAGGTCGGCGAGTCCGCCGGTGTCGACGCGTCGTGGCAGCAGTTCCACGTCATCGCCGACCAGGTCGCCGCCCTCGAGGAGGACGTGCGCAAGGTCCGGTCCCACCCGCTCATCCCCGACACGGTCAAGGTCGGCGGATTCATCTACCACGTCGACACGGGGCTGCTCGAGCAGAAGCTGTGACGCTCGACGCCACCGTCGTCGCGATCTTCCTGGCCGTCGCGGGCGCGGCGCTGGGGGCCGGGGTGTGGTGGATCACCGCCCAGGCGGCCGCCGGGCGCAGCACCCCCGGCAGCACGGGCATCCACACCCGCGGCACGACCGCCTCGGACGAGGGCTGGGTGCGCGGCCACGAGGTCGCCCTCCCCTGGACCGTCGCGGGACGGTACGCCGCGGGAGTGATCGCCCTCGTCACCCTGGCCGCCGTGGGATCGGGCAACGCGGCCCCGTGGGGCATCCTCCTGGGCCTCGCGACCATCGGCGCGGTGCTGATCACCTGGTTCGGTGCCGTGGCCGCGATCAACCGCGCCCTGCCGGACTGACGCGTCGTACACACGCGGACACAACCCCGATCACCCGGTCCGGCCCACGCTCACGACCCACCGCAGCGGTCAGTCGTGTCCGCGTGTCCACGCGGCCACCAGCGGTCTGCCGATCACACCTGCTCGTCGCCGTACCGTGCGCGCTGGCGCCGGATCACCTCGGACACCTGACCAACCCCAGAGGCCGGCTGGAGCGACCGGGCCGCGTCCTGCACCCCGTGCGAGACGGCAAGCCGGATGATCCCGTAGAGGACGACGATCGCGACGACGGCGACCAGGATGAGCACCAGGAACGACTCCATGGCCGCAACCTAGCCAGCGCGGGAGAAGTCCGGGACGGGGACACGCGGGCGCCGGCGCCCGTCGTACGGACCGATGGCACGCATCACGCGCCGACCACGCGCTCATGGTCGGTCCGGTCACGGCCGTTCGGTCCGTACGACGGTCAGCGAGGTACGACGACCACCTGGTGCTCGTCCTCGTAGACCACGCGCCCGGGGTCGTCGGACTCCACCCGCTCCCACGCGACGCCGTGGCGATCCAGGATGTCGAGGTGGCCACGGGTGGCCTCGACCAGGTGACTCGCGGCCGTCACCTTGAACCACGCCACCGCCTCCGGGTTGACTGCCCGGTCGTAGACCAGCGGGTCCACGGTCGAGGGATCCGGGTAGGCGTCGTCGAACCAGCGGTTCGTCCGCACGCGGTACTCCTCGTCCGCGGCGGAGAGGCCACCCCCGCGGCCCAGCACGTTGACCAGCCCGAAGACGCCGACGTGGATGCCGAGGGGCGACGGCTCCGGGCTCTGGAACCGGACGAAGCGGCTCACGCGTCGAGCGTCTCCATGTCCACGTCGTAGGCCCCCTGGACGATGAACTCCTTGCGCGGCGCGACGTCCGAGCCCATCAGCAGCTCGAAGACGTGCGCGGAGACCTCGGCGTCGTCGACGGTGAGCCGGCGCAGGGTGCGGTGCCGCGGGTCCATGGTCGTCTCCGCCAGCTGGTCGGCATCCATCTCACCGAGTCCCTTGTAGCGCTGCACCGGGTCCTTCCAGCGGACTCCTCGTTTCTTCAGCTCGGCGAGCTTGCGCTGCAGCTCGTCGTCCGAGTACGTGTAGACGTACTTGTCCATCCCCTTCTTGGGGTTGGAGATCTCGATCCGGTGCAGGGGCGGCACGGCGGTGAAGACCCGGCCGGCGGTGACGAGGTCGGGCATGTACTTGAAGAAGAGCGTCGCCAGGAGGCACCGGATGTGGGCGCCGTCGGAGTCGGCGTCGGCCATGAAGATGATCCGGCCGTAGCGCGTGGCGTCGAGGTCGAACGTGCGGCCCGAGCCGGCGCCGACGACCTGGATGATCGAGGCGCACTCGGCGTTCTTGAGCATGTCGCCGACCGAGGCCTTCTGCACGTTGAGGATCTTGCCGCGGATGGGCAGCAGCGCCTGGTACTCCGAGTTGCGGGCCAGCTTGGCCGTGCCGAGCGCCGAGTCACCCTCGACGATGAAGAGCTCGGTGCGCTCGTTGTCGGCGGCGCGGCAGTCGGCGAGCTTGGCCGGCAGCGCCGAGGACTCCAGGGCGTTCTTGCGACGCTGCGTCTCCTTGTGCTGCTTGGCGGCGATCCGCGTCTTGGAGGCCCCGACGACCTTCTCCATGACCAGCTTGGCCTGCGCCTTCTCGGCCCGCTTGGTCGAGGTGAGGAAGCCCTTGAGCTCCGCGGCCACGACCTTGCGGACGACGGTACGCGCCGCCGGTGTGCCGAGGATCTCCTTGGTCTGGCCCTCGAACTGGGGCTCGGCCAGCCGCACGGTCACCACGGCCGTCATGCCCTCGAGGACGTCGTCCTTGATCACGTTGTCGTCGTTGACCTTGAGCACCTTGGACGAGCGCATCACGTCGTTGAAGGTCGCGGTGATCGCCTGCTCGAAGCCGCTGAGGTGGGTGCCGCCCTTGGGCGTCGCGATGACGTTGACGTAGGAGCGCACCTGGGTGTCGTAGGTGTTGGACCAGCGCAGCGCCACGTCGACGGTGAGCTCGCGCTCCACCTCCTGCGGCGTCATGTGGCCCTGGTCGTCGAGCAGCGGCACGGTCTCGGTGAAGGTGTCGCTGCCCTGGAGCCGGAGGATGTCGGTCACCGGCTCGCCCGAGGACAGGTAGTCGGCGAACTCCGAGATGCCGCCCTCGTGGAGGAACTTCTCCTCGACCGGCTCGGGGCCGCGGCGGTCCCGGATCACCAGCTCGAGGCCCGGGACGATGTACGACGTCTGCCGGGCGCGACCGAGGAGCCCCTCGAACTCGACGGTGGCGTCCTTGGTGAAGATCTGCCGGTCCGGCCAGAAGTGGATCCGCGTGCCCGTCCTGCCCTTGGCGACCCGCTTGCCCTTGCGGGTCATGCCGGAGGCCGGCGTGAAGGCCGCGCCCGGGCCCTCGCCGTCGAAGGTGCCGGGCACGCCACGCTGGAACGAGATGCCCTGCTGGGACGGCGAACGGTCCACGTCGATGTCCATCCGCGACGAGAGCGCGTTGACGACCGACAGGCCGACGCCGTGCAGGCCGCCGGTCGCGACGTACGAGCCGCCTCCGAACTTGCCGCCGGCGTGCAGCTTGGTGGCCACCACCTCGACGCCGGGGAGCCCGGTCTTGGGCTCCTTGTCCGTCGGGATGCCGCGACCGTCGTCGTGGACCTCCACGGACCCGTCGGGGTGCAGCGTCACCTCGACCCGGTGGGCGACGCCCGCCAGGGCCTCGTCGACGCCGTTGTCGATGATCTCCCACAGGCAGTGCATGAGACCGCGGGTGTCGGTCGACCCGATGTACATGCCGGGCCGCTTGCGCACGGCCTCCAGCCCCTCGAGGACGAGGAGGTGCGCTGCGTTGTAGGTGTTGTCCGCCGGTGCTGCCACAAGGGAAGAACCTACCCGCGACACGCCGTACGACGACGCAGGCACGCTGCCACGCAAGCGTCCCCGGCCGGTCTAGCGTCGTACCTCACACGAGGCAACAAGCGCACCGTACCGATCCAGATGTCCCACGGTGTCGAACAATGACCACAGGGCAGCCCCATCAGTGTCACTATGGAGGGGTCACCACCGCACCGCCTGCGGGGAATCTTTTCCCCGGGGGCTACGTTGGGCCAGACACCGATGGAGAGAAAAGAGGCCGATGTGACCACTGCCATTGCCCCCCAGCCCGCCGCCCTGACGGCAGGCGACCGCTGCGACCGCTGCGGTGCCCAGGCCTACCTGCGGGTGGAGCTCCAGACCGGTGGCGAGCTGCTGTTCTGCGCCCACCACGCACGGGAGCACGGCGACAAGCTCCGAGAGGTGGCCTCGACCGTCCAGGACGAGACCCACAAGCTCTCGGCGACGCCCGCCACCCCCGAGGACTGAGCGCCCCGACCCCCAGACCACCCCAGCGGCCCCGGACACCATGTCCGGGGCCGCTCCTCATTTCACGGCCACCACCCACGACCACCCTTCCGCACGCCCGCCGCCCGGCGGGAGCGTCCGTCCGTTGTGGCAGGCTCCCGCGCGTGACCCTCACCGAAGTCGTGATCGCGATCCTGATCGCCGTCGGCATCGCCGGCATCGTCGTGCCCGTGCTGCCCGGCACGATCCTCGTCCTGGGCGCGATCCTGGTCTGGGCCACCGAGGTCGGCACCTCGACCGCCTGGATCGTGTTCGCGGTGGCCGCGACCTTCCTGGTGATCGGCGCCGTGGTGAAGTACGCACTGCCCGGCCGACGGCTCAAGGAGGCGGGGGTCCCCCGCTCCACGCTGCTCTTCGGCGGCGCGCTCGCCTTCGTGGGCTTCTTCGTCGTGCCGGTGGTCGGGCTCTTCGTCGGCTTCGTCCTCGGGGTGTACGCCGCTGAGCGGCGCCGTCTCGGCGCGACGGCCGCCTGGCCCGCCACCACCCACGCGCTCAAGGCGGTGGGCATCTCCATCCTCGTCGAGGCCCTGGCGGCGGTCCTGGCGGCCCTCACGTGGATCGTTGGCATCCTGGTGACGCCCTGATGGGGGTGCTGCTGGCCCTGGGGGCCGCGCTGGCCTACGGGCTGTCGGACTTCATCGGCGGCCTCGCGTCGCGGCGTACGTCGGCCTGGGCGGTGGCGTTCGTCGCTGCCGTCGGCTCCCTGGTCGGGGCCGTCGCCCTGGCCCTCGCAGTCCCCGGCGACGCCACCCGGACGGACCTGGCCTGGGGTGCGCTGGCCGGGATCGGCAGCGGCACCGGTGGTGCCTTCCTCTACCGCGGGTTCGCCGCGGGTCGCATGGGCGTGGTGGCCCCGGTGTCCGCCGTGGGTGCCGCACTGCTGCCCGTCGTGGTGGCCGTGAGCACCGGGGAACGCCCCTCCGCACTGGTGTGGATCGGCATCGTGGCCGCCGTGCCGGGCATCTGGCTGGTGAGCCGCGAGCCCGAGCGTGACGGCGGGCTCGCCGCCGGGCTCGTGGACGGCGTCCTGGCCGGGGCGGGCTTCGGGCTGCTCTTCGCGGCCATGGGCCAGGTCCCCGAGGAGGCGGGCTGGTGGCCCACCGCGGTGACCCAGGCCGTGGCCCTCCTCGCGGTGGCCCTCACGGCCACAGCGCTGCGCGTCAGCTGGGTGCCCCGGCACGCGACCGAGCTCTGGGGACTGCTGGCGGGCCTGCTCGCGACCACCGCGGTCGTGTGCTTCCTGCTGGCCACCCAGACCGGGATGCTCACCATCGCGGCCGTCGTCACGTCGCTCTACCCCGCGTTCACCATCCTGCTGGCCGCCACCGTGCTGCACGAGCGGATCCACGGCCTCCAGGGCCTCGGCCTGGCGTGCTGCGGGGTCGCCGTCGCGCTCGTCGCGGCCGGTTGACCGGTCCCCCACCGGGACGCGACGGCCGCTGGCTCAGCTGGGCGCGAGCCAGGTGCCGAACCGACGGGTGCCCGGCGACCAGTCCACGACCGCGTGGACGCCGTCGTACAGATCGGTCATCAGGACGCTGACGCGGGCCGACGAGGGGTCCCGGAGGCAGTCGCGCGAGATCCGCACCACCGCGACCTCCCTGCGCCAGCGCAGGCGCACCGAGTGCTCGCACTGGAGCGGAGTGCTGGAGGCCTGCCACCTGCGCACCCGCGCGAGCTGGTAGTCCGTGCCCGCGCTGAGGCCGGTGTTGAGCACGTACTCGGGGCCGCGACGGCCCCGGTCGACGTCGACGTAGGTGCTCAGGCCGGCGTTGTTGCGGCGGCGCAGGTCCTCGAAGCGGACCCGGGCGACCACCTGCGTGGTGGAGTGGCGCACCGTCGTGGCCAGGACGTCGGTGCGCGACTCGGGCGTCTCCGCCGCGTCCGGCAGCGTCTGGGTGGTCGCGTGCGCCGCCGTCGGGACCGCCAGCACGGCGAGCACGGACGCGAGGGCCAGGCCCAGCCCGGTCGTCGTGTGCTTCATGAGATCTTCCCCCTGTGGTCTCGCGGCGCCTGCGGTGCCTGCGCAGCCGCGGCCGCGGCACGCAGCCCCCGCTCGCGCCTCCGCGCAGGCTATCGGGTGCGGTGCGGACGAGGCGTCACCCGGAGGGGGTGACCTCCCGTAGCGTGGGGACATGGGGCGCGCCGCAGCCGTACGCCGCCTGCTCGCCGCCGGCGCGCTGGCCTGCCTGGTCTGCCTGGTCGCGGCGTGCGCGGGGGTCGAGGGCGCCCGTCCGGACGCTCCGACCGAGCGCCCCACCACGTCCCCGTCGCCGACCCGCTCCCCCGCGGCGACCGACGAGCCCGGCTCGGTCCGTGCGACCCCGCCACCGACCATCACCCTCATCGTGGTCGGCGACGTGATGCTCGGGCGCGGCGTCGCCGCCGTGCACGCCGACCCGACCGCCACGCTGCGCCCGATGGCCCGGTTCCTCCGACGGGCCGACATCACGGTCGGCACCCTCGAGAGCACCCTGTCGACCGACGGCGCCCCCACCCAGGGCGGCGACAGCTTCGCGGCCGACCCAGCGGTGCTGCGCGGGCTCGCCGCGAGCGGGTTCGACGCCCTGTCGCTGGCCAACAACCACGTGGGTGACTACGGCGAGGGCGCGCTGCTCGCCACCCTGCGGGAGTTTCGCGGCAGCGACATCACGTCGTTCGGCGCCGGCCGGGACCTCGCGTCGGCCACCCGGGCCGCGGTGGTCGAGCGTGACGGGGTGCGGGTGGGGCTGCTCGGCTTCAACGCCATCGGCGAGACCCCACGGGCCACGGCGTCGACGCCGGGGGCGCTGTCCGTGCGGATGCCACCACGCACCGGTCCGCTCCGGCGCGACGACCTGGCACACGTGCTCGGCGCCGTGCGCGACCTCGACGCGCGGGTCGACGTGGTCGTGGTGCTCCCTCACTGGGGCACCCAGTACACCCATGTCCCCGAGCCGGTGCAGCGTCGGGTGGGTCGGCGCCTGGTCGACGCCGGGGCCGACCTCGTCGTCGGCGGCCACCCCCACTGGGTGCAGTCGCTCCAACGGCACCGTGGGGCCACGATCGCCCACTCGCTGGGCAACTTCGTCTTCGACATGGACTTCATGGAGCAGACCATGGAGGGGGTGGCGCTGACGGCCACGATCACGGGTGGCGAGGTCGTCGACGTGGACCTCGCGCCCTACCGGATGGACCCGACCTTCACCCCACGCCTGCTTCGCGGCGACGCCGCGCGTGCGGTGCTGGCGGACGTGTGGTCAGGGGGCTAGCCAGGCCAGCACCAGCCGGCCGGCCCGGTCCAGCTGGGACGGGTCGACGACCGCCGGCACGTCCTGCGCCGAGTGGTAGCCGGCATACGGCGTGCTCCCCAGTCGCGCGCCCCGGATCCCGGCCTGCGCGAACTGCCAGTGGTCGCTGGACCGGTTGGCCTCGCGCACGACCGGGACGCCGATCCGCCGGGCGGTCGCCGCCAGCTCGTCGGCGAGGGGGTCGGGCCCGTCGTACGCCGACCCGATGGGCACGACGTCGCCGACGCCGACGCGGTCTAGCGACACCATGCCACGCACGGCCGCGCGTCCGGCGGGGGTGAGGCCGGCGACGTACTGGCGGGAGCCGTAGTGGTGGTCGGCGTCGGTCTCCCCGCGCGGCTCCTCGGCGCCGAAGGCCACGAGGACCACCGGCAGGCGGGCACGCCGGGTGGCCAGCGTCGAGGCGACGGACAGCAGGACGCCGACCCCGGACGCGTTGTCCTCGGCACCCGGTGCCTGCGGCACGGTGTCGAGGTGCGCGCCGACCAGCAGGCGCGGCTCCCCCGGGCGGAGCCCGGGCGGGGTGGCCACGACGTTGACCGAGCGGCCGGCCTCCACCGGCACGCCCCACGAGACCCCGGCCGGCACCTCGACCGGCTGGAGCTCGACGTCGAGGCCCGAGCGGGACAGCTCGCGCGCCACCCAGCGGGCGGCCCGGTCGTACGACGGGCTCGTGGCCTCCCGCGGACCGATGCTGCCGGCGAGGTGCCGCACCGCGTCGACCGCGACCTGCGGCCTGAAGTCCGCCGCCCGGACCGCGGGTGTCGGCGACGGTGCGGGCGCCGTGCTCGGGGGCGGCGTCGTCGGGGCCGGCGTGGGTGTCACCGAGGCAGGGGCCGAGGATCGCTCGACCGGGTCCTCCCGACTCGGGTCACCGGCCGCCGTACATGCGACCGCGGCCAGCCCCGCACAGAGCAGGGCGGCCGCGGATCGCATGGCGTGAGCCGTCAGTCGAGGTAGTCGCGCAGGACCTGCGAACGGCTCGGGTGGCGGAGCTTGGACATCGTCTTGGACTCGATCTGCCGGATGCGCTCGCGCGTCACTCCGTAGACCTTGCCGATCTCGTCCAACGTCTTCGGCTGGCCGTCGGTGAGGCCGAACCGCATGCTCACGACGCCCGCCTCGCGCTCGGACAGGGTGTCGAGCACCGCGTGCAGCTGCTCCTGGAGCAGCGTGAACGACACGGCGTCGGCGGGCACGATCGCCTCGGAGTCCTCGATGAGGTCACCGAACTCCGAGTCGCCGTCCTCGCCGAGAGGCGTGTGCAGCGAGATCGGCTCACGCCCGTACTTCTGGACCTCGATGACCTTCTCGGGGGTCATGTCGAGCTCCTTGGCGAGCTCCTCGGGAGTGGGCTCGCGGCCCAGGTCCTGGAGCATCTGCCGCTGGACGCGGGCGAGCTTGTTGATGACCTCGACCATGTGCACCGGGATGCGGATGGTGCGCGCCTGGTCGGCCATCGCGCGGGTGATCGCCTGGCGGATCCACCACGTCGCGTAGGTCGAGAACTTGTAGCCCTTGGTGTAGTCGAACTTCTCGACCGCACGGATGAGGCCGAGGTTGCCTTCCTGGATCAGGTCGAGGAAGAGCATGCCGCGGCCGGTGTAGCGCTTGGCCAGCGAGACCACGAGGCGCAGGTTGGCCTCCAGGAGGTGGTTCTTGGCCCGACGGCCGTCCTCGGAGATCCACTCGAGCTCCTCGAGCACCTTCGGGGTGATCTTGCCGCCCTTGGCGAGCTTCTCCTCGGAGAAGAGCCCGGCCTCGATCCGCTTGGCGAGCTCGACCTCCATCTCGGCGTTGAGGAGGGGCACCTTGCCGATCTGCTTGAGGTAGTCCTTGACCGGGTCGGCGGTCGCGCCGGCGACCATGACCTGCTGCTCGGGCTCGTCGGTGTCGTCGGAGGCCGAGACGGTGAAGGCCTGCTTCTCGTCCTCCTTGATGGTCGGGTCGACCTTGACGTCCTTCTCGAACTGCGCGTCGGGCAGGTCGGGCAGGACCTTCTTGCCGTCGGCGCCGATCACCGCCGGCTCGAGCTCGGTCTCGAGGTCGACCGCACCGGCCGCGGCCTTCTTGGCCGGGGCCTTCTTCGCGGGAGCCTTCTTGGCAGCAGCCGCAGGCTCGGCCGCGGGGGCCGCAGGGGCCTTCTTGGCAGCAGCCTTGGTGGCGGTCTTCTTGGCCGTGGCAGCGGTCGTCGTCTTGCGGGCGCCCGAGGTGGCCGCCGCGGCGCGCGACGTGTCGACACCGATCTCGACCGAGATGCCCAGGCCACTCAGGTGGCCCAGCAGGGCCTTGAGGTGGCGTGGCTCGACCTGGGCGTCGTCACTGGCCTGTCGGAGGTCGTGGGTGGTCACGCTGCCAGCGGGGGCGCCGCGCTCGATGAGCGCGGCGATGGCCGGGTGCGCGAGCACCTCTGCGGGGAGCAACTTGCGTGCGTGCGAGGACACGAACACCTCTCGTCAGAAGACTTCGGGGCGCGGCAAGGCCCGGTTTCGTCAAGAGCCGCGTTGCCATTCTGCCACGGCACCCCTCAGGACCCGAACCTGCGTCCCCGTGTCGCCGTCCGGGGTCGAACTTGAGTGGATCTGTACAGTTTCCTCCGAGGGGAGTACCTCACCAAGGCCACCCGGTCACTACGGCGCGTCGTACGCGCCTCGGGTGGACGCCGGGCGTCGTCCACGACGAGCGGCGAGGGAGACCTCAGGCCCAGACATCTGTCCCTGAGAAGCCCGAGGAGAACCTCCGTGCTGGATTCCATCGCGTCCCCGACCCTGTGGTGGGTCACCATCGGAGCCGTCGTAGCCCTGCTGGTCGTGGACTTCCTCGCCACCCGCAAGCCCCACGAGGTCTCCATGCGGGAGGCCGTCGCCTGGTCGGCCTTCTACGTCGCGCTCCCCCTGGCGTTCGGCGTCTACGTGTGGAGCGCCCACGGCTCCGACCGCGGCCTGGAGTACTACACCGGCTACCTGGTCGAGAAGACCCTGAGCGTCGACAACCTGTTCGTCTTCATGCTGCTGCTGGCGGCCTTCGCCGTGCCCAAGGTGCTCCAGCAGCGGGTGCTCCTCTACGGCATCGTGGGCGCCCTGGTGCTGCGCGGCATCTTCATCGCGCTCGGCGCGGCGGCCCTCGACCGGTTCGACTGGGTGTTCCTGGTCTTCGGCGGCGTCCTGCTGCTCACCGGCCTCAAGCTGCTGCGGGACGCCGTCTCCGGGCACGACCACGAGGTCGACGTCAACGAGATGCGTGTCGTGCGCCTGGCCCGCCGGGTGATGCCCGTCACCGACGAGTACGACGGCACCCGCCTCGTCGTACGCCGTGAGGGCCGCCGCTGGCTCACGCCGCTCGCCCTCGTCGTGATCGCCGTCTTCGCCACCGACGTGGTCTTCGCGGTGGACTCGGTCCCGGCCGTCTACGGCATCACCGGCGACCCGTACCTCGTCTTCGCCACCAACGCCTTCGCCCTGCTCGGGCTGCGGGCGCTCTACTTCGTCCTGCAGGGGGCGCTCGCCAAGCTGGTGCACCTGTCCTACGGGCTGGCCGCCATCCTCGGTTTCATCGGGGTCAAGCTGGTGCTGCACTGGGCCCACGAGGTCTGGCCCTCGGTCCCCTCGGTGCCGACCCTGGCGTCGCTGGGCGTGATCCTCGGCATCCTGGCCATCACCACGACGACCAGCCTGGTCGCCTCTCGGCGCTCGACGACCGAGCCGGAGCCCGAGCGGGTCGACGCCCACTAGCCCCCACCGCGTGCGACTCAGGTGTTCGGGACGACGATGGCGCGGTAGGCCCAGCTGCCGTCCGAGCTGACCACCGACGGCGACCCGGTGACCCGACCACCGCCGAAGGGGACGCTGCGCAGGGAGCCGTCGGCGGACCCGTAGAGGATGCGTCCCGACGCCAGCGTCATCCCGGCGGTGCTGGCGAACGAGACTCCTCCCGCGTCGGCGGTGAACGTCTGGGCACCCACCACCTCGCTCTCCGGCGTGAAGTACCGGTAGTAGAGGCTGGTGTCGCCGGAGACCGTGTAGTAGAGGCGGTGCGTCGCCGGGTCGTAGAACATCCCGGTGACGTCGGCGATGGGGAACGGGATCCGCGTGCCGGTGTCCGGGTCGTCACGCAGGCTGACGGTGCGCTGGGCACCGGTGGCGCCGGTGCTGCGCGTGAACGGGCGTGCGTAGAACGAGCCGTTGCTGAGGCCGTAGTAGATCGTGCCGTTGAGGAGGAACGCCCCACGGACCGTCGACCAGTCCATCGCCGTGCTGGCGGTGCTCGGCGCGCCCGTGGGGGCGCCGGTCGCGTCGACGGCCCGGCGCTGGAGCACGCCACCGGCGGTGCGCTGGGCCACGAAGAGGTCGTTGGGCAGCACGGCGGCCGGCACGTCCGGCACCGTGGTGCCCCCGGCGAGCGGCATCAGGGCGATGCGGCCGTGCCGCTCGCTGCCGATCTGGGTGGTGTCGCTGCCGACCCAGAGCCCCTGGCTCGTGGCGAACATCGCCTGCGCACCCACACCGCGCGTCCGGCCGGGGTTCCACGACAACGGGAGCCCGTTGATCGGGTCGAGGGCGGCGATGCCCGACCGGGGCACAGCCCCCGGACCGGCCTGGTCGCCCTGGAAGGGGTTGTTGAACCACCGCATGTGGCCACCGACGTAGACGGCACTCCCGGTGACGGCCACGCCGTACGACGTGTCGCCACCGGTGTAGTCGACCCACGACGGGTCGTTGCCCGTGCTGGCCGTCTCCCAGCGGGAGATCGTGTCGCAGAGCGTCCCGGACGCAACCCCGCCCGCGAACGCGCCGGTCGTCGAGACCACGAAGTAGGAGCCGTCCGGGGAGAGGTCGACGTCCCGCACGAACGCGTCGAACGAGCGTGAGCAGGTGTTGCGGGACCGCTCGAATCGGCTGGTGGACCACGGTGAGAGCGTCGCCTCGGCGCCACTGGTGTCGAGCACGGCCACCTGCGCCCGCGGCTGGCCGCCGACGGTGGCGAAGTTGCCGACGGCGACGAGACGCAGGCCGTTGGCGGTCACGTCGAAGCGCTTGACGTTGGTCAATCCGCCGCCGTTGTTGCCGGGGTCGTAGACGCCGGCGAACGGGACGTCGACCGCGTCGAGGACGGCGCCGGTCGTGGCGTCCAGCGCCGCCAGGGCACCGCGGGGTGACGTGACCCCGGAGGACCTGACGCTGGTGAACCCGCCGCCGATGTAGACCCGAGAGCCGCGGACGACGACCTCGTTGACCTTCGAGTTCGGGACCGCGTTGAAGGCGGGGACCACGGATCCGGAGGCGGTGAGCTTGACGATGCGCTTGATGGCGCTGTTGCCGCCGACCGAGCCGAACGCACCCGCGGCGTAGACGTAGGTGCCGTCGGTGTCCAAGGAGTTGACCGCGCCGCCGAGGTTGGGGTTGAAGGAGGTGTCGATGGCCCCGGTCGTGGCGTCGAAGGCGAAGATCCGGTTGCGGACCAGGTCGTCACCGGTGTTGGCGTAGCTGTTGGCCGGACTCACCGAGGTGAAGGTTCCCGCCGCGATGATCTTGTTGCCGACCTGGGTGATCGCGTTGACGGATCCGTTCATGACGTGCGGCGTGACATCGGCCGGGTTGGCCGAGACCACCCGGGCGCCGTGGTCGGCATTCACGGCAACGGACGGCAGCGTCGCCGCGGTCAGCACCATCAAGGCGGTGACGAGCAGGGTGGCGCCCTGCCGGGCTCGCATCTGCATCCCAGGCTCCTCCACGTCGAGGAGGTGGTGGCGCGCCGCCCGGCGCGCTCCTCGCATGCGACGGTCACCCACCACGCACGCGTCCTGACCCAAGTCCGGCCGACATCGCCCAAATCGGGTAGCGAAGATTGAACGTCGAACCACCCATGCGGGGGTGCCGGAGGGGGGTTCCGCCGCCCTAGCCTCCTCCTCAGTGGTTGGCGTCCGGGGGGACGTTCCAGGCCATCACTCGACCGCCCGCCAGACCCGAAACTGGCGGGCGGTTCGCGTCTCCCGGTGGGCGCGGCACACTTGGGGGTCAGGCCTGCGCCTTGGCGGCGGCCTTCTTCTGCTTCTTGTGGTCTCGCACCTTCTGCAGGGAGTCGCCGTCGACCACGTCGGCCACGGAGCGGTAGCCGTCGAGCTCTAGTCGCCCACGACCTCCTCCCAGCCGTCGGGTCGCACCCCGCACTGCTTGGCGAGCAGCGCCACGAAGATCTGGGCCTTCTGGGTGCCGAAGCCTGGCAGCGCCTTCATCCGCCGCAACAGGTCCTTGCCGTCGGCGGCCTCGGTCCAGATGCGCGCCGCGTCGCCGTCGTACTCCTCGGTGACGATCCGGGCGAGCTCCTGGAGCTTGGCCGCCATCGAGCCGGGGAAACGGTGGATCGCGGGCGTGGTGGCCGCCATCGCGGCGAACTCCTCCGGGTCGGCGCTCGCGATCGCCGCTGGATCGATGCTGCCGAAGCGGTCGACGACCTTGGCCGGCCCCCGGAAGGCGTGCTCCATGGGGTACTGCTGGTCGAGCATCATGCCCGCCAGCAATGCGAACGAGGACTCGTCGAGGATCTGGTCGGCGGCGGGGTCGCCGGTGATGTGGATCGCCATGGCTCCATCCTGCCGCACCTGGATGAGCGCGTCGGTCCTCACTCGGTCGGCCTCGACCGATGCGTTGCCGCGACGGGCCGGGTCTCAGCGCCCCCTCCCGTGTGACGTTCTCCTCTGGTGTCGCAGGCGGGCCGCTGGTCATCTGGAGGTGACACCGACCACGCGCGAGGAGCGCACGGCCCACACCCGCGCACACACACGAGAGGGAGACCGGTCATGGAGACCACCCAGTGGCACATCGAGCTCTACCTGACGGAGGACGGGAGGACGACCAGGGCGGACGCCGTCCTGCGCACCAGTGCCGGGACCGAGGTCCGGCACTCCGGAGTCGCCCGACGCAGTCCCGAGGACCGCGACGTGCCGGAGATCGGCGAGGAGCTCGCCGTCTGCCGGGCGCTCACCGGGCTCGCGCACGACCTGTTCGAGGCCTCGGTCGCCGATGTCGAGGACAACGTCGGCACGGACGCCCAGATCCAGGTCTGACCCGATGAGCGGATACGAGGTCCGGGTCGAGGAGCGCGCGGGCCGCCCCGCGGCAGTGATCCGCGCCGACGTCCCGTACGACGACCTCGCCACGTTCCTCTCGGGCGCCTTCACCGAGGTCATGGGAGCCGTCGCCGAGCAGGGCGCGAGCCTGGCCGGACCGCCCTTCGGCCGCTACACCCCCACCGAACGGGGCTTCGGGGTGACCGCGGGGTTCCCCGTCGACCGGCCGATGCCGGCGCGCGGTCGCGTCGTGCCCGACAAGCTGACGTCGGGCGCCGTGGCCGTCACCCTCCACACCGGCCCGTACAGCGATGTCGGTGAGGCGTACCGGGCCGTCATGCAGTGGGTGTCCGCGCACGGCATGACGGTGGCCGGTGAGGCGTGGGAGACCTACCTGGACGGACCGGAGGTGGCCCTTCCGCGCACGGAGGTCTGCCTGCCCTGCACACGAGCCGCGGCGACCGGAGCCTGACCTGCAGGTCCCTCGGCCGGTGCGCGGTCGCCCGGATGCAACCACCGGGCCGTCGACGGCGTCCTTGGTGCGTGCCCCGTCGCGGAGCACGGCCCGTCAGGGTGACACCACACGAGAAGCGAGACCTGCCATGACCAGCACCACCCCCTCCAGCGCCGTGACCGCCCTCTCGGTGGCCGCCCTGACCGTCGGGCTCGCCGCCCCGGCGAGCGCGGACAGCATCGGGGTGCGCGACCCCCGGGACACCTCCCACGGTTCCGACCTGCGCGCGGTCCACGTCGAGCACGGCGACCGGGACCTCGTCGTCACCACCCACCACACCAACCTGCGACGCGACCCGGCATCCGGCTCGGCCGGGACGGTGTATGTCGACACCGACCCCGGGGACCGGGGTCCGGAGATCGTGCTCGTCGGCGGGTACTTCGTCGGCACCGACTACCAGCTGCTCCACACGGAGGGATTCGGGCGCCGCAGCTGGGGCACGCCCGTCGACGGCTCCTACGAGATGACCGTCGACTACGCGAAGGACCAGGTGCGGATGCGGATGTCGCGCGCTGCCTTGGGCCGTCCCGACCGGGTCCGGGTGGCGGTGCGGGTCTCCGGGACGCGCTCCGACGGCACCAGCAGTGGTCTCGTCGACTGGCTCGGCGAGCCGCGCAGCTGGACCCTGTGGGTCGACCGCGACTGAGTGCGACCGGTCTGCCATGCGAGGGTCCGCCGGGGCAGGACCATCGGCCTCCCGGTGACATCCAACGGCCCTGTACCGGTGTCGCGCGGCGCTGGACCGTGGTGGCATGGATACGTCCGGTGCCCCCATCGTCGTCGGGTACGACGGGTCGCCCGACGCCGGTCTGGCTCTCGAGTGGGCGGAGGCGACGTCGTCGACCACCGGAGCACCGCTCCGCGTCGTGGTCGTCGGCACGGCGATGGACCCGGTCGTCGGCCACTTCCGCGAGCACGAGGACGAGCTGGTGGCGGCGTGGAGCGCCCGGGCCACGGTCCACCTCCGGCGGAGCGGGCACGCCAACGCCGAGGTCGAGGTTCGTCGCGGGCCGGTCGTGCCGGTGCTCCGAGCCGTCTCCCACGGCGCGGCGGCCCTCGTCGTGGGCAGCCGCGGCCACGGTCTGGCGGTGGGCTCGTTGACCGGGTCCGTCACGCAGCACGTGGCGCGCCACGCGTCCTGTCCCGTGGTCGTCGTCCGTCCGTCGCACCAGCCCGACGCCCGCCGGATCGTCGTCGGCATCGACGGGTCCGGGGGCGGCGAGGCGGCACTGCGCTTCGCCTGCGACCGCGGCAGCCGCACCGGGGAGGAGGTGCTCGCCGTCCACGCCTACCGGGCTCCGGCGATTCCCGCCGGAAGGGCGGTGCTCACCGGCGCAATGTCTCCAGGTCCGGGCCCACACACCCGGGACTTGGCGAGCCGGGAGGCCGCCGACCGGTTGCTCGCGGCGGCGACCGCCGGTGTCCGCACCGAGATGCCCGACCTGGAGCTCACCGAGCTGGCGGTGCCGGCACCGGCGGACCGGCTGCTGGTGGACCTGAGTGCTGCCTCCTCGCTCGTGGTCGTCGGCTCCCGCGGTCGCGACGCGTTCGCCGACCTGCTCCTGGGCTCGGTGGCCCAGCGGGTGCTGCAGGCCGCCCACTGCCCCGTCGCCGTGGTCCGTTGAGGTTGTCCCTCGTGGTGGTCCCTGGGCAGGACGGGCAGGGACCTCCGACCCTGTGCCGGTGGTCCAGCGGGTCGCAGGCTGGGGGCGTGGACCACGACATCACCCGGGCGGACTGACGTGACGGGCACGCCCGCCACGATGCGGGCCTGGGTGGTCAGCGGCCGACCGGGGGCGCCGGGGCGCCTCGAGGAGGTCGTGCGAGAGGTGCCGACGCCCGCGGCCGACGAGGTGCTCGTGCGCGTGACCGCCTGCGGCGTGTGCCGCACCGACCTGCACCTGGCGGACCTCGAGCTCGCGCCGCGTGCGACGCAGGTGGTCCCCGGCCACGAGGTCGTGGGTCGCGTCGTCGCCCTCGGTCGGGCCGCAGCTCGGCTGGCGGTCGGTGACCGGGTGGGCATCGCGTGGCTGCGACGGACGTGCGGGAGGTGCCGCGCCTGCCGCCTCGGCCGGGAGAACCTGTGCCGGTCGTCGCAGTACACGGGCTGGGACGGCGACGGAGGCTTCGCCGAGTACGCCGTCGTGCCCGAGGCCTTCGCCTACGAGCTCCCCGGCCCGGGCTCCGACGAGGAGGTCGCCCCGCTGCTCTGCTCGGGCATCATCGGATACCGCGCCCTGAAGCGCGCCGCCCTGCCCCCCGGTGGGCGCCTGGGGATCTACGGCTTCGGGGCCAGCGCCCACCTGACGGCCCAGCTCGCCCTCGCCCAGGGTGCGGAGGTGCACGTGCTCACCCGCGACACTGCAGCGCGCGCACTGGCCACGGAGCTCGGTGCCGCCTCTGCGGGACCCGCACACGGTCGGCCGCCGGTGCCGCTCGACGCGGCCATCCTCTTCGCTCCGGTGGGTGACCTGGTGCCGACGGCCCTGGCCGCGCTGGAGCAGGGAGGCACCCTGGCGGTGGCCGGCATCCACCTGACCGACGTCCCCGGGCTGGACTACCAGGAGCACCTGTTCCGCGAGCGCACCCTCACCAGCGTCACGTCGAACACGCGCGCCGACGGCGAGGAGCTGCTGCGGCTCGCACCGCGGCTCGGGCTGCGAGCCCGCGTCACGACCTATGCCTTCGACGAGGTCGATCGGGCGCTCGCCGACCTCGCCGGCGACGCCGTCACGGGCGCCGCCGTGATCGACGTCGGACCCTGACGGGACGGACGCGAGGCCGGCAGGAGCGTCAGTCGGCCTTAACCGCCAGCACGGGGCAGTGGGCGTCGAGGAGGATCCGCTGGGCGTTGCTTCCCAGGATCAGCTTGCCGACGGGCGAGCGGCGGCGGAGCCCGATGACCAGCAGCTCGGCGGAGTTGGCCTCGGCGAGGCTGATCAGGTCCTCGGCCGGCTCGAAGCCGCGCACGAGCTGGCGGATGTCGTACTCGAGGCCGGACTCGTCGAGCGTCTTGCGGACGTTGTCCATCTCGCCCTCGGCCGCCTGCGCCCTGTCCTGGTCGTAGTCGTGCCCGCCGCGGTGGGAGTTGACCACCACGAGCTTGCTGCCGCGCAGCTTGGCCTCGGAGATCGCGGTCGCGAGTGCGGCCTCACCCTCCGGCTTGGGGACGTATCCGACGACGACGGTGCCCATGGCGCCTCCTTCTGCAGGCCGGTCGCGCATCGGTGCGCGCCGGGTGCTGGCACCGTACCCAATCCGGGCCCCGAGCGGGAGGCTGTGGAGGACGACGCGCACGAACCGGCCCGGGAGGGCAGGCTTTGGGCCATGCCGCTGCTCGCCCCGATCACGCGCGAGACGCACGTCGCCCTGCGCGCGGCGGTGCTCGACTTCCGCGAGGGCGAGCACCGACGGCGCCCTCCGCCCGCCCTGCGGGTGGGCGCTCCCGGCCGGCTCGCGGCGTCGTTCGTCACCGACCCCGACGACCCGCCGGACCCGGCGCTCGCCGTCGACGTCGTCGGGGCCCTGCTCCAACGGTCGCGACGCGAGCTGGCCGCACTGCCGGACCAGGGTGGCGCGCTCCCCGTCACGTGGTTGACGCGGGCCGGGTCGCTCGACGCCCACGACGCCGACATGGTCTGGTCGGCCGCGACCCGCGCGGCGTACGCCGAGGCGGGGCTGGACGCGACGTTCGTCGTCGTCACCCGCGACGGCTGGCTGGACCCCGTCACGGGTGTGCGCCGCGAGTGGCGGCGGCTGCGGCGACGCTCGGGGTCTCCTCCCCCGCCGGCCGCGAACCGGTCGTGACCCTCAGTCGCCCCAGGTGTGGACGGGCTCGTTGGTGTGCATCCGCTCGCGGTAGTCGAGCAGGGTGGCGCGCAGCGCGTCGTACGTCTCCATGTCGGCGCGCCGCCGCATCTGCCCCACGAACCACTCCGCACCGTTGGTCCCCAGCAGGCAGCGCTGCTCGATGATGCCGAAGAGCCGGTCCCGGACCTCGCCCTCCACGCCCCAGGCGTCGAGTCCCTCGGCCGCCATCGGGAGCAACCGGCGCAGCACGAGCTCGGTGGCGCGCACCTGGCCGATGCCGGGCCAGTAGATCTGGGCGTCGACACCCTGCTGGGCAGCGACGTGGAAGTTCTCCTCCGCGGCCGAGAAGGACATCTGGGACCACAGCGGGCGCTCGCTCTCGGCGAGGTGGCGGACGAGGCCGAAGTAGAACGCCGCGTTGGCGATGGTGTCGGCGACCGTCGGGCCCGCGGCGAGGAGACGGTTCTCGACGCGCAGGTGCGGCACCCCGTCGGCGATGTCGTAGACCGGACGGTTCCAGCGGTAGATGGTGCCGTTGTGGAGCCGGAGCTCGGAGAGCTCGGGCGTGCGCCCGTCCTCGAGCACCTGCAGCGGGTCCTCGTCGTCGGTGATCGGCAGCAGCGCCGGGAAGTAGCGGACGTTCTCCTCGAACAGGTCGAACACCGAGGTGACCCACCGCTCGCCGAACCACACGCGGGGGCGGACCCCCTGGACCTTGAGCTCCTCGCTGCGGGTGTCCGTGGCCTGCTCGAACAACGGGATGCGCGTCTCGCGCCACAGCTCCTTGCCCAGGAGGTACGGCGAGTTGGCACCCACCGCGAGCTGCACGCCGGCGATGGCCTGGGAGGCGTTCCAGTAGTTGGCGAAGTCGTCCGGCGAGGTCTGGACGTGGAACTGGGTGCTCGTGCAGGCCGCCTCGGGCACGATCGAGTCGGCCGTCGTCGACAGCCGGTCACGACCGGAGATGCTGATGGTGATGTCCTCGCCGCGCGCGTCGAGGATCTGCTCGCTCAGCAGCTTGTAGCGGGGGTTGGCGCTCAGCGAGGAGATGGACATGTGGCCCTCGGCCAGGGTCGGCAGGATGCCGATCATCACCTGGTGCGCGCCCACCTCGCTCGCCGCGTCCTCCGCCTGGTTGAGGGAGCGCCGCAGGCTGTCCTCGAAGGTGGTCAGCCCACCCTCGCGCAGCGTCGCGGGGTCCACGTTGATCTCGATGTTGAACTGGCCGAGCTCCGTCTGGAACTCGGGCTGGGCGATCGCCTCGAGCACCTCGGCGTTCTTGAGCGCCGGGTCGCCGCGGTCGTCGATCAGGTTGAGCTCCACCTCCAGCCCGGTCATCGGGTCGTCGGTGTCGAAGCGGGCCTCCCGGAGCATCCGGGCGAAGACGTCGAGGTTGCGCCGCACCTTCTCGCGGTGGCGCGTGCGATCGGCCCGCGAGAACTCCTGCTGCTCGACTTCTTCTCCCATGGGTGGACCCTAGCCACGCGGGAGCCCCCCGCGACAGGTGTCACCCCCCGTGGGATGGGGGCTCCCTCGCGGGGCTCAGGCCGCCCCGCGCTCCCACGACGAACGCACCGGCTCCCACAGCTCGGGCGAGCACGCCTCGTCGAGCAGGTCGGCCACCAGCCGGGCGAGGGAGTGTCCGGGGTCGACGGCACGGCAGCGCTCGACCGCACACCACGCCAGCGCGCCCTCCCCCGCGAGCCAGGCGGCGACGGCGAGCACCGCGGCAGGACCCGCCACGAGGTCGTCGGGCAGCCGCCGCACGACGTCGCTCCACAGCTCGACGTGGGCGCGGGCCACGGCGCGGGACAGCCCCGCCCAGGCCTGGTCGCGCGACGCCGGGTCGCGCAGGGCCAGGGCGAGGGGAACGAGGACCTCGGTGGGGACCGGCACCGGTCCCTCACCGTGGCGGGTGACCACGGCACGCACCCGGTCCCCCGTGAGCGGCGCCGGGGAGGTGGCCAGGAGGGCACCGGACGCGGCGACCTCGTCGGGGACCGGGTCGAGGGTGGCGCGCAGCTCCTCGCGCGACGCCCGGGTGACGCGGCCGTCGAACACCGCGCGGGCGGTGAACGGGTGCGACCCGGAGTCGAAGGGGACACCGTCGTACGCCTCGGGTGGGCGACCGGGCAGGACGGCGAACCAGCGGCCGTCGTGCACCCGGAGCACGTCGATCACCTCGATGCCGCGCTCGGTGAACGCCTCGTGCAGCGACCAGGCCGACTCATCGGCCACGACGGTGTCGTCGTCGTAGACCACGAAGATCACCTGGCGGACCCGGTGCCGCAGGCTGGGTCGGAGCAGTGCGTCGACGACGTCGTCGACGTCATCGGGGTCGTCGGGCAGGTCGACCCGGGCGTGGAAGGACTGCCCGCGACCGAAGGTGAGCATCGCGACGGAGCACTCGGGCGGGAACCCGAGGGCGACCGGGACGAAGGCGAGGATGTCCTCGGGAGTGCGGGCGACGAGCGAGGCGGGTGTGGGTGTCGGTGTCATGCGGAGACGGTCCCCGCGTGCGCCGGCGCTCTCACCCGCACGCGTCCGCGCTGTGGACGACTACCGCACGGCAGGCGCCTGTGGATGCCGGGTGGCCTGCGACAATGGCTGACATGCGTCGCTCCGGGATCCACCGCGCCCCGGGCCACGACGTCGACTGATGCGTCGTACCGCTTCGGTCCTGCACCTGGACATGGACGCCTTCTTCGCCGCGGTCGAGCAGCGCGACAAGCCGTCGCTGCGCGGCAAGCCCGTCATCGTCGGCGGCACGGGCGGGCGCGGCGTCGTCGCCACCGCGTCCTACGAGGCCCGGGTGTACGGCGTGCGCTCGGCCATGTCGGGGCGCGAGGCACGCGCCCGGTGCCCGCACGCGGCCTTCCTGTCGGGCCGCTTCCACGCCTACCGCGAGACCAGCGCGCGGGTCATGGAGGTGCTGCGCGCCGCCTCGCCGCTCGTCGAGCCCTTGTCCCTGGACGAGGCGTTCGTGGACCTCGAGCGCGCCGGCCTGCCCGACCTCGAGGTGGGGACGGTGACCGCCTTCGGCGAGGAGCTGCGCCAGCGTGTGCAGGAGGTCAGCGGCGGGCTCACCGGCACCGTGGGGATCGGGACCTCCAAGTTCATCGCCAAGGTCGCCAGTGAGCTCGACAAGCCCGACGGGCTGACTGTCGTCCCCCCGGGCACCGAGCGCGACCTGCTGCGCCCCATGAAGGTCACCGTCATCCCCGGTGTCGGACCGGCGACCGCCGAGCGGCTCCGGCGGGTCGGCATCCACACGGTCGCCGACCTCGAGGCGGTGGACGAGGACGAGATGGTGCGGCTGCTCGGCAAGGCTCACGGGCACGGCCTGCACCAGCTGGCGCGAGCCGAGGACGACCGCCCGGTGGTGGCCGACCGCGAGACCAAGTCCGTCAGCAGCGAGGGCACCTACGACACGGACCTGACCGACCGCAGCCTCATGGAGTCCCTGCTGACCCGGCAGGCCACGCAGGTCGGCGCCCGGCTGCGCAAACACGGCCTCTCGGGCCGCACGGTGACGATCAAGGTGCGACTGCACGACTTCACCACCCTGAGCCGCTCCTCGACCCTCGCGAGCCCGACCGACAGCGCCCCGACGATCGCGCGGCTGGCCCGGTCCCTGCTCGCCGACCTCGACACCTCCGGCGGCGTCCGGCTGCTGGGCGTGGGCGTCTCCGGGCTGGCCGACTGGATCCAGGAGGACCTGTTCGGCGAGACCGACCCCGAGCCCGAGGAGGTGGTCGTCCCGGAGCCTGCCCCGTCGGTCCGTCACTTCTCCCCCGGCATGGACGTCGTCCACGCGGAGATGGGTGCCGGCTGGGTGTGGGGGTCGGGTCGCGGCGTCGTGACCGTGCGGTTCGAGACCGCCGACACCCCGCCCGGGCCGGTGCGGTCCTACGCCGTGGACGACCCGGCACTCGCGCCCGCACCGCGGCCGGCGGAGGACTGACAGCCTTCGACCGAGCGACCCGGGGCTCACGGCCCGGTGGAGATGAGGTGAGGGGCCCCAGCCGGTATGAGCGCCTGGAGCCCCTCGGGTTGACCGGCTGGGTGACGTCCGATCGACCTGGACGGGAGTCGGATCCCGGGGTCCCCGTCACCGGGCCCCCGCAGCGAGCGAGCTCGCCGTGCGGATCTCTCTGCCTGTCCGATCCCCAGCCCCGCGAGCGGTGCTGGTGGGAGAGTTCTATGCCCGCCGCGGAGGGCGGCGCAAGGGGTTCGCGCCACATTCCCCCAGTCCCACAACCGCCTCCACAGGGCGGGGCCGGTGCTCCACAGGTCCGACCCAGTTGTCCACACCGATGTGGATCAGCCTGTGGAGGAACGCCCCCGCCGGAAAGTGGGGGCACCTCGGGGCAATCCCCCGGGCGGCCGTCTCCGAACCACCCCTGAGAAGTCCCTGAGAGTTGCGCCGGGAGGCAACTCTCGTGCTCGCCGGGACGTCGAGTCAGGTGAAGGGCCGAGCGATCGGGGCCGGGGAATCTCTCGTCCACGCAGGCCGTTGGAGATGACGTGGCGAGGTATTCGGCGCAACGCCACGGAGGAGGAGACGACGATGAGCACCGCACAGAGCACTGCCAGGAGCACCCGGACGAGCACGACGCGTGAGATCGAGGGCCGCGACAGCGTCGGCCTGTACCTCGACGAGATCGCCCGCACTCCCCTTCTCGACGCCGCCATGGAGGTCGAGCTCTCCAAGACCATCGAGGCCGGCCTGCTGGCCGAGAAGCTCCTCGAGGAGGGCCGCATCGGCCGCCGCAAGGGCGGTGCCCCGATGAGCGCCAACCAGGAGGAGCTGGAGTGGCTGGCCGAGGAGGGCCGCAAGGCCGTCGACCAGTTCATCTCCGCCAACCTGCGCCTGGTCGTCTCCATCGCGCGCAAGTACGGCCGCTCCCAGATGCCGATGCTGGACCTGATCCAGGAGGGCAACACCGGCCTGATCCGCGCCGTGGAGAAGTTCGACTACACCAAGGGCTACAAGTTCTCGACGTACGCCACGTGGTGGGTGCGTCAGGCCATCACGCGCGGCATCGCCCAGCAGGCCCGCGTCGTGCGACTGCCGGTCCACGTGGTCGAGGAGCTCAACCAGGTCAGCGGCGCCCGCCGCACCCTGGAGCGCCAGCTCGGCCGTGACCCCGAGCCGCAGGAGATCGCCCTGGAGCTCGGGATGGAGATCGACCGCGTCCTCGACCTGATGTCGTGGGGTCGCGACCACGTCTCCCTCGACACCCCGGTGGACGAGGACGGCGACACCTCCCTCGGCGACCTGATGGCGCAGGAGACCGCCCCCGGGCCGGACCTGGAGTTCCTCGACGTCGAGGCGCGTCAGCGCCTCGAGGACCTCGTCGCCCATCTCGACGACCGGGCCGCCGACATCATCCGGGCGCGCTACGGCCTGACCGACGGTCGCCAGCACAAGCTGGCCGACATCGGCGCCAAGCACGGCATCTCCGCCGAGCGGGTCCGCCAGCTCGAGCGGGAGGCCCTGCAGAAGCTCCGCCGCATCGGCGACCCGGACCTCGCGACCGGCAGCACCGCCGCCTGAGGTCCGCCACCCGGTTCCACCGCACGAGGCCCGCTCCGACACCGTCGGGGCGGGCCTCGTCGCGTCGGTGGACCGGCGTCAGTAGGCCGCCGAGCCGAGCGCCGCGGACGCCTCGCTCGCCAGCGTCGACACGTCGGCGGGCACCGGGCTCGCGTCGGCGGTGCGCCCCTGCCACATCTGGAGGGCCACGACGCGGGCGGCGGCCTCCTCGGCGCGCTCGCGGGTGACGTCGCCGTCGTTGATCGCCTGGGTGAGCACACGGTGGGTCTCGACGGTGTCGACGGGCATCAGCAGCAGGTCGGCGCCCGCGTTGAGGGCGGCCACGGCCGGCTTGTAGCTGGCGGCGACGGCGCCCATCCCGAGCGAGTCCGTGATGGTCACGCCCTCGAAGCCGAGGTCGTCGCGCAGCAGGTCGTAGACCTCGGGCGCGAGCGACGCCGGGACACCGGGGGCGATGGCGGTCAGGTCGAGGTGGCTCATCATCACTGCCGGGGCGTGGCTCGCGATCGCGGCCTCGAAGGGCGGCAGGTCGTGGGAGCGGATCTCCTCGAGCGTGGAGTCGAGCACCGGCAGGGTCTCGTGGCTGTCGCTCGTGGCGGCGCCGTGGCCGGGGAAGTGCTTGACGGTGGAGACGATCGCCGCGGCGTCGTACCCCCGCACCGCCGTGGCGGTGGCCTTGGCCGCGACCGCCGGGTCCTCGCTGGGCGAGCGCGTGCCGATCGTGGGGTCAGCCGCCCCGATGGTGACGTCGGCGACCGGTGCGAAGACCCACGTGAAGCCGAGGTCGCGCACTTCCATGCCGGTGGCGTACGCCGCCTGACGGACGACCTCGCGCCCCGTCGGGCCGTCGGCGGTGATCGCGGCTCCGGCCGCGTCGAAGGCCGGGAACTCGGTGGCGATGCCACGCAGGTGCGAGACGTAGCCGCCCTCCTGGTCCACGCCGATGACGGCCGGGAAGTCCCGCCCGTCGGCCGCGACCGCGTCGCTGATCGCCGCCGTGGTGGCGCGCACCTGCGCCTCGTCGAGGATGTTGCCGCTGGTGACCGACATGCCGGCCAGGTGGTGGTCGCGCACCATGGCGGCCACCGTGGCGGGGTCGGTGCCGTGGTAGCGGCCGACGATGACCTGCCCCGCGAGCTGCTCGGGCGTCCACCCGGCCACCAGGGCCTGCGCGTCCTCGAGCTCGCCCGCCGTGGGCCCCCACCCCAGCGGGGTGTCCGGGTCGGTGGTCGGCGTCGGCTCGGGCGTCTCCGGCTCCACCGACGGGCTGCTCGTCCGGGCGGTCGTGGGCGCCTCGGTCTCCGGTGCGGTGGCACAGCCACCGATGAGGAGCGCCCCCGCCGTGAGGGCCGTCGCGGTCGTCAGGAGAGGCAGTCGCACGGCCTGCAGGCTACCCGCGGAGCTCGTCGAAGACCGCTTCGACGCGGGCCCGCAGGTCCTCGAGCGAGCCGTTGTTGTCGATGACGTGCGTGGCGATGGCCCGGCGCTGCTCCCGGGTGGCCTGCGCGGCGATCCGCGACTCCGCGTCCTCGCGCGTCCAGCCCCGCTCCGAGAGCATCCGCTCGACCTGGAGGTCCCGGGGAGCGTCCACGACGACCACCGCGTCGAAGGTGTCGGCCCTGCCCCCCTCGGCCAGCAGCGGGATGTCGTGGACGACGACGTCGTCCTCGTCCGCGGTGACCTCCAGGGCCGCCATCCGCTCGATCACGAGCGGGTGGATGATCGCCTCGAGCCGCTTGCGGGCGCCCTCGTCGCCGAAGACCAGCCGTCCCATGGCCGGGCGGTCGAGGTCCCCCGCCGGCGTCAGCAGGTCGGGACCGAACTCCGCCACCACGGCATCCAGCCCGGGGGTGCCCCGGGCGACCACCTCGCGCGCCAGCGCGTCGGCGTCGATCACCACGGCGCCGAGCTCGGCGAGGATCGCCGAGACGGTGCTCTTGCCGGAGGCCACGCCCCCGGTCAGTCCGACCCGCTTGCTCACTGCTGCCCCCTCGTCGTCGTCGTCATGCCAGTCCCGCCTTGCGGGCGTACGTCGCGGCCTGCTCGTCGGCGTCGAGGTCGCCGCGCAGCAGCCGCTCGGTGGTCCAGTGCTCGACGGGCAGGCCGGTGAGGGCGACGTACTGGGCCAGCTCGGGCTCCAGCGCCCGGGCCAGCGTCATCAGGTCCTCCCCCGTCGGCGCCGTCCCGGTGATCGTGGGAGAGCCCGCCATCAGCTTCTTCAGCGGCGGGTGGCTGCGGAACCGGTCGACCCCGATGTGGTCGGTCACCAGGTCGAGGTGGCGGGCGTGGTCGGCCAGCAGTGACGGGAAGTCCAGGAAGAGCCACTGGTCACGGGGAAACACGGTGAGCCCGTGCTCCACCTGCCCGCCGTAGTAGCCGCGCACCACCCCGGACGCGCGCAGGAAGCGGGCGCGACCGCCGGGCCCGGTGAGCTCCTCGGGCAGGATCGTGGGGAAGGACGGCGGCCGCCAGGCCATCATCTCGGGCCAGTCCGGCGCCTTGTCGGGCTGGCGCTCGCGGACCATCACCCACTGGGAGACGAGCCGGTCGATCGGGTCGCGGAAGATCGCGATCAGGCGCAGGTCGGGGAGCCGGTCCCGCATCCGCTCCAGGGTGCCCGGCATCAGCAGGTAGCGGGGCGTCGCGTCGCCCAGCGCGCGTTGCTGCGGCGACGTCCGCCGCACGCCGTACGACGCGTGGTCGACGTCGCGCCAGGTCGCCTCGTCGACGTCGAACCAGCCCATCTCCTTGCGGGGCGGCCGGGCCACCTGAGGGTGCTGGTTGAGCATCCACTGCAGCGTGGAGGTGCCGGCCTTCTGGACCCCGACGATCGAGAAGGTGAAGGGCTGGAAGTCCCCGTCGACCGTCTCGCCGGCCACCGGCTCAGCCACCGGCCAGGAGCTTCTCCACCGCGGCGAGCAGCACGGCGGTGGCCACACCGTCCATGGCCTCGGTGACCTCCTCGAGCGGCGGCATCGTGGGGGCGAGCCGGATGTTCTCGTCGTGCGGGTCCCGGCCGAGGGGGAAGGACGAGCCGGCGGGCGTCAGCGCGATGCCGGCCTCCTTGGCGAGCGAGACGACCCGCGACGCCGTGCCGGGCATGACGTCGAGGTTGACGAAGTAGCCGCCCCGCGGCTTGTTCCACCGGGCCACCCCGTGGCCGTCGAGGCGCTCGGTGAGCACCCGGTCGACCGCTGCGAACTTGGGCGCGATGATCTCGCGGTGACGGACCATGTGGTCGCGCACGCCCTGCGCCGAGCCGAAGAACTGCACATGGCGCAGGTGGTTGACCTTGTCGGGGCCGATGGAGCCCTTGCCCAGGTGCCGGAGGTACCAGTTCACGTTCTCCACCGACGCAGCGAGGAACGCGACCCCCGCGCCCGCGAAGGTGATCTTGGAGGTCGACGCGAACATGATCGGCCGGTGCGGGTGTCCGCTCGCGGCGGCCAGGGTGAGGATGTCGGCACTCTTGGCCTCGTCCTCGGTGAGGTGGTGCAGGGCGTAGGCGTTGTCCCAGAAGATCTTGAAGTCGTGCGCGGCCGTCTCCATCGACGCGAGCCGGGCGGCGACCTCCTGCGTGCAGACGGAACCGGCCGGGTTGGCGTAGGTGGGGACGACCCACATGCCCTTGATCGACCGGTCCTCCTTGACCAGGCGGGCCACCGCCTCGGCGTCGGGGCCGTCGTCGTTCATCGGGACGGTGATCATCTCGATCCCCAGCGACTCCAGCAGCGCGAAGTGCCGGTCGTAGCCGGGGACGGGGCAGATGAACTTGACCACGCTCTCCTTGCCCCACGGGCGGTCGCTGTCCACGCCGCCGAAGAGCAGGAGGTAGACGAGGGTGTCGCGCATCATGGTGAGGCTGGAGTTGCCGCCCGCGACGACCTGCTCGGGCTCCACCCAGAGCAGCTCGGCGAACATCTCACGCAGCTCCGGGAGGCCGGCGAGCCCGCCGTAGTTGCGCACGTCGGTGCCACTGCGGTCCGTGCACCCCCGCGGCAGGCGGAGCAGCTCGTCCGCGAGGTCGAGCTGGGCCGAGGACGGCTTGCCCCGCGTCAGGTCGAGCGCGAGGCCGCGACCCTTCAGCTCGTCGTACGACGCCTGCAGCCGCTCGCGCAGGGCGAGGAGGTCGTCGTGGGACAGGTCGGAGAGAGGCGTGTGCGTCACCCCGCAAGGTTACCGAGGTGCCGCGCCGGCCGGGCTGCCGCGTCCAGACGCGGGAGGCGGCCGGCTACGCCGTGCAGGAGAACGTGCGGCGGTACTGCTGCGGGCTCACCCCGCGGACCCGTGTGAAGTGGTGGCGCAGCGTCGCCGCGTTGCCGAACCCCACCTCGGAGGCGATCCACTCGATCGAGCGGTCCGACTGCTCGAGCAGCGCCTGTGCGACCTGGACGCGCTGGGCGAGGATCCACCCGTACGGCGTCGTGCCGGTCTCCTCCTTGAACCGGCGCGCGAACGTGCGTGCCGACATGTGGGTCTGGCGGGCGAGGAGGTCCACGCTGAGCTCCTCACCGAGGTTGCCCTGGATCCACTCCAGCAGGGGGGCCAGCGAGTCGGAGGTGCACTCGGGCACCGGGCGGGAGATGAACTGCGCCTGCCCGCCCGGACGCTGCGGCGGCACCACCATCCGACGGGCGACCGTGCTGGCCGCGGCGGCGCCGTACGCCTCGCGCCACAGGTGCAGGGCCGCGTCGAGCCCGGCCGCCGAGCCGGCGCTGGTGATGACCGGGCCGGCGTCGACGTAGAGCACCTCGGGCACCACCCGCGCGAGCGGGAAGCGACCGGCGAGCTCGTCGGTGTGCTTCCAGTGGGTGGTCGCCTCGCGGCCGTCGAGCAGCCCGGCCTCGCCCAGGGCGAACGCGCCGGTGCACACCGAGAGGACCCGCGCGCCGCGCTCGACGGCGTCCCGTAGCGCGCGGATGACAGGTGCAGGGACGGGACCCTCCATGCCCATCGCCGGGATGCACACCAGGTCGGCCTCGGCGACGCGGTCGAGTCCGTGCAGGACCTCCATCCCGAAGCCCAGCGAGGTGCGCACCTGCCCCGGCTCCACACCGCAGACGGCGAAGTCGAGCACGGGCAGGCCGTCGTCGCTGCGGTCGACACCGAAGGCCTCGCAGAGCACGCCCAGCTCGAAGAGGGCGACCTCGTCCCACACGAGGACGGCGACGTTGGAGAGCATGTCAGCCAGCATGACGGACGTCTGGCAGGAAATCAACGGACACTGTCATTGCTGCCACTCGTGGCGGGATCTCAACCAGCGCATGATTGCTGCCATGACCACCTTCGCCTTCATCCTCGTCCTCATCGCCCTGTCCGTCCTGCTGGTGCGCTACGCCCGGCACGACCACTTCGCCGGCCCTGCCAACCTCGCCGACGACCACGACGAGCTCGGTCCCGTCGACCTCCGCCGCCACGTCGTCCCCCGCCAGGCCTGACCCGCCCCACCCGACGGGCTCTGTTTGGATGGCGGGGTGACTTCCGCCGACCTGACCGAGGGTTCCCGGGTGGCCCTGCTCGTCCCCGGCTCCGAGCAGTACGTCGACCTCGTGCTCGCCCTGCTGGGCCGCGGCGTCTTCCCGGTGCCGCTCGACCCGGCACTGACCGAGGCCGAGCGCACCCGGATCCTGGCTCCCATCTCCCCGGACCTGCTCGTCACGACCACCGAGGGCGTGCAGGCGCTGCTGGCGGAGCTCGCCGACCCGGACCCCCGCGACACGCTCCCCCGCGGTCGGCCCATGCACTGCACGAGCGGCACCACCGGCACCCCCAAGGGCGTCGACTCCGGCCTGCTGCCCCCGGACCTGGCCGCCGACCTGGTCGCCGAGGAGCGCGACCTGTGGGGGTTCTGCGCCGACGACGTCAACCTGGTGCTGAGCCCCCTGCACCACTCCGCGCCCCTCCGCTTCGCCACGGGGACGCTGCTCGCGGGCGGTCGCATCGTCGTCCCCGGTCGCTTCGACCCTGCCGCGATCACCGCCGCGATCACCACCGAGCGGCCGACCACGATGTTCTGCGTCCCCACGCACCTCCAGCGCCTCTTCGCACACTGGGACGCTGTGGGGGTCCCGGACCTGTCCAGCTTCCGGCTCGTCGCCCACGCAGGGGCACCGTGCCCCGCGGCGGTCAAGGAACGCCTCGTCGACCTCTTCCCCGAGGGGTCGACCTGGGAGTTCTACGGCTCCACCGAGGGCCAGTTCACCGCGTGCCGCTCCGAGGAGTGGCGGGCGCACCCCGGCACCGTCGGGCGGGCCCGCCCCGGTCGCACGATCACGACGGACGCCGACGGCACCCTGTGGTGCGCGGTCCCGGCGCACGCACGCTTCTCCTACGTCGGGGCGCCCGACAAGACCGCCGCCGCCTGGCGCGACACCGCCGACGGCCCGGCCTTCACCGTCGGGGACGTCGGCCGGATCGACGCCGAGGGCTACGTGTACCTCGAGGGGCGTCGTACGGACCTCATCATCAGCGGCGGCGTCAACGTCTACCCGCTCGAGGTCGAGCAGGTGGTGCGCGAGGCGCCGGGCGTCGACGACGTCGCCGTGTTCGGGACGGACGACGAGGACTGGGGCCAGCGCGTCTGCGCCGCGGTCGTGGGCAGCGCGTCGGTCGCCGACCTCGACGCCCTCGCGCGCTCCACGCTCGCCCCGGCCAAGCGGCCCAAGACGTGGGTGCACGTCGAGGGTCTCCCCCTGACCGCCACGGGCAAGGTCCGTCGGGACCGGCTCCCGGACCTCCTCAGGGACTGACGGAATGGCAGGAGGCCCGCCGGCGAACCGGCGGGCCTCCTGGTGGAACGTGTGGTGCAGCGGGTCAGTTGCCCCCACCGGTGAGCTTCTCGCGAAGCGCCTGGAGCGCCTCGTCCGACGCCAGCGAACCGCCGGTCTGCTCCTGGGCGCCGGTGTCGGTGCCCTCCGAGGAGTACGACGTGGCCTCGCTCGCCTCGACCTCCGCCTGCTTGGCGTCGGCCTGCTGCTTGACGTGCTGCTCCCAGCGGGCGTGCGCCTTGGCGTACTGCTCCTCCCAGACCGCACGCTGCTCGTCGAAGCCCTCGAGCCACTCGCCCGTCTCGGGGTCGAAGCCCTCGGGGTAGACGTAGTTGCCCTGCTCGTCGTACGTGGCCGTCATGCCGTAGAGCGTCGGGTCGAACTCGTCGACGTCGGCCGCCGTGGCGGTCTCGTTGGCCTGCTTGAGCGACAGCGAGATCCGGCGACGCTCGAGGTCGATGTCGATGATCTTGACCATGACGTCGTCGTTGACCTGGACGACCTGCTCGGGGATCTCCACGTGGCGCTCGGCCAGCTCGGAGATGTGCACGAGGCCCTCGATGCCCTCCTCGACGCGGACGAACGAACCGAAGGGCACCAGCTTGGTGACCTTGCCCGGGACGATCTGGCCGATCTGGTGGGTGCGGGCGAAGTGCTGCCACGGGTCCTCCTGCGTCGCCTTCAGCGACAGGGAGACACGCTCGCGGTCCATGTCCACGTCGAGGACCTCGACGGTGACCTCGTCACCGACGGTGACGACCTCGGACGGGTGGTCGATGTGCTTCCACGACAGCTCCGAGACGTGCACGAGGCCGTCGACGCCACCGAGGTCCACGAAGGCACCGAAGTTGACGATCGAGGACACGACACCCTTGCGGATCTGGCCCTTCTGGAGCTGGGTGAGGAAGCCGTGGCGGACCTCGGACTGGGTCTGCTCGAGCCAGGCACGGCGCGACAGGACCACGTTGTTGCGGTTCTTGTCGAGCTCGATGATCTTGGCCTCGAGGGTCTGGCCGACGTAGGGCTGCAGGTCGCGGACGCGACGCATCTCCACGAGCGAGGCCGGCAGGAAGCCGCGCAGGCCGATGTCGAGGATGAGGCCGCCCTTGACGACCTCGATGACGGTGCCCTCGACGACGCCGTCCTCCTCCTTGACCTGCTCGATGGTGCCCCAGGCGCGCTCGTACTGGGCGCGCTTCTTGGACAGGATCAGGCGGCCTTCCTTGTCCTCCTTCTGGAGGACGAGGGCCTCGACCTTGTCGCCGACGTTGACGACCTCGTTGGGGTCGACGTCGTGCTTGATCGACAGCTCGCGCGAGGGGATGACGCCCTCGGTCTTGTAGCCGATGTCGAGCAGGACCTCGTCGCGGTCCACCTTGACGATGGTGCCCTCGACGATGTCACCGTCGTTGAAGTACTTGATGGTCGCGTCGATCGCCGCGAGGAAGTCTTCTTCGGACCCGATGTCGTTGACAGCCACCTGGGGCGCGTCGTAGTCCGGAAGAGTAGAGATGGTGCTCGTCATAAGGGAAGTGATTCCTTGGGTGGTCAGAAGTCGTGCGGACACGCCGGAAGCCCTGTTTCACCACCGATGAGAGATGACGAGCGAGAGTCCGCTCCGTATGGAACCCAGGCAGACCTCTGGCGCACCCTGCAGCCTACGCGGGTGCGACCACGAGCGTCCAACCCGTGTGTCCCCCTCTCGCGCCGGGCGCACGGACCCGGCAGTACCGTGAGCCCGTGCAGGACCACCTTCCCCAGTCCGTCCGGGTCGAACGCCGCCCGGTCGACGAGTCCGAGTCGCGGCGCGCGAACGGTCCGGACTGGGACCGGTACGCCGACGAGTACCAGGCGACGCACGGCGAGTTCCTGGGAGACGCGGGCTTCGTGTGGGGACCCGAGGGGCAGACCGAGGAGGACCTGGGGATCCTGGGTGACGTCGCCGGCCGCGACGTGCTCGAGGTCGGGAGCGGCGCCGGGCAGTGCTCGCGGTGGGTGCGCAACCACGGCGGTCGCGCCGTGGGGCTCGACCTCTCGCACCGCCAGCTCCAGCACAGCCGGCGCATCGACGAGATCACCGGCGTCGTCGTCCCCTCCGTGCGAGCCACGGCCACGCACCTCCCCTTCGCCGGCGACACCTTCGACGTAGTCTTCTGCTCCTTCGGTGCCCTCCAGTTCGTCCACGACATCGAGGACGCGGTGGCCGAGACCGCCCGCGTGCTCCGCCCCGGTGGGCGCTACGCCTTCTCCATCACGCACCCGACGCGGTGGATGTTCCCCGACGACCCCGGCGATGGCGGCCTGGTCGCCTCGCAGTCCTACTGGGACCGCACGCCGTACGTCGAGGTCGACGACGAGTCCGGCACGGTCGCGTACGTCGAGCACCACCGCACGCTCGGCGACTGGGTGCGCCTGCTCTCCGCGACGGGCTTCGTCCTGCGCGACCTCGTCGAGCCCGAGTGGCCCGCCGACCACGACCGGGTGTGGGGCGGCTGGTCCCCCACCCGAGGCCTGCTGACCCCCGGCACCGCGATCTTCGTGGCCGACCTGACCCCCGGAAGGACCACACCGTGAACGACGACCTCGAGGCCATCTACCGCAACCGCTTCGACGAGCGGGACCTCGCCAACAAGCGCATCCTGTGGGACGTCCTGGTGCGCGACGTCTTCCAGCGCTACGTGCCCGTCGAGGGCACCGTCCTGGACCTCGGCGCCGGCAACTGCGAGTTCACCAACGCCGTCCGGGCCAGGCGACGCATCGCCGTCGACCTCAACCCCGACACCGTGGGGTTCGCGGAGCCGGGCGTCGAGGTGCTCACCACGAGCTCGGACGACCTGCAGGACGTCGCGGACGAGAGCGTCGACACGGTGTTCACGTCGAACTTCTTCGAGCACCTGCCCACCAAGGACGCGCTGGCGGCGACCCTTGCCGAGGCCCGTCGCGTGACGCGGCCGGGCGGGGCGCTGGTCGTGCTGATGCCCAACATCCGGGCGGTCGGCGGTCGCTACTGGGACTACCTCGACCACCACCTGCCGCTCACCGACCGGAGCGTGTGCGAGGCGCTCGGCCTGCACGGCTACGACATCGAGCGTGTCGTGCCGCGGTTCCTGCCCTACACCGTCAAGGACGCCAAGGTCGAGGTCCGGCCGTTCATGGTCTCCGCCTACCTGCGGTTCCCGCTCGCCTGGCGGGTCCTGGGAAAGCAGATGCTGGTGGTGGGACGGCGTCGTTGACGCGGTCCCACCACCAGCATCGGTGGAGCAGGGTCAGGCGGTCTCGCGCCGGCGACCGGCGAAGACGAGGAAGGCTCCGGCGAGCAGGGCGAGCGCCCCGCCGATGAAGCCGACGAGCGGCACGGTGCTGGTGATCAGCTCGATGAGGCTGCCCGAGTCCTTCGCCGACTCGACGTTGTCGGTGACCTGGTCCTCGGTGAAGGCCAGGTCGAGGTCGAGGAGGACGTCGCCGTTCTCGAGGGTGCGGAGCTCCTGCTGGGTCTGGTTGATGATGGACCCGGTCACCGGGTCGATCCACAGGAACTTGTCCTGGGAGTAGACGCCCTGGACGCCGTCCACGACCTCGGCCGACTCCTCGTCGACGACCACGTGGTACTTGTAGGTCTCGAGCCCCTCGAGGGTCTCGGTGCTGTCGTACACCGCGTCCACGGGGGCGCCGAGGATGCCGTCCCAGTACTGGTAGTCCTTCTTCTCGGCGTCGAAGGGCCACTTGTTGATGAGGCCCTCCTTCTCCTCGGCACCGGCGGGGAGGTACTCGCCGTTGACCGCTTCCGCGGTGGAGCGGTCGGTCGCGAAGACGTCGGTGGACGCGGAGACCAGACGACCCTCGGGGTCGTCGGCGTCGACGCAGTCGGGGACGTCACCCTCGTCGATGACGAGGCAGACCGAGTTGACGAACACGACGACCTCGTCGTCCGAGCGCTTGGAGTCCGCCTGGGTGATGCTCGTGGCCTTGACGTCGAGGCTCTCCACCTCACCCGTCCCGGGGTTCAGCTTGTCGGCCGATCCCGCCAGGCGGGTGGTGCTGTCGGTGTCGAGCGGGGTCCGCTTGACCTGTCCGGGAGCCCAGAGCGTCGCGGTGAGGGCGACCACCACCAAGAATGCGCCGAGCGCCAGAAGCACCCAACCAAAGATCTTGCGCACGACGAAAGTCCTCCCAGGAGTCGATGAGTCGCCGAAGGCTACCAGCAGGTAGCCCCTGGTGTACGCAGCTTCGCCGGGCCGTCAGATGATGCCGTCGGCCATCGCCTGGCGGACCCACGGGATGACGACGTCGAGCATCTCGTCGAGGGTCGTCGCGGCGGTGAACCCCAGCACCTCGCGGGCCTTGGTCACGTCGGGGACCCGCTTGGCGACGTCGTGCTCGTAGGGGGTGTCCGAGACGACCGCGAACGGGCGCTCCGGGCCGTGGATCTTGCGCCAGATGACCTCGGCGAGGTCAAGCACGGTGGTGGACTCGGCCGTCGACAGGTTGAAGTCCTCGTTGCGGGCGTCGGGGGACTCCATCGCCGCGACGATGCCGCGGGCCAGGTCCGCGCCGTACGTGTAGTGCCGCACCTGCTGGCCGTCGCCCAGGATGTGCAGCGGGTCCTGTCCCTTCAGCACCTTCTGGATCAGGTCGGGCACGACGTGGCTCATGGCGAGCTTGACGTTGCCGCTGGGGATCTCGACGTCCCCGAGGGCCCGCCCCTCCCCCACGCCCACGCAGTTGAAGGGGCGCACGATCGTGTAGGGCAGCGAGTACTGGTCCCACGCCGCCTGCGCGAAGTACTCCACGGCCAACTTCTGGAAGCCGTACGACGACAGCGGCGGCGGGACGCGTCGCTCGTCGCCCTCCCGGGACGGCCAGGAGTCGGTCGACTCGAAGACCATCGAGGAGCTGAGGTAGGTCACCTTCCGGAGCCGGCCCTGTCCGAGCACCTCGATCGCGGCGTCGCACGTGGCGGCCATGATGCGCTCGTTGGTGGCCAGCAGGTCGTAGGCGTAGGCGTGGAAGTAGGAGATGCCGCCGATCAGGGCGGCCCCGGCCACCAGGTGGTCGCAGTCGGCCAGCAGCCGCACCATCAGCTCGACGTCACGGACGTCGCCCTCGACGAAGGTGTAGCGCGGGTGGTCGTCGTACGACTTCGTGACCGGGCCGTACTTGGAGTAGTTGTCGATGCCGGTGACGCTGTAGCCGCGGGCGAGCAGCTCCTCGACGACGTACCCGCCGATGAAGCCGGCGGAGCCCGTCACGAGGACGCGCATGTCGCTCCGGTCGTCCGTGTGGCCATCCATCTGCTCAGGTGTCCTGTTCCGCGGCGGGGGCCGCACCGTTGTTGAGTCGGGCGATGCGGGCCGCCTGGTCGCGGACCTGCTCCACCGTGAGCTGGGGACCGTAGGCGAAGCGGTACCACCGGAGGTACTTGGGGATCCACGCCTTCATGTCGAAGCTGGACTCGCCGATGGTGCGGTCGAGCCAGATGGTGGGCAGCTCGGCGACCGGCAGTCGCAGCCGGCGGGCCTTGGCGGTGAGCTCGAGGCCGATCTCGAAGCCGCTGCGGCTGTGCACCCCGACCTCGCGCACGAAGTCGGTGTCGTAGGCCTTGAAGCTGTTGGTGGCGTCGTCGGTGCCGACACGGGCGAACGTGCCCAGGGAGCGACCCGCGGCACGGGAGATCAGACCCTTGAGCATCGGTCCGCCGACCTGCTGCCCGCCGGGTGAGTAGCGGGAGGCCGCAGCGACCACGACGCCGCGCTCGACCAGGCGCACCAGCGGGTCGATGAGCCGCGGGTCGTCACTGCCGTCGGCCATGGTGACGACGACGACCGGCTTGCGGGCCGCGTCGATGCCGTAGCGGATCGCGTTGGCCGGTCCCCGGCCGTAGGTGTTGACCAGGGTCCGCACCCGGGCGTCGTGGCCCACGTGCTCGGCCACGGCCGCCACCGTGGGGTCCGCCTCGTCGTCGACGACGACGAGCACCTCGACGTCGATGGTGATCGCGTCGAGCAGCCGGTCGAGGACGCGCTGGATGCCCTCGTCCTCCCGGTAGGCGGGGATGACGACGCTGACGGCGGCGGGGATCACGCCAGGGCCCCCTGCCCGCGGAGGTTCCACACGTCGACGACCGGGCCGGCGAACGGCACGTCGGCGTACGACGAGTGGGGTGCACCGATGACCACGATGTCGGACTCTGCCAGCACCTCGTCGAGGGGCCGCAGGTCGGGGTCGTCGGTCACGAAGGGGTCAGTCGTCAGCACGCGCGCGGACCGGAAGGCCAGCACCCGCTTGAGCCGGTAGGACAGGCTCGAGCGGCGGTCGTCGCTCTCGGCCTTGAAGGCCATCCCGAGGATGCCGACGGTCATCGACATGAGGTCGTGCCTGGCCTCCATGCTCTTGACCAGGTAGTCCGGCAGACCCTCGTTGACGAGCATCGCCGAGTGCCCGAGGGGGAAGCTCCCGCCGGTCACCGACGCCAGCTGCATCGTGTCCTTGAACAGGCACGGCCCGGCGGCGAAGCCCGCGCCCGGGAGGTCGGCCGCCCGGGGGTAGCCCTCCATCATCGCGGCCCGGATCACCGAGAAGTCGAGGCCGAGGTCGTTGGCCATCATGTAGTACTGGTTGGCCGCGGCGAACTTGATGTAGCGCCACGAGTTGGTGAAGAGCTTGGCGAGCTCCGCCTCCTCCGGCTGGAGGTCGACCACGGTCTCGGTCAGCCGCCCGAACAGCGCCGCCGCGCGCTTCCGCGCCCCGTCGGTGCGTGCCGCCACGATCTGCGGCAGCGCGAACAGCTCGGTCATGGCCTGCCCCTCGGCGATCCGCTCGGGGCAGAAGGCGACCTCGACACCGTCGAGCGGCGCGAGCAGGTGCTCGACCCGGCGCGTGACGCCGGGGAATACCGTGCTGCGGAGGACGACGAGCTGTCCGGGGCGCAGGTCCTGCATGAGCTCGCCGACCGCGCGCGGCACCGCCTCCGGGTCCGGGCTGAGGTACTGGTCGACGGGCGTCCCGACGACCACCACCACGTGCTCGGAGCGACCGACGACGGCGCGGTCGGTGGTGGCGACGAGCGCACCCCGCGCCAGGGCGTCGGCCAGCGGCTCGTGCACGCCGGGCTCGAGGAAGGGCGCGCTCCCGGCCATGATCGACTCGACCGCGGTCGAGTTGATGTCGAAGATCGCCACGGACAGGCCTCGGCTCGCGAACGCCACGGCCAGCGGGAAGCCCACGTGGCCCGCCCCGCCGACGATGCAGACGTCGAAGTGGAAAGTGTCGGTCACGGTTGTCTGTGCTCCTTCAGGTGGCCGCGCACAACCTACCTTTCGAGCGCTGGTGAAGAGACCGTTCGGGGCGATCCGGTGTGGCATGATGCGCCGCCGGAGGAGGCCACAGTGCGGAAGCAGGACTCGAGGTTGGTCTCGTGGAAGCGGGGACTCGACGGCGAGGGGACTGCCTCGGCCGTCGTCGGGATCGGGGTGGTCCTCGTCCTCGCGCACGTGGCGTTCCGGGCCTGGGCGCTGTTGCCGAGCTGGTTCTACCTGGACGACTACAACCTGCTCTACGACGCCACCACGAGCCCCTTCAGCCTCGCCTACGTGCTCGAGCCCCACAACAGCAACCTGATGCCCGGCGGCCGGGCCCTCGCCTGGGTCGTGGAGAGCTCGGGGACGCTCAACTGGTACCTCGCGGCGGGCATCGTGCTGCTCTTCCAGGCGCTCGCCGCCGTCGCCGCCCTGTGGGCACTGCTGACGCTCTTCGGCCCGCGTTGGGGCGTGCTCGCTCCCCTGGTCCTCTACCTGACGAGCGCGATGACGATGCCCGCCATGATGTGGTGGACCGCCGCGCTCAACCAGGTCCCCCTCCAGGCCGCCCTCTTCCTGGCCGTGGGGTGCTGGGTGCGCCACCTGCGGACCCGCAGTCTTGTGTGGCTGCTGGCCACCCTGGTCGCGACGGCCCTCGGCCTGGTCTTCTACGTCAAGGCGCTCCTGTTCTTCCCCGTGCTGGGGTTCGTCGCCCTCGCCTGGTTCGCGACCGGTGGCCCGCTGCACCGGCTTGTCCACGTGGCCCGGACCTACTGGGCGGCGACCCTCTCGGCGGCCGCGCTGGCGGTCGCCTACCTCGCGTACTACGTCGCGTACGTCGACGCACCCTTCACGGAGACCACTCCCGGGGTCGTGGGCCGGATCAGCGAGACGATGCTCGGCACGGCGTTCATGACGGGTGTCGTCGGCGGGCCGTGGGCCTGGGACCCTGCCGCGCCCCCCAACGCCTTCGCCGACCCTCCCGACGTGGCGGTGCACGTCGCCTGGGTCGTGGTGGCCCTCACCGTCACCTACGGGATGCTCACCAGGCACCGGACGCTGCGGGCCTGGGCCCTGCTCGCGTCGTACCTCCTGTGCTGCCTCGCCCTTCTGGTCAACAGCAGGGGTCCCGAGTACGGCGCCATCATCGGCCTCGAGTACCGCTACCTCACCGACGCCGCAGCGATCGCCGCGGTCTGCGTCGGGCTGGCCTTCCTCGAGGTCCCCGGCGCGCCGGACTCCTCGGTCCCGCGGGAGCCCTCGCTGCTCCGCGCTCCCCTCCGGCCGAGCCTGGCGGTGGCGCTCGTGGTCCTCGTGGCGGCGGGCGGCGTCGTGTCGTCGGTCCGATACGTGACCTACTGGCACACCCTGAACGAGAGCGACCCCTGGATCCATGCGCTGGACCGGGACCTCGAACGCCTCGGCAGGGTGGACCTCGCGGACACGGCCGTGCCGGAAGGGGTCATCTCGGCCGCCTTCGCTCCCGACAACGCCGTCAGCAGGATGACGCCGCTCCTGCACGGCACCGCGGACTTCCCCCGGACCAGCTCACGGCTCGGCATGGTCGGCGAGGACGGGACCGTGCGGTCGGCCCTCATCGGTCCCGGCGTGCGGTCCGAGGAGGGGCCCACCCGAGGGTGCGGGTGGAAGGTCCCGGCGTCCGGACGCGCCATCCCGCTCACCGGCCGGGCGTTCGAGTGGGACTGGTGGGTGCGCATCGGCTACCTCTACTCAGACGAGTCCTCGGTCACCATCACCGCGGACGACGACGAGATCGAGGCGACGCTGCTGCCGGGGCTCAACAGCCTCTACCTCCGCGTGAGCGGGTCCTTCGACGAGATCCGCATCGACGGCGTGGCCCCGGGGAGCACACTGTGCGTCGACACCATCGAGGTGGGACAGGTGGAGCCAGGAGGTCCGTTGCCATGAGGTGGAGAGCGAGCACGCCCCGGGTCGCCGAGCCGGCGCACGAGTTCCCGGTGCTCGACACGTTGCGCGCGATCGGTGCGCTGGCCGTCCTCACGACCCACACGGCGTTCCAGGCGGGTGAGTACCTGCGCCACGGTGTGTGGGGGACGCTGCTGGCGCGTCTCGACGTGGGCGTGGCCATCTTCTTCGTCCTGTCGGGCTTCCTGCTGGCCCGGCCGTGGCTGGCCCGCGCGGCGACGGGGGCGCCGCCACCGTCGCGGAGGCGCTACTACGAGAAGCGCCTGCTGCGCATCTACCCCGTGTACGTCGTCACCGTGGTGATCGCCCTGGTCTGGATCCCGGAGAACGACGGTGCCACGGTGCGCACCTGGGTCTCGTCCCTGCTGCTCGCCGACCCCTACACCTCCGAGCAGCTGCCACACGGCCTGACCCAGATGTGGAGCCTCACCGCCGAGGTCGCGTTCTACGCCGTGCTGCCGCTCCTCATGTGGGTGGCCGTCGGGAGGGTGCACGCGCTGCGACCCCGCCGCGTGCTCGTGCTCGTGGTCACGATGGCCGTCGCGAGCGTGGTCTGGATCCTCTACCTCGCCGATCCCCTCCAGGAGCGCAGCAGTGGCGCCCCCGGCCTGTGGTTGCCCTCGTTCTCGACCTGGTTCGCGGTGGGCATCGCCCTGGCCCTGGTCCACGTCCTGCACCAGCAGGGACGACTGTCCGACCGCATGCGACCCCTGCTGGACCTCGCCCGGATGCCCGGGGTCTGCTGGGCGATGATCGGCGGCCTCATGCTCGTGGCCGCGACCCCGGTGGCCGGACCTGTCATGTTCCAGGTCGGCAGCCACAGCCAGATCCTGGTCAAGCACCTGCTGTACGCCGCGATCGGCGGCCTGATGGTGCTCACCGGCATGTTCGCGGACCGGACCGGGGGCTACGCGCGGGTGATGTCGTGGCGTCCCTTGCGGCACCTGGGGCGCATCTCGTACGGCATCTTCTGCATCCACCTCGCCGTCCTCTCGGGGATCTACGCGGTCACCGACTACACCGTCTTCGGGGGCGACGGCCTGCAGGTCTGGGTGCTGACGCTCGGGCTCAGCGTCCTGGCGGCCGAGCTGCTCTACCGCGTGATCGAGGTGCCGTCGGCACGGGTGTCGGACCGCTGGCGGCGCGAGGAGTCCGCGACCAGCGCACCCAGGGCCGCGGCACAGGCCGCCAGCACGAGGTAGTGCGGCCACCCCCACGATCCGGCCCAGCCATCGGAGTCGCCCCACGGGCGGACGACGTACGCCGCGGCCGCCGGCAGGAGCAGCGCCCCGCTGAGCCACGTCGAGCCGGTGACCGGCGCACGCCGCTGCACCAGGGCCCCCACGAGCACGGCGCCGGCCGCGACGGCGGCACCCACGGGCCCGGCGAGCAGGGCGCCCGAGACGAGGGCGAGCACCGCCACCACCACGGGTGACGCCCGGCGGGAGGTGAGCGGTGGCGCCTCGACGCGTCGTGCTGCTCCGGGCCGCACCACCATGAGCAGCAGGAGCAGGAGCGCGACCGCACCCACCAGCAGCCCGGCCCGGTAGACCCGGTCGGGGGCGAAGCGGGCCACGAGCACCTCGGCGTCCTCGTCGTCGAGCTGCCACCCCTGTCGCCATCCGTCGTAGACGGACGGCTCGGTGCCGGCCCCCGCCTCCCATCCCCGGTTGGCGTTCATCCCGGTCGCGACGTGTGCGCCCGGACCGGGGACGTCGATGCGCAGCTGCGTGGGTGACTCCATCGTCGAGGCGACGCCCTCAGCCGCCGTCGGGGCCGGCGCGGCGCCGAGCACGACGGAGTCCACCACGAACGCGGTCGCTCCCTCGACCTCGACCTCGTTGACACCCGCCCGCAGGTCGACGTCCTCGCCGCCGCACAGCTCGGCGCGACCGGTGCCGCCGTCGTAGAGCTCGGCGGGGCTGGCGGTCACCCGGGTCTCGTACGTCGTGGTGTTGATACGGATGCGGGGCCCGGCTCCGCACGGCGTGGTGCGCTCGTCGCTCGACAGGAGCACGGGCACGAAGGGCAGGCCGACGAGACGGATCTCGGAGACGCCGACGGGCACGAAGGACGCGGAGCCGTCGAACGCGATGTCCGTCGCGGGCTCCGCGTCGAGCACCTTGAGCGACAGCTCTGACGTGCGGATCGGGGGGAACCGCACCGCCCCGTCGTCGCCCGGGCGCACGGTCCGGGTGCCCCCGGGCCAGGTGAGCTCGAGCGACTCGGGGAGACGAGCCGCCGTGCCCGGCTCGACGCTCAGCGCGAGCCCGGTGAGGGTGCGGCGGCCCAGCCAGGCCAGCCTCAGGTCCGGCTGCGTGTCGTCGAGGTCGGCGATCCACGTCGTCTCCGGGTCTCCGTCGATCGCGGCCACCGCACGCGCGCGGGGGTCCGGCGCCACCGAGCTCGAGGCCAGTGCGGACACCGGCTGGTCGGAGAAGAGGTAGCCGTCCCAGTCCTGGCCCGCGCGCGCGCCGACAGTGATCTCGGGGGTGGCCGTCATCGCCTCGGGCAGCGTGAAGCGGCGCGTGAACCCGCCCGGCTCCTCGGCTGCCCTCGCCTGACCGTTGCGGCAGCGCACGACGTCGTCGACCCGGGCACAGCCCGACCGGTCGTCCCCCACCCGCCGGATCACGACGGCGGCCGGTGCCCCGCTGCCCTCCGGCAGCTCGGGCATGACCAGGACCCGGTCCACGTCCAGACCGGTGGCGACCACCTCGGACAGCGCTAGCCGGTTGTCCGGTCGACCGGACCGGTCCTCGATGCGCAGCACCCGGGTGTCGCCGGGGACGGTGACGGTCCGGGTGTCCCCCGGCTCGAAGGTCAGCAGCGGGCTGGCCCAGTCGTCCGTGCTGACCTGCAGCACCTCCCGGCCGGAGTCCCCGACGGTGATCGAGGTCCGCCCGAGACTGCGCGGCGCCCCGAGGTCCACCTGCCACCAGTGGCCCAGCACGGAGCCGGGCCCGGACACCCAGCTCGACGTGGGGTCGTCGTCGACGGCCGCGTAGGGCATCGCGCCCGGCTCGACGATCCCCTGGGAGTTCGCGTCGGACTGCGAGCTGGACGCCGTCACGGCCCGCGCGCCGTCGAGCTCCGCCCAGGTCGACCACCGGTCGGGGTCGCCGATCTCGTAGTCCGGCGAGCGGCTGGGGAGGTTGCGGTCCTGGTCGACGGTGCGGGTCTCGGAGGACGAGTCGTGCAGGCGGCCGAAGTTGCGCTCCACGGCCCGCAGCCCGTCGGTGAGGACCACCGGGAAGGAAGGGTCCGCCGTGGGCTCGTCGGCGGCGAGCAGGGCCGGCGCGTCGTCGAGGACGCCGAGCTCCGCGAGGTCCACGAGGTCCTCCGGCCCGCCGACGACGACGGTCGGCCGGTCGGTCGTCGAGGCTCGCGACGTGTCGTCCTGCACGGCGTACACCTCGAGCGCCGGGTACTCGTCCTGCCACCCCCCGTTGACCATGGCCTTGCCGAGCTCCCCCTCGATCCGGGGCGCGCCGCCGATGTCCGGTCCGAAGGTCCTGACCCGCTCGAGTCCGGGCGAGTCCTCCAGCGCCTGGTGGACCAGCACCGGGTCGGGGACGTCCCCGGACCGGGTGAGGTCGTTGCGCACGACGACGTGGCTCACGCCGGAGCGGGCCAGGAGACGGGCCAGCCCGGTCCCGCCGCGACCCTGCGACAGCCTCGACTCCACGGCGTCGAGCATGCGGATGTTGCCGGCGGGCGCCAGGGGCACCGCGTTGCGGACCGCCCACGGCTTGCCGGCGAGCGACTGCATCGGTTCGTCGCGCGGCGTACCCCAGACGTACGTGCCGAAGGACGACCCGGGAACGAGCAGCGCCGTCCCCTCGTCCTGCTCCTCGGCCAGCCAGTCCGCGGCCGCCACCCAGTAGCCGGGCACGTCGGCGAACCCGCCGGCCGGGGTGATCCGTCCCAGTGCGGCGGGCAGGGAGGCGCCGAGCACCGCGAGGACGCAGATGCCCACCAGCAGTCGCAGGTTGACCCGCTCGGAGGCGGCCCCGCGCGTCGTGGCGCGGGCGGCCCTGGCCCGTCGCTCCACGAGCTCGTCCACCACGAACGCGAGGCCGAGCACCAGGGGCAGGCGGATCACGGGGTCGAACTTGTGGACGTTGCGCAGCGGTGCCAGTGGGCCGTCCAGCAGCTCCTGGAGCGCGGGGGCGAACCATCCCTGGACCTGGCCGAGGTGACCCATGGTGACGAGGAAGAGTCCGACGAGCAGCCCGGTCAGCAGGAACCCCCGGTGCGGGTTGCGCCTCAGGGTCAGGCCCGCGAGGCCCAGCAGCATCACCACCGCGCTGTTGGTGACGAGGTGGGTCTGACGGAGGAGGTCGTTGCCGGCGCGCGACGCGGCGTCGACGTACGGGACCCAGTTGGACGTCCCCCGCAGCGAGTCGAAGAGCGTGGTGGGGAACGTGGTGTTGGCGGCGGACTCGATGTAGTCGAGGAAGGGCGGGCTGTAGCCCCCCAGCAGGAAGAGCGGCACCAGCCACCACAGGGTGCCGAGGAGCGTGAAGAGCGGCCACCACAGCATCAGGGCCCGCCGGCGCGGTCCGGCAGACCGGGTCAGCAGCCACAGCGCGCCCAGCGGCAGGACGGCCGACGTCGCGGCAGCGTTGACCCCGCCGACCATCGCGATGGCCAGCGCCGAGAGAGCGGCCGCACGCCGCGGTGAGCCGCGCTCCGCGCCGATCACCAGCGGCAGGAGCACCCAGGGCGTCAGCGCCATCGGCCAGACCTCGATGGAGCTGGGCCCGAGCACGGTCAGCATCCGCGGGGACAGGGCGAAGGCCAGCCCGCCGACGATGCACGCGAGGTCCGAGCGCACCCCCAGCGCACGTGCGACCTTGGCGGCCCCGACGAAGGCGACGCACATCACCAGGGCCATCCAGAGGCGCTGGACCACCCACCCGGGCACGTCGAGCCCGATCCCGAGCGCGAAGAACGGGCCCATCGGCCAGAGATATCCGTACGCCTGGTTCTGGAGCTGCCCGAAGGCTCCCTCGGCGTCCCACAGGTGCGCCGACCGGGTCAGGAAGTCGAGGGGCGCGATGGCCAGGTCGAGCTTGGTGTCGGCAACCAGGAGTCCGGGCGACTGCGTCATGGCCAGGCCGGTCAGCAACACGCAGGCGGCGAGCAGCCGCCACCGGAACCGCGAGACGTCCTGGGTCACTTCTTCCGCAGCACGAGCACGAGGTTCCACGTCACCACCTCTCGCACCACCGGCACGCGGAGCAGCCAGCGGCTCCACCAGGGGTTGTAGCGCGGGAGCAGGTGGACGACGTCGGCGTGCTGCTGGGTGCGGGCCCAGCGCAGGCCGTCGGCGACGGTGACGGCGAAGAGCGACTCGCCGTACTTGTTCTTGGGCTCGTGGCCGTGCCTCGCTGAGTACCGGCGTCGCGCCCGGCGACCGCCGAGGAAGTGCCAGGGCGAGGTCTCGTGGCCGCCCCACGGGCCGTACCAGGTCGTGTAGCTGATGAACGCCAGCCCACCGGGGCGGGTGACCCGGACCATCTCCTCGGCCATCCGCCACGGCTCGGGCACGTGCTCGAGGACGTTGGAGGAGTAGCAGACGTCCACCGAGGCGTCCGCGAACGGCAGCTGCATGCCGCTGCCGATGACCGTGCCGGCCCCGATGTCGCCCGCGCCGGCCAGCTCACCGACGTCGGAGTCGAGGGCGAGGTACGTCGCGCCCGCGGCCCGGAAGGCGTCGCGGAAGTAGCCCGGGCCGCCGCCCACGTCGAGCAGCAGAGCGCCGTCGAGGTCGGCGTACTGCCCGACCTGCGCAGCGGAGTCCTGGGCCAGCGCGGTGTAGAAGCGCGCCGGGTCCGGCTGCTCGTGGCGGAACTCCCCGAAGAGGTGGAGTGAGCGCCTCAGGTCGGCCCGCCAGAGTCGCCGTCCCGGGGAGGTGGGGGGCACCTCGGCGGGACGGGTCTGGCTCGGCACGCGCAGACCCTACCCCGCGGTAGCTGTAGGTTGTGCGGCAATGTCCGACGTCCACGACCTCTCCGGCCGCCACATCGCGTTCTTCTCCTGGCGGGACACGCACAACCCCGAGGGCGGCGGCGCGGAGCGCTACCTCGAGAAGATGGCCGACGGTCTCGTGGCCCGCGGCGCCCGGGTCACCATCCTCTGCGCGGCCCACGCGGCCGCGCCGCCGGACGAGACCGTGGACGGCGTCCGCTTCCTGCGTCGCGGCACCAAGCTGAGCGTCTACAAGGAGGGGGTCTCGGCCCTGGTCCGCCGCGAGCTGGGCCGCGTCGACGCGGTCGTGGATGTGCAGAACGGCCTCCCGTTCTTCACCCGCGCCGCCACTCGGAGACCGGTCATCGTGCTGGTGCACCACGTGCACCGCGAGCAGTGGCCGGTCGTCTACCCGGGCCTCAGCGGCCGGGTCGGGTGGTGGATCGAGCGCCGTCTCGCCCCGCGCCTCTACCGTGCCTGCCAGTACGTCGCCGTCTCTCGGGCCACCCGCGGCGAGCTCGTCGACCTCGGGGTCGACCGCGAGCGCATCGCCGTGGTGCACAACGGCACGGACCCGGTCATCCCGGTCGGCGTCGGCAAGGCGCCCCACCCCATGATCGCGGTCGTCGGCCGCCTCGTCCCGCACAAGCAGGTCGAGCACGCCATCGACGCGGCGCTGGCGCTGCGGACCCGCCATCCTGACCTGCGGCTGCACGTCGTCGGCAGCGGCTGGTGGGAGGCCGAGCTCCACGCGTACGCCGAGGCGCGCGGCGCCGGGGACACGGTGGTGTTCGAGGGGCACGTCGACGAGCGGCGCAAGCACGAGGTCTACGAGCAGGCCTGGCTGCTGGGCCTGCCCTCGCTCAAGGAAGGGTGGGGACTGGTGATCGGCGAGGCCGGCATGCACCGGACCCCCACCGTGGCCTACCGCTCGGCGGGCGGCACGCGCGAGTCCGTCGCCGACGGCCGCTCGGGAGTGCTCGTCGACGACGAGGCCGAGTTCACCGCGGTGCTCGGTCGTCTGGTCGACGACCACGAGGAGCGGGCCCGACTCGGCGAGGGGGCACACGCGATGAGCCACCAGTTCACCTGGGGCCACGCGCAGGAGTCCTTCGCCCACGTCGTGGCGAGCGCGCTGCGCGGCGAGATCATCGACAGCCAGGACCCCGACGAGGAGTGAGGCCGGTCCGTACACTGCGGTCCGGCATGGGCACGACCGACTGGCCGCGCCCGCGGGATCACTCGGAGACGGTGCCGTACTCGAGGGCCGGGGCCTCGGCGTTGGCCGGGGACTGGTCGGGGGCACCGGTCTGGGACGAGATGACGCCCATCAGCGTGGTGACACCAAGAACTGCTCCGGCAACGATGCTCACGAGCGGCGCAACGACAGATCCCATTGTGGATGACCCTCCTCAGGTACGACGCGGACCCTACCAGCCAGTACGCCCCCGTGCGCCATTTCGAGCGGCGAATACCCCACGCGTCATCCGCGCCGGCGTCGGCGCCGCCACAGCCCCGCCGCCAGCGCCGCCGTCGGAAGCAGCAACCAGGCCGCCCACGCGGTCGCCATCGCGACCCGCCGCGCACCCGACACCGGCACCTCCCGGGCCGGGCCCAGCTCGACCACCGTCAGGTCGCCGGCCAGCGTCGTCGTGCCCGCCACCGCAGGCACGGGGTAGCCCTCGATCTGCTCGACCACGACCACGGAGACCCCGGCCGCCCGCAGCGCGGCGGCCCGAGCCTCGGGCGAGGGGGCCTCGAGGGCGGTCTGCACCTGCGCCGTACGGGGGCCCTCCCCCGCGATGCGCGTGCCGGAGACGACGAGCTCGTCGTTGACCACGACCGGCCGGTCCGGGTATCGCCCGAGCGGGTCGAGCACACGCCGCCCGCCGTTGTTCCACACCGGGGCGCGGTAGCTCACGAAGGGCAGCGAGACCGCGTCACCGACCGGGGCAGCCGAGACCGCGTCCCGCGCGTCGTCGTACGCCGCCGGGTAGGACACGGCGGCCAACCGGCCGCTCACCCCCCACACGGCGTCCGGCATCAGGCTCAGCGGGACGAGCGCGAGGACGCCGCCCACCAGCACCCGCGACGCGCGGTCGGGCAGTCGCTCGAGCAGGCCGTCCACCGCGATCGCCACCAGCACCACCACGAGCGGCAGCGCGAGCCCGAGCAACCGGGAGCCGTCCCGCAGCAGTCCACCGCCGGGCACGTTCGCGGCCAGCCATCCCAGGACACCGGGGGCCGCCCAGCTCAGGACCGCCAGCCCGTAGCCCACGCCCCAGCAGACGACGAGGCCCGCGAGGCCGGTCACGCGGGCGCGACCCCGGGCCAGGCGGACGACCCCCGCCCCTGCCGCCACGACCAGCAGCACGGTCAGCGCCACGCCCGCCCAACCGGTGCGTGAGGTGGGGACCACCTCGGCGTTCCAGATGCCGCCGGAGGACAACGCCGCCAGGGGCCCCGGCAGGAGACCCTCGCCCGCGGTGGCGAACAGCTCCGCGCCGGCCGGGTCCGAGGTCGCCGACGACGGCTGGACGAGGCCGGCCACCACCCAGGGTGCGTTGGCCACGAGGAGCCAGCCGAGGAGGACCAGCGTGCGGCGGGGATCGCCGCGCCGCGTGCCCGCAGCCAGTGCGGCGACCGCCGTCACCAGCCCGGCGCTGGCGCTCAGGCTGCCGAGGAGCATCAGGAGCGGCACCCGCAGCGGCAGGGGCCGGCCCCGGTCGCTCCCCCGCAGCGTCACAAGCAGCCAGGGCAGGACGGCGTACCCGACGAGCAACGGCCAGTGGCCGATCAACAGGCGCTCCACGACGAACGGGCTCCACACCGCGATCGTCACGGCCACCAGGCGCGCGGCGACCGAGCGCTCCGCGACCAGGGCCGCGGCGCCGGTTCCGGCGCCCACGAGTGCCCCGACGAGCACCACCTTCTGCAGGAGGACGGCGGGAACGACGGCGTCGAGCACGGCCACCACGGCGTCGGAGGGGACGGCACGCGGCAGTGCGCTGCCGAGACCCAGGGTGTCGCTGCGCAGGTCCAGCTGCGGCACCCACACCATGTCGTAGCTCAGCACGTAGCCCCACCCCAGCGCCGGACCGAGCATGAGGAGGGACAACAGGAGTGCCCAGGCGGCGGGGAGGGCCGCGACCGTCCTCGACCGCGCCGTCGTGCCGGCCGGGGCAGCCGGGCGCTCTGCGGACACCACTCCTCCTCCGGGCCGATCGGGTGCTCCGGGCGGAGCGGGCGGGCGTCCGACCCTACTGGCAGGCGACCCCTTAGGCTCGCCCCGTGCCAGCCTTGGAACGTGCCCGCACGCTGGCGCAGACCAGCGCCGGCATCGCGATCGCGATGGGCATCATGAACATCGCGACCTACGCGTTCACCATGCTGGCGACCTATCTTCTCGGTCCCAAGGACTACGGCGCGCTCATCGCCGCCATGAACTTCCTGATCGTGGTCAGCGTGCTCTCCCTCGGGTTGCAGGCGACGGCCGCCCGTCGCATCTCCGCGGACCGTGGTCACGTCGCGCAGATCGAGCGCTCGATCATGCGCGTCACCTACCGCGCCGCCGCCGCGCTCGGGCTCCTGCTCCTGGCCTTGACCCCCGTCATCGACCGCGTGCTGCGTCTCGACAGCCTACCGACCACGGCGCTCATCGCCGTGTCCGCGGTGCCGCTCACCATCATGGGCGGCCAGGCCGGGATCCTGCAGGGCGAACGACGGTGGGCACCCCTGGGCCTGGTCTACGTGGCCGCGGGGCTGCCACGCCTGGTGATCGCCACCGCGTTGATCGTGGTCGCTCCCGGGGAGTTCACCGCCCTGCTCGGCGTGACCATCGGCTTCTTCGCACCGGCCGTCGTCGGGTGGTGGGTGCTGCGCGGCGGGCGCCATGCCGGGGACGCCAGTCCCGAGCACGGCGGCACCGCGATCCTCAAGGAGAGCCTGCACAACTCCCACGCGCTGCTGGCGTTCTTCGCGCTCTCGAACGTCGACATCATCGTCGCCCGCAACGTGCTCTCCGACCACGATGCCGGCCTGTACGCCGCCGGGCTGATCATCAGCAAGGCGATGCTCTTCCTCCCGCAGTTCGTGGTGGTGGTGGCCTTCCCCGCGATGTCCACCGTCCACGAGCGGCGCCGGGCGATGGTCCGCAGCCTCACCCTGATCGCGGGCCTCGGCGTGCTCGGCACCTTCGCTGCGTGGCTGCTCGCGCCCCTGGCCATGGTCTTCGCGGGCGGAGCCGGCTTCTCCGAGATCCAGCCGTACCTGTGGCTCTTCGCCATCCTCGGCACGCTGTTGTCCATGATCCAGCTGCTGGTCTACTCCGTCCTGGCCCGCCGGGGTCGCTGGACCGTGCTGGCCGTGTGGGCCGCTCTGGCCGTCGTGGTCTCCGTGGGCCTCATGCGGGACACGCTGCTGGGCCTGCTCACGACCGTGGTCGCCGCGGACGCCGTCCTGCTCGTGGTGCTGCTCGGCGCCACCGTCCACGTCCTGCGGGAGCAGGCGACCAGCGCCCCGGTGGCCGCCCCCGTCGTCTGACGCCCCTGCGCACCTGCGGCGGGTCGCCTCAGTGCGCCGCCTCGTGCCAGCTGCGTCCGGTGCCGACCGACACGTCGAGCGGGACCGCGAGGTCGGCGGCCGCTCCCATCTGCTCGCGGACCAGGGCGGCGAGCGCCTCGCGCTCCCCCGTGGCGACCTCGAACACGAGCTCGTCGTGGACCTGCAGCAGCATGCGCGAGCGCAACCCCTGCTCCGCGAGGACCGCCTCGACTCCCAACATGGCGACCTTGACCAGGTCGGCTGCCGAGCCCTGGATCGGCGCGTTGAGCGCCATCCGCTCGGCCGTCTCGCGCCGCATGCGGTTGTCGCTCGTGAGGTCGGGGAGGTAGCGGCGACGTCCCATGATCGTCTCGGTGAAGCCGGAGCGGCGAGCCTCGTCGACGATGCCGCCGAGGTAGTCACGGACCCCGCCGAAGGTCTCGAAGTACTCCTCCATCAACCCGGCGGCCTCCCCGGTGCTGATCCGCAGCTGCTGGGAGAGGCCGAAGGCGGACAGGCCGTAGGCGAGGCCGTAGTTCATCGCCTTGATCTTGGCCCGCTGCTCGGTGCTGACGGCGTCTGCGTCGACGCCGAAGACCCGGGCGGCGGTGATCGAGTGGAAGTCCTGGCCCGAGCGGAACGCCTCGATGAGCAGGGCGTCCTCGGAGAGGTGCGCCATGATCCGCATCTCGACCTGGCTGTAGTCGGCGGTCATGAGGCACTCGTGCCCCTCACCGACCACGAAGCCCTCGCGGATGCGCCGTCCCGCCTCGGTGCGGATCGGGATGTTCTGGAGGTTGGGATCGGTGCTGGACAACCGACCCGTCGCCGCGATGATCTGGTTGTAGGTCGTGTGGATCCGCCCGTCGGAGGCCACCGTCTTGAGCAGCCCCTCGACGGTCTGCCGCAGCCGGATCACGTCGCGGTGGCGCAGGAGGTGCTGCAGGAACGGGTGCTCGGTCTTCTCGAAGAGCTGCTGCAGCGCGTCGGCGTCGGTGGTGTAGCCCGTCTTGGTGCGCTTGGTCTTGGGCATGTCGAGCTCGTCGAAGAGCACCACCTGCAGCTGCTTGGGCGACCCGAGGTTGATCTCCTTGCCGATGACGTCGTAGGCGTCCTGCGCGGCGGCGCGGACCTGGTCGCCGAACTCGGACTCGAGCCCCTCGAGGTAGTCGGTGTCGACCGCGATGCCGGTCTGCTCCATCCGGACCAGGGTGTCGATGAGCGGCAGCTCCACGTCGGCCAGCAGCTGGGTGCCCCCGTGCTCCTCGACCGCGGCGTCGAGCGCCGCGGCGAGGTCGAGCACCGCCTTGGCCGTCAGCATCGCGACGTCGCTCGTGCCGGTGTCGTCGATCGCGTCCAGCGTGAGCTGGTCGGCGTCGCCGGTGTCCTGTCGGAGCTCGCGCTTGAGGTAGCGCAGGGTCAGGTCGGCGAGGTCGTAGGAGCGCTGGTCGGGCTGCACGAGGTAGGCCGCGAGCGCGGTGTCGACGGCCAGGCCGCCGAGCCGCCAGCCCCGCGCCGCCAGCGCCAGGATCGGCCCCTTCGCGTCGTGGAGCACCTTGGGACGCTCCGGGTCGGCCAGCCAGCCGGCGAGGGCCTGGTCGTCCTCGGGCGACACGTCGGCCACGTCGACCCAGGCAGCGGTGCCGTCGGCGGTGGCCACCGCGAGGGAGACGACCTCGCCCGTGCCCGCCCGCCAGGAGCCCTGGACGGCCACGCCGACCCGCTCGCCGGCCGACACGTGGGCCTGCAGCCAGGCCGCCACCCCGCCGGCGGGGAGCCGCTCGCCGTCGAGCTCGAAGCCCTCCTCGGCGACCTCGCCGCCCGGGTCGGGGTCGATGGTGTCCATGAGGCGGGTGCGCAGCTCGCCGCGGAACTCCAGCTCGTCGAGGAGCTCGAGCCCGGCGGTGCGGTCCCAGGGCTGGCGGGCCAGCTCACCGGGTCGCACGGGCAGGGTCAGGTCACGGACCAACGCGTTGAGACGCCGGTTGCGGATGACGTCGCCGAGGTGCTCGCGCAGCGCCTCGCCCTTCTTGCCGGTGATCTCGTCGGCCCGGGCGATGACGTTGTCCAGCCCGTCGAACTGGTTGATCCACTTCGCGGCGTAGCCCTGGCCCACACCGGGCACGCCGGGCAGGTTGTCGGAGGTCTCGCCCACGATGGCCGCGAGCTCGGGGTAGCGGTAGGGCGGCACGCCGTACTTGTCCTCGACGTAGGCCGGGGTGAGGCGGGCCAGGTCGCTCACGCCGCGCATCGGGTAGAGCACGGTGGAGGTCTCGGTGACGAGCTGGATGGAGTCGCGGTCACCGGTGAGGATCAGCACCTCCATGCCCTCGGCCACGGCCTGCGTGGTGAGCGTGGCGATGATGTCGTCGGCCTCGTAGCCGTCGAGCTCCATGTGCGTGATGTGGAGCGCGTCGAGGACCCGCTGGATCAGCGGCAGCTGGCTGCTGAACTCCCCCGGCGTCTTGTTGCGCTTGGCCTTGTACTCGGCGTACTCCTCGAGCCGGAAGGTCTGGCGCGACTTGTCGAACGCGACCGCGACGTGGGTCGGGACCTCGTCGCGCAGCACGTTGACCAGCATCGAGGTGAAGCCATAGACGGCGTTGGTGTGCTGCCCCGAGGCGGTGGCGAAGTTCTCCACCGGGAGCGCGAAGAACGCGCGGTAGGCCAGCGAGTGGCCGTCGAGGAGCAGGAGCCGGGGGCGAGGGGAATCCGTCTGCGACACGTCGCGACTCTAGCCGCCGCCACCGACACCCCGACCAGCCCGTCACCCGTCGTACGACGCCTCCCGTCGACACTCCCGGGGCGTCGGCCACAATGGCCGGCATGACGGAGAAGCCCACCACGGACCCCACCACCATCGACGTCGACGAGTTCGTCGCCCGCATGCCGGAGGGCATGGGCGCGCTCAACGCCACGATGGGCATCGAGATCACCGAGATCAGCGCCGAGCGGATCGTGGGGACGATGCCGGTCGAGGGCAACACTCAGCCCTACGGACTGCTCCACGGCGGGGCATCCGTCGTGCTGGCCGAGAGCCTGGGATCCATCGGCTCGGCCATCGCGGCGGCACCGGACCGGATCGCGGTGGGCGTCGACATCAGCGCCACGCACCACCGCTCGGCCACGTCCGGCACCGTCACCGGCGTCGCCACCCCGGCGCACATCGGACGCAGCATGGCGACCTGGGAGGTCGTGATCTCCGACGAGCGGGGCAAGCGCGTGTGCACCTCACGGATCACGTGCGCGTTGATCCCGGCCCGTTGACACCGGCTCGCTGACCGACGCGGACGCCGGCCCCGCAGGGCCGGGCCGGGTCAGCCGGCGATGTTCTCGCGGCTGATGCGCCGCGCCGCGAGCACGCGGTCGATGTGGCGGGAGCCGGCCGGGCGGGTGGCCGAGCGACCCGCCGAGCGACGGGCCGAGAGCTTGGCGCGTACGGCGACCGTGGTCGCGGCCCGCAGGGTGGCCTGCGGGGTGAACGACAGCCGGGCCATGAAGCGGTTGGCGTCGCGCGAGCTGGCGACCGCGGCCGTGGAGATCGTGGCGATGCCCTGGGCCTCCGCGAAGCGGACGGCCGCCTCGATGAGGGCGGAGCCGACGCCGTGACGGCGGAACTGCGGCAGCACGTGCGGCGAGACGGCGAGCACCGCCGGCTCGAGGTTGAGCGGGGTGAGCGTCGTGGCGCTGAGGTGGATCGCGCCGGCCACCTCACCGTCGTACTCGGCGACGACGATCGACTGGCCGGGGTCGGAGCCCGCCTCGTCGAGCACGCGGGCGAGGTCGGCGAGCTGCTCATCAGCCGTCCCGCGCCGCAGGATGTCGCCCCACAGCTCGCGCAGGGCGGGCAGGTCGTCCACGACGGCAGCGCGCACGGTCACCGGTGTCCGGCTCATGCTCCAACTCCCCAAGATCAGCCCCGTACTGGTGAGTCCCCCGTCCACCGGATCTGTCCGGCGCACCCCCGGACCCTACGCCCGTCGGTGGCGCGGTGTCCCGGGAGGTGCCGAAGATTTGTCCTCAGACGCCGAGGTAGGCCTCGCGCACGCTGGGGTCGTCGAGGAGCTCGGCCCCGGTGCCGGTCTTGACGATGCGCCCGGTCTCCAGTACGTAGGCGCGGTCACTGCGGGACAGGGCCTGCTTGGCGTTCTGCTCGACCACCAGGATCGTGGTCCCCTGCTTGGAGATCTCGGTGATGATGTCGAAGATCTGCTGGATGAGCATCGGCGCCAGGCCCATGGAGGGCTCGTCGAGCATCAGCAGCTTGGGTCGGGACATCAGGGCCCGTCCGATGGCCAGCATCTGCTGCTCGCCCCCGGACAGCGTGCCGGCCACCTGCTTGCGCCGCTCGCTCATCCGCGGGAAGAGGCCGAAGACGCGGTCGTAGTCCTCCTCGATGGCGGACTTGTCCTTGCGCGTGTAGGCGCCCATGTTGAGGTTCTCGGTGACGGTCATGCCCGGGAAGATGCCGCGACCCTCGGGCGTCAGCACGAGGCCCTTGCGCATCCGCTGGTCGGCGCGCAGCCTGGTGACGTCCTCGCCCTCGAAGACGACCTTGCCCGCGCTCAGGCCGCGCACCCCCGAGAGGGCCCGCATGGTCGACGTCTTGCCGGCGCCGTTGGCGCCGATGAGGGACACGACCTCGCCTTCGGCCACCTGCACGCTGATGCCGTGGAGGGCCTCGATCTTCCCGTAGCTCAGGACGGCGTTCTCAAGCTCAAGCAGCATCGTCGGGCTCTCCCAGGTAAGCGGCAATGACCTTCGGGTTGCGGGCGACCTCGGCGGGCAGCCCGTCGGCGATCTTCTGTCCGAACTCGAGGACCACGATCCGGTCGGTGACCCCCATGACCAACTTCATGTCGTGCTCGATCAGCAGCACCGTGTGGCCGAGGTCACGGATGCGGCGGATGAGGCCCATGAGGTCCTCCTTCTCCGCCGGGTTGAAGCCGGCTGCCGGCTCGTCGAGGCAGAGCAGCTCGGGCTCGGTGGCCAACGCCCGCGCGATCTCCAGGCGTCGCTGGTAGCCGTACGGCAGGTTGCGGGACAGCTCGTGGGCCCGGTCGGCGATGCCGACGAAGCGCAGGAGCTCCATCGAGCGGCGACGACCGCCGCGCTCCTCGAGGGTGTGCCGGCTGATCCCGAAGATCTTGGCCATCTTGCGCCGGAACGGGTTCTCGGGCAGCTCGTCCTCGCTCGGACGGACGCGGTAGAGGCGGAACAACGCGCCGAGCACGCTGGTCTTGTGCCTCGCATCGCAGCCGACCATGACGTTCTCCAGGGCGGACAGCTCCGGGAAGAGCCGGATGTTCTGGAACGTGCGGGCGATGCCCATCTGGTTGATCTTGTGGGACTTCACCCCCGCGATCTCCGTGCCCTTGAACCGGATGGTGCCGGAGGTCGGCGTGTAGACGCCGGTCATCGCGTTGAAGCAGGTCGTCTTGCCTGCACCGTTGGGGCCGATGAGACCCAGGATCTCGCCGCGGCGGATCTCGAAGTGCACGTCGTTGAGCGCGACGACACCGCCGAAGCGCAGGGTCACGTGGTCCACCTCGAGCAGCACGCTGCCCTTCTCGCCCGACGTGTGGATCGCGATCTTGTCGTGGTCGGAGGTGTCCTTCAACACCGGTGTGGTCTGGTCAGACATCAGTCGCCGCCTCCTCCGCCTCGTGCTTGCGATCCTCGAACTCACGTGCTCTTCGCCTGCTCGGCACCAGGCCCTGCGGACGCAGGATCATCACCAGGACCAGCGCCACGCCGAAGGCGAACGGTCGCCACTCCTGGAACTCCCGGAACCGCTCGGGCAGGTAGGTCAGCAGGAAGGCCCCGAGCAGCACGCCGTAGACGTTGCCGGACCCACCGATGACCACCATGGCCACGAACAGGAACGAGAGCTGGACCATGAACGCGTTGGGCTCGACGTACTGCTGCTTGCTGCCGAACAGGAGCCCGGCGATGCCGCCGACGGCCGCACCGATGGCGAAGGCCCACAGCTTGAACTTGAACGCGGCCACACCCATGATCGCGGCCGCGTCCTCGTCCTCGCGGATCGCCAGCCACGCGCGACCCACCCGGCTGCTCTCGAGCCGGAAGGCCAGGAAGATGACCAGGATCAGGATGCACAGGGCCAGCCAGTACCAGCGCTCGGCGTCGACGGTGTTGAAGAAGGGACGGCCGTCCACCTCCGGGCCGGGCGGCACGGGCACGCCACTGATGCCGGTGGCACCGTTGGTGACGCCGTCCAGGTTGCGGGCCGTGATGCGGATGATCTCGCCGAAGCCCAGCGTCACGATGGCGAGGTAGTCGCCGCGCAGGCGCAGGGTCGGCGCTCCGAGGATCACGCCGGCGGTGAGCGACATCGCGATCGCGATCGGGATGCACATCGCGAAGGGGACGGCCCACTCCTCGGAGAGGCCGAACCGGTTCTGGATGCTCTCCACGACCGGCGACGACGGCGACCCGAACAGGGCGATCGAGTAGGCGCCCAGGGCGTAGAAGCCGACGTAGCCGAGGTCGAGCAGTCCGGCGAAGCCGATCACCACGTTCAGTCCGACCGCGGCGATCATGTAGACCACCACGAGGAACAGCACGCTGGCCCAGTCCGAGCCGCTCGAGCTGAGGTCGGTGCGGATGTAGGCGAACGGCAGGATGTTGAGGAACGGCAGGTAGAACGCGAACGCGATCACCAGCAGCAGTCCGACCTTGCGCGCCCAGTTGGGGGCGGCGGCGAGCCGGTCCCGCAGCTTGAGGCCACGGTAGGCGTCGAGGATCTGGCTCATGCGCGTGCCTTTCCGAGGGACTCGCCCAACAGGCCGGTCGGGCGGAACATCAGGACAACGACGAGGACGACGAAGGCCGTGACGTTGGCCCACTCCGAGCTCCACACGGTCGAGGCGTAGACCTCGGCGATGCCGAGGAGCAGGCCACCGACGAGTGCGCCTCGCAGGTTGCCGATGCCGCCGAGCACGGCGGCGGTGAACGCCTTGAGCCCGATGATGAAGCCGATGTCGAACTTCGTGATGTCGTACTGGATCGTGTAGAGCAGCGCCGCCACACCGGCCATCGCGCCACCGAGGACGAAGACCAGCATGATCACGCGGTTCTGGTTGACACCCATCAGCGAGGCGGTGTCGGGGTCCTGGGCGACGGCCCGGACGCCGCGACCGAGGCGGCTCTTGTTCACGAAGGTGTCCAGCGCCATCATCATCACGATCGCGCCCACGATGATGATCACGCGGGTGTTGGTGATGGTGAGGTCGATGCCGGGGATGGTGAACAGCTCCTTGGTCTCGAGGACCGAGGGGATGTTGACCGTGACCCGGCCGAACGGCGGGCCGAAGAGGACCTCGAAGACCTGGCCGAAGAGCTCGACGAGCACCAACGAGCAACCGATGCCGGTAATGAGGAAGATGAGGGGTGGCGCGCCCTTCTTGCGCAGCGGGCGGTAGGCGATCCGCTCGACCGCCAGCGCCGTGCCTGCCGAGGCGATCATCGCCGCCAGGAGTGCCAGGAGGGTGGCCCCGATGACGACGGGAAGGGTCTCACCGGTGGAGACCCCGAGCACCGTGTAGACGCCGAGCACGGTCCAGGTGCCCACCATGAACACCTCGGAGTGGGCGAAGTTGATCAGCTTCATCACGCCGTACACCATCGTGTAGCCGAGCGCGACGAGCGCGTAGATCGATCCGCGGGTGATGCCGTCGAGCGTGTGACGGTCGAGGCCGCTGAACAAGGCGTCGAAGTCCACTCAAGGACCCCTCTCAGACTCAGGCCCCGGTCGGGGCCAAGGATCGGGGGCGACCGGTCATCCCGGCCGCCCCCGCGGTGCTTGGTGCTACTTGTGGGTCAGGCCCAGGTCACGGAGCGACCTCGACCTCCGGCACCAGCGTGCCACCCTCGTTCTTGTAGGCCCAGTAGGACACGTTCTCCTGCGGGACGTCGCCGTTCTCGTCGAACGCGATCTCCTTGCTGAGGCCCTCGCCGGTGTAGCCGTCGACGAACGTCTCGACCTCTTCGCGGGTGCGGGCACCGTCGTCGAGGGCCGCCAGGAAGACGGTCATCGCGTCGAAGCCCTCGGCGGCGTAGGCGCCAGGCGCGTTGCCGAACTGCTCCTCGTAGTCGGCAGCGAAGGTGCTGTCCTCCTCGATGGGGGCGCAGGGGCACATCACGACCGCGCCCTCGCCGGCGTCGCCCACCGCGTTGCCGAAGTCGGCACCGTAGAGGCCGTCACCACCGACGAACGGGGCTTCGATGCCGGCGTCGCGCATCTGCTTGAGCAGCGGCGCGGCCTCGGCGATGTAGCCACCGTAGAAGACGGCGTCGGGAGCGGCGGACTCCATCTTGGAGATGGTGGGCGCGAAGTCGGTCTGGCCGACCTCGGTCTTGTCGCGCTGGACCATCGCGTCGCCGAGGGTCTCCTCGACGCGGTCGGCCAGCGGCTCGCCGTACGCCTCGGAGTTGTCGACCACGAACACCTTGGAGGCGCCGACCTCGTCGGTGAGGTACTTGGCGATCGCCGCACCCTGGTAGTCGTCGTAGGGGACGAGGCGGTGGAAGACCTCGACCTGGTCCTCCTGCGTGAGGTCGGTCGCGGTGGCCGACTGGCTCACCATGGTCACGCCGGCGTCGTTGTAGATGCTCTTCGTCGCACGGGTCTCGCCCGAGAAGGCGCCGCCGATCACACCGATGAAGGTCTCGTCGCCCGCGATCTGGGTCGCGACCGGGGTGGCCTTGGCCGGGTCACCCTCGGTGTCGAACTTCTCCAGCGCGACCGTGCAGTCCTCGTTGTCCCACTGCTCCAGCGCCAGCTCGGCGCCGTCGACGGACGGGAGCACGATGCTCGCGTTGGCGCCGGAGAGGGCGCCCATCACGCCGATCTTGAAGTTGCAGTCCTCACCGGAGGCGCTGCCGCCATCGTCGGTGTCGGTGGTGCCACAAGCGGATGCCGTGACGGTCAGGGCGAGTGCGAGTGCACCCAGCCCCACTCGAGTGTTACGCCTCAAGGCCTTCTACCTCTCGTCAGGTCTCCGGCTCGACTACCGGGGACGCAGAGTTCATGGAGGAAGGCAACCCGCACACCGAGTCGACCGCGTCCCTCCGTCGCGGAAACGTACACCTCCGGGACCCGCCCTGTAAGCACCTTTGGATGCACACCCCGAAACATGACTAATCCGTTACCGAACCGTGCGCCCCGATCAGGAGGGTGTGGGGCTCCCCGGGCCGTGCTCCACAACTCCTTCGGCGACCTGGCGCATCGACAGGCGAAGATCCATCGCGGTCTTCTGGATCCACCGGAAGGCGTCCGGCTCGGTGAGCCCGAGCTGCTCCTGGAGGACCGCCTTGGCTCGATCGACCGCCTTGCGCGTGGCCAGCGACTCGGAGAGGTCCGCGACCTCCTTCTCGAGGACGGCCATCTCGCCGAAGCGACTGACGGCCATCTCGATCGCCGGCACCAGGTCGGTGCGGGAGAACGGCTTGACGAGGTAGGCCATCGCCCCGGCGTCGCGGGCCCGCTCGACGAGGTCTCGCTGGGAGAACGCCGTGAGAATCACGACCGGGGCGATGCGGGCGCCGGCGATGTGCTCGGCCGCGGCGATGCCGTCGAGGACCGGCATCTTGACGTCCGTGATCACCAGGTCGGGGCGCAGCCGCTCCGCCAGCTCGATCGCCTGCTGGCCGTCCGAGGCCTGGCCCACGACCTCGTACCCCTCCTCGGCCAGCATCTCGGCGAGGTCCATGCGGATCAGGGCCTCGTCCTCGGCGATGACCACGCGGCGTACGGCGGGAGCGGGGTGGGTGTCGGGCTGCGTCACGGCCGCAAGGCTAGTCCGATACGGTTTCCTCGCCGAACCGCCCCGGTACTCCAATGGCAGAGAGAGTGGTCTCAAACACCATCCAGTGTGAGTTCGAATCTCACCCGGGGCACAGCCACTGATGTCGGTGGCCGATGGCACGGTGCACCCGTGTACGACGCGCCGGTACGGATCGCCGCCCTCGAGCTGGTGGCCCGCGGGGCGAGCCTGAGCGAGGTCGCTCGCGCAACGGGTGTCCACCGCTCGACGCTCCGGGCGTGGCGCGACGCGGACAGCGCCCTGCCGGTCGAGTGCTTCCGGTGCATCTCCTTGCACCCTGCCCGGGGAGACGCCTACTCCGCCCTGCTCGGCTACTACCTGGGCGACGGGTGTGTCTCGACCTTCCGGCGCCACACCACGTTGCGGGTCTCGTGCGACGCCACGCTGCCGGGGATCATCACCGACGTCTCCCGCGTCGTCGGAGACATGCACCCGTCCGGCGGGGTCTTCCACGTCGCGGCCCCCGGCGTCGTGGTGGTGTCGACGAACTGGAAGCACTGGCCGTGCCTCTTCCCCCAGCACGGCCCGGGCCGCAAGCACGACCGCCCCATCGTCCTCGAGGACTGGCAGCGGGACGTGGTCAGTGCACACCCGGCCGACTTCCTGCGCGGGCTCTTCCACTCCGACGGCTGCCGGGCCGACAACTGGGCCACGCGGATGGTGGGCGGCGAGAAGCGGCGCTACGACTACCCCCGCTGGCAGTTCACGAACCGCTCCGACGACATCCGCGCGCTGTGCTGCTGGGCGCTCGACCTGGTCGACGTCCCGTGGCGCCGGTCCGGCCGCTGGGTGGTGTCCGTGTCACGACGCGAGGCGGTGGCGCGGCTCGACGAGCTGATCGGCCCGAAGACCTGAGCACTGCGCCAGGAGCAGGAAGGGCGATCAGCGAGGGCGGCGGTATGCCGGAGCGACCCCGTTGATCGCGTCGCCCATCCGGTGGATGCGCAGCGCGTTGGTGGAGCCGGGGATGCCGGGGGGCGAGCCGGCGATGATGACCACGAGGTCACCCTCGTCGACGCGGCCGATGTGCAGCAGCGCCTCGTCCACCTGGCGCACCATCTCGTCGGTGTGCTCGACCTCGGCGCCCTGGAAAGTCTCGACCCCCCACGTGAGGGCGAGCTGCGAGCGCGTGCGCGCCTCGGGGGTGAACGCCAGGACCGGGATCGGGCCGCGGTAGCGCGAGAGGCGCTTGGCCGAGTCCCCGCTGACGGTGAAGGCGACGAGGAACTTGGCACCCACCGCCTCGGCGACCTCGGCGGCCGCCTTGGCGATGATCCCGCCGCGGGTGTGCGGCTGCCAGTCGATCGAGCGCATGTGGTGCAGCCCGTGGTCCTCGGTGGACTCGATGATCCGGGCCATGGTCTGGACGGCGGTGATGGGGTGCTCCCCCACGCTCGTCTCGCCGGACAGCATCACGGCGTCGGCACCGTCGAGCACCGCGTTGGCGACGTCGCTGGCCTCGGCACGGGTCGGGGCGGGCGAGCCGATCATCGACTCGAGCATCTGGGTCGCCACGATGACGGGCTTGGCGTTGCGACGGGCCTTCTCGATGATCCGCTTCTGGTGGATCGGCACGTCCTCGAGCGGGCACTCCACCCCGAGGTCGCCGCGGGCGACCATCAGGCCGTCGAAGGCGTCGACGATCTCGTCGATGTTGTCGATCGCCTGCGGCTTCTCGATCTTGGCGATGACGGGGATGACGATCCCCTCCTCGCGCATGACCTTGCGGACGTCCTCGGCGTCGGCGGCACTGCGCACGAAGCTGAGGGCGATGAAGTCCACGCCGAGGTGCAGCGCCCAGCGCAGGTCCTCGGTGTCCTTCTCCGAGAGCGCAGGCACGGACACCGCGACACCCGGGAGGTTGATGCCCTTGTTGTTGCTCGCCTTGCCGCCGACAACCACCTCGGTGACCACGTCGGTCTCGGTGACGTCGACGACCCGCAGCCGCAGCTTGCCGTCGTCGATCAGGACGGGGTCGCCGACCTTCACGTCGCCCGGCAGTCCCTTGTAGGTCGTCCCGCACACGTCGACGTCACCCGGCACGTCGCGCGTGGTGATGGTGAACGTCGCGCCGCGCTTGAGCTTGACCGGGCCGTCGGCGAAGGTCGCCAGCCGGATCTTGGGGCCCTGGAGGTCGGCGAAGATGCCGACCCCGTGGCCCGACTCGTCGCTGGCGCGCCGCACCAGCGTGTAGACGGCCTCGTGGTCGGCGTACGCCCCGTGGCTCATGTTGAGGCGGGCCACGTCCATGCCGGCGTCGACGAGTTCACGGACACGCTCGGGGGTGGACACCGCAGGGCCGAGGGTGCAGACGATCTTTGCTCTACGCACACCTCGACCCTAGCGGATCTTTGATCGATCCAAAGGTCCCCGTCCGGTGAATGTCGGACGAACCGGCGTCAGACCACGAGGGGACGGTCGGTCGGCCTCACCGGCGACGGCAGCGTCGTCGAACCGGTGAGCCAGGTGTCGACGGCCGACGCGGCCGCACGCCCCTCGGCGATCGCCCACACGATGAGCGACTGACCGCGGCCCACGTCGCCGGCGACGAAGACGCCGTCCACGCTCGAGGCGTACGACGCGTCGCGCGCGACGTTGCCCCGCGCGTCGAGGTCGACGCCCAGCTGCTCGATGAGACCGGGCTGCTCGGGACCGGTGAAGCCCATGGCGAAGAGCACCAGCTGCGCGGGGATCTCGCGCTCGGTGCCCTCGATCGGCTGGAACTTCGCGTCGACCTCGATCAGGCGCAGGCCCGACACGTGGCCGTCGTCGTCGCCGAGGAACTCCTGGGTCGAGACGGCGTACATGCGGTCGCCGCCCTCCTCGTGCGCCGAGGACACCTTGAAGGTCATCGGGTAGGTCGGCCACGGCTGGCCGGACGGACGGTCCTCCGGCGGCTGGGCCATGATCTCGAGCTGCGTGATCGAGCGGGCGCCCTGGCGGATCGACGTGCCGAGGCAGTCGGCACCGGTGTCGCCGCCACCGATGATCACGACGTCCTTGTCGGTCGCGGTGATCTGCCCCTCGACCTCCTCGCCGAGAGCGACGCGGTTGGCCTGCGGCAGGAACTCCATGGCCTGGTGGATGCCGCCGAGCTCCCGGCCGGGCACCGGCAGGTCCCGCGCCTGGGTGGCGCCCATGGCGAGCACCACGGCGTCGTACCGCTCGGTGAGCTGGTCCCCCGTCAGCGTGGCGCCGACGTCGACCCCGGCGCGGAAGACGGTGCCCTCACGGCGCATCTGGTCGAGGCGCCGGTCGAGGTGCTTCTTCTCCATCTTGAACTCGGGGATGCCGTAGCGCAGCAGCCCGCCGATCTTGTCGGCGCGCTCGTAGACCGCGACCGTGTGCCCGGCCCGGGTGAGCTGCTGGGCCGCCGCGAGCCCCGCGGGACCCGACCCGATGACCGCGACGGTGCGACCCGAGAGCCACTCCGGCGGCTGCGGGCGGACGGCGCCGGACTCCCACGCGCGGTCGATGATCGAGACCTCGACGTTCTTGATGGTCACCGGGTCCTGGTTGATGCCCAGGACGCAGGCCGTCTCGCACGGCGCGGGGCACAGCCGCCCGGTGAACTCCGGGAAGTTGTTGGTCGCGTGCAGCCGCTCGATCGCACCGTCCCAGTCGTCACGCCAGACCAGGTCGTTCCACTCCGGGATGATGTTGCCCAGCGGGCAGCCCTGGTGGCAGAACGGGATGCCGCAGTCCATGCAGCGGCTGGCCTGGGTGCTGATGATGGGCAGGAGGGCGCGGCCGATCCCGTCGGGGTAGACCTCGTTCCAGTCCTTGACACGCTCCTCGACCACGCGTCGCGTGGCGACCTCGCGGCCGTTCTTCAGGAATCCCTTCGGATCAGCCATGAAGCACCTCCATGATCCGTGCGTTCGCCTGGTCCTCGTCGAGGCCCTCCGCGAGGGCCTCGGCGCGGGCGTCCAGCACTCGCTTGTAGTCGCGGGGCATCACCTCGGTGAAGCGGCCCAGCGCGTTGTCCCAGTCGTCGAGCAGCGCGGTGGCGACCGTCGAGCCGGTCTCCTCCGCGTGCCGGGTGACCAGGGCCTTGAGCTGCTCGACCGCGTCGCCGGTGACGGGGCCGAGGTCGACGAGCTCGGGGTTGACCCGGCCCTCGTCGAGGTCGAGCACGAAGGCGTGGCCGCCGGACATGCCCGCGGCGAAGTTGCGTCCGGTCGGGCCGAGCACCACCACCACGCCGCCGGTCATGTACTCGCAGCCGTGGTCCCCGACGCCCTCCACCACCGCGGTCGCGCCGGAGTTGCGCACGCAGAAGCGCTCGCCCGCCTGGCCGCGGAGGTAGATCTCGCCCGACGTGGCGCCGTACGCGATCGTGTTGCCCGCGATGATCTGCTCGTGGGCCTCGAACGTCGCCGACCTGTCGGGACGTACGACGATGCGCCCGCCCGAGAGGCCCTTGCCGACGTAGTCGTTGGCGTCGCCCTCGAGGCGCAGCGTGATGCCGCGCGGCACGAACGCACCGAACGACTGCCCCGCCGACCCGGTGAAGGTGATGTCGATGGTGCCGTCGGGCAGGCCCTCGCCTCGGTAGCGCTTGGTCACCTCGTGGCCGAGGATCGTGCCCACGGTCCGGTTGACGTTGCGGACCTGCACCTGGGCGCGGACGGGCTCGCCGTCCTCCAGCGCCGGTGCGGCCAGCTTGACCAGCTCGTTGTCGAGCGCCTTGTCGAGCCCGTGGTCCTGGCCGTGCGTGCAGCGCAGGTCCTGGTGCTCGAACTGCCCGAACTCACCCGAGCGCGAGGCCTGGTGCAGGATCGGCGTCAGGTCGAGACCGGCGGCCTTCCAGTGGTCCACCGCCTGCGCGATGTCGAGCGACCCCACCTGTCCGATGGCCTCGTCGAGGGTGCGGAAGCCGAGCTGCGCGAGCAGCTCGCGCACCTCCTCGGCGATGTAGGTGAAGAAGTTGACGACGTACTCCGCCTTGCCGCTGAAGCGCTCGCGCAGGACGGGGTTCTGCGTCGCGACGCCCACGGGGCAGGTGTCGAGGTGGCAGACGCGCATCATGATGCAGCCGCTGACGACCAGCGGGGCGGTGGCGAAGCCGTACTCCTCCGCGCCCAGCAGGGCGGCGACGACGACGTCGCGCCCGGTCTTGAGCTGGCCGTCGGCCTGGACGACGATGCGGTCCCGCAGACCGTTGAGCAGCAGCGTCTGCTGGGTCTCGGCCAGGCCGAGCTCCCACGGTCCGCCCGCGTGCTTGAGCGACGTCAGCGGCGACGCGCCGGTGCCGCCGTCGTGGCCCGAGATCAGCACCACGTCGGCGTGCGCCTTGGACACGCCGGCCGCGACGGTGCCGACGCCGACCTCCGACACGAGCTTGACGTGCACGCGCGCGCTCGGGTTGGCGTTCTTGAGGTCGTGGATCAGCTGCGCCAGGTCCTCGATCGAGTAGATGTCGTGGTGCGGCGGCGGGCTGATGAGCCCCACGCCCGGCGTGGAGTGCCGGGTCTTGGCCACCCACGGGTAGACCTTGTGGCCGGGCAGCTGGCCGCCCTCGCCGGGCTTGGCGCCCTGCGCCATCTTGATCTGGATGTCGTCGGCGTTGGTGAGGTACTCCGACGTCACGCCGAAGCGTCCCGACGCGACCTGCTTGATCGAGCTGCGGCGCTCGGGGTCGTGGAGCCGGTCCGCGTCCTCGCCGCCCTCACCGGTGTTGGACTTGCCGCCCAGCCGGTTCATCGCGATGGCGAGGGTCTCGTGCGCCTCCTGGCTGATGGAGCCGTAGGACATGGCGCCGGTCGAGAACCGCTTGACGATCTCCGAGACGGGCTCGACCTCGTCGATGCTGATCGGCTGCCGGCCGGTGGCCTCGCCGTCCTTGAAGCGGAACAGCCCGCGCAGCGTCATCAGCCGCTCCGACTGCTCGTCGACCCGCGAGGTGTACTGCTTGAAGATGTCGTAGCTGCCCGACCGGGTGGCGTGCTGGAGGCGGAAGACCGTCTCCGGGTCGAAGAGGTGCGGCTCGCCCTCGCGGCGCCACTGGTACTCGCCGCCGATCTCGAGCTCGCGGTGGGCGGGCGCGATGCCGCCCCGCGGGTACGCCGTGGCGTGCCGGCGGGCGACCTCCTCGGCGATGGTGTCGAGCTCGATGCCGCCCAGCTTGGACGTGGTGCCGGTGAAGTAGCGGTCGACGACGGACTGCGAGAGCCCGACGGCCTCGAAGATCTGCGCCCCGGTGTAGGACGCCACGGTGGAGACGCCCATCTTGGACATCACCTTGAGGACGCCCTTGCCCAGGCCCTTGATGAGGTTGGCCACGGCCTTCTCGGGCTCGGCCTTGACGTAGTAGCCCTCCCGCGCGAGGTCCTCGACGGACTCCATGGCGAGGTAGGGGTTGACCGCCGCGGCGCCGTAGCCGACGAGCAGCGCCACGTGGTGCACCTCGCGGACGTCACCGGCCTCGACCAGCAGGCCGACCTGCGTGCGCGTCTTCTCCCGCACCAGGTGGTGGTGGACCGCGCCGGTCAGCAGGAGCGACGGGATCGGGGCGAGGTCGGCCGTGGAGTGCCGGTCCGAGAGCACGATGATGCGCGCTCCCCCGGCGATCGCCTCCGACACCTCGGCGCAGATCTCGTCGAGCCGCTGCGCCAGCGCCTCGCCGCCGCCCGCGACGTCGTACAGGCCGCGGGAGACGTGGGTGATGAAGCCGGGCATGTCGCCGTCACGGTTGATGTGGCGGATCTTGGCCAGGTCGTCGTTGGAGATCACCGGGAAGGGCAGCACGACCTGACGGCACGACGCGGGGGTCGGCTGGAGCAGGTTGGCCTCCGGACCGATGGTGCCGCTGAGCGAGGTCACGAGCTCCTCGCGGATCGCGTCCAGCGGCGGGTTGGTGACCTGCGCGAAGAGCTGGGCGAAGTAGTCGAACAGCAGCCGGGGCTTCTCGCTGAGGGCCGCGATCGGCGTGTCGGTGCCCATCGAGCCGAGCGTCTCGGCACCGGTGTTGGCCATCGGCGTGAGCAGGACGCGCAGCTCCTCCTCGGTGTAGCCGAAGATCTGCTGGCGCCGCGTCACGGAGGCGTGGGTGTGGACGATGTGCTCGCGGTCGATGACGTCGTCGAGGTGGATCAGGCCGGCGTGCAGCCACTCGTCGTACGGGTGCTCGGCCGCCAGCTCGGACTTGACCTCCTCGTCCTCGATGATCCGGTGCTCGTCGGTGTCGATGAGGAACATCCGGCCCGGCTGGAGGCGGCCCTTGCGGACCACCGTGGCGGGGTCGATGTCGAGCACCCCGACCTCGGAGGCGAGGACGACGAGACCGTCGTCGGTGACCCAGTAGCGCGAGGGGCGCAGGCCGTTGCGGTCGAGCACGGCGCCGATCTGCGAGCCGTCGGTGAAGACGACGCAGGCCGGGCCGTCCCACGGCTCCATCATCGAGGAGTGGAACTGGTAGAACGCACGTCGCTTGGCGTCCATCTCGGCGTGGTTCTCCCAGGCCTCCGGGATCATCATCAGCACCGAGTGGGGCAGCGAGCGACCGCCCATGTGCAGCAGCTCGAGGACCTCGTCGAAGGACGCGGAGTCGGAGCTGCCGGGCGTGCAGATCGGGAAGAGCCGGTCGAGGTCGCCGGGGATGAGGTCGCTGGAGAGCAGCGCCTCGCGGGCCCGCATCCAGTTGCGGTTGCCCATCACGGTGTTGATCTCGCCGTTGTGCGCGATGAAGCGGAACGGGTGGGCAAGCGGCCAGCTCGGGAACGTGTTGGTTGAGAAACGCGAGTGCACGACCGCCATCGCCGACGCGATCCGCTCGTCCACCAGGTCGGGGAAGAAGTGGCCGAGCTGGTCGGTGGTGAGCATGCCCTTGTAGGCCAGGGTGCGCGAGGAGAGCGACGGGAAGTAGACGTCCGTCTCGTGCTCGGCCCGCTTGCGCAGGCAGAAGGCGAGGCGCTCGAGGGCCATGCCGCTGACACGCTTGGCGGAGCCGGACACGAAGAGCTGCACGAAGGTCGGCATGACGCTGATCGCGGTGGCCCCCAGCGTGGAGGGGTCGACCGGGACATCACGCCAGCCGAGGACGGTGAGGCCCTCCTCGGTCGCGATCTGCTCGATCCGCGCTCGGGTGGCGGCCACGGCCGCGTCGTCACCGGGGATGAAGGCCGTCCCGACGGCGTAGCTGCGCTGCGCCGGGAGGTCGAAGTCGACCACGGCGCGCAGGAAGGCGTCGGGCACCTGCATGAGGATGCCCGCACCGTCGCCGGAGTTGGTCTCGGCTCCGGCGGCGCCGCGGTGGTCGAGGTTGCGCAGCGCGGTGAGCGCCTTGGCCACGATGTCGTGGCTGGCGACACCGGTCAGGGTGGCCACGAACGCCACGCCGCACGCATCGTGCTCGTGGCGGGGGTCGTAGAGCCCTTGTGCTTCAGGTCCGGCCCCAAGTCCGGAACGTGCTCCGGGTGCGGGCGGCGGGAAGGCGTGCATCTGGCTTTCTCCCGTCGTCGTTCGCCGGACACACCGCACAGTCCCGCGTGGTGCGAGGTGCTCGTGGTGGGGTCCGGCGGTGGATGTGGCGATCGGCAGGGGACGGCGTTGGCCCGCGCGTCAGGAAATCTATCACCGGCGGCGCCACGGGGTGAGACGGCGATCTCAGCCCTCAGACGCCCCGGTCGCCGGACGGGTGGTCGGCTCCTCGTCGTCGGCTCGGTCGTGGTCGAGGCGCTCCTGGGTGTAGACCTGCTCCTCGCGGCCCGGACGCCTGACGGCGGACCACGCGAAGTACGCCGCCGCGAGCACGAAGAGCACGATGGAGGTCCAGACGTTGAGCCGCAGGCCGCCCACGTCGATCAGCTGGACCTCGTCGATCCGCAGGTTCTCGATCCACACCCGGCCGAGCGTGTAGAGCATCACGTAGAGCGCGGCCACCCGCCCGAAGCCGAGCCGGAACCGCTTGTCCAGCCACACCAGCAGCGCGAAGGCTCCCAGGCACCAGAAGAACTCGTAGAGGAACGTCGGGTGGTACGTCGCGACGTCCGGGTAGGCGTCCGGCCGGTGGGCGGGGTCGATCTCCAGCGCCCAGGGCAGGTCGGTGGGACGACCGTAGAGCTCCTGGTTGAACCAGTTTCCCCAGCGCCCGATGGCCTGCGCGACCAGCACCCCGGGAGCGATGGCGTCCAGGAGCGGGAGCAGCTTGATGCCGCGCAGCCGAGCGCCGATCATCACGCCCACCGCACCCAGGGCGATCGCGCCCCAGATGCCGAGCCCACCGCGCCAGATGTACAGCGCGGCCACGGGGTTCTCGCCCTCCCCGAAGTACAGCTGCCAGTCGGTGAGGACGTGGTAGAGCCGGCCGCCGACGAGGCCGAACGGGACGCCCCAGATCGCGAGGTCGCCGATGTCCCCGGCGCGGCCCCCACGGGCCTGCCAGCGGCGCTCACCGATCCAGATCGCCGCGACGATGCCGAGGATGATGCTCAGGGCGTAGCCGCGGATCGGCAGCGGTCCGAGGTACCACGTGCCCTGGCTGGGGCTCGGGATGGAGTGGACGAGGATCTCGGGCAGCACGGTCAGGGTGCTCATGACTCACTCAACAGGGTCTCGATGTCGGCGGACAGCTGGGCCGGGGACACGTCCTGGTTCCAGAACGCCGGCGCCTGGCCGGACGCGTCGACCGCGATCACCTGGGAGCCGTGGCTCCCGAGGTCGAAGCCACCGCTCTCGAGCTCCTCGGCGTCCGCGACGAAGATCCCAACGCTCTCGCCGAGCTCCACGGTCTCGTCCCGGCTGGCCCGGCCGCCGACGGCGGTCACGCCCGCCTGCTCGATGCCGTAGCCGTCGAGGTAGTCCTGCATCACCGGCGGGGTGTCGACCTTCGGGTCGGTGGTGACGAAGGCGACCTGGACCTGGGACCGGTCGTCCTCGTCGAGGCGGTTGACCGCGCCGGCGATCGAGGACATCACCAGCGGGCAGACATCGGGGCAGGTCGTGTAGCCGAAGAAGACCAGGGTCAGCCGGGCACCCGGGTCGGCGAGCGACAGGTCCTCGCCGGTGGTGGTGGCCAAGGTGGTGCCCGCGACCTCGAAGGGCGGGTCCACGAGGGTGCCGGTGAACTCGGTGGCGCTGCTCGAGGAGCCTCCGCAACCGGCCAGCAGGACCGCGGACAGGAGGGCCGTCACCACGGCCCCGGGGGTCCTACGCACGACGCACCCCACCTGCCAGGTCCTCGGTGAGCACGCGCAGCGCGGACAGCCCCGCGCCCGGGTCGTCGGCGTGGTCCAGCAGGGTGCGGACGAAGGCGGACCCGACGATGACGCCGTCGGCGTAAGACGCCACCTCGGCCGCCTGGTCGCCGGTGCTGACGCCGAGCCCGACGCAGACCGGCAGGTCGGTGGTCGCCTTCGTGCGCGCGACGAGTGGGCCGGCGAGGTCGCTGGTGGTGGTCCGCGCCCCGGTCACGCCCATCACGGCGGTCGCGTAGACGAAGCCCCGGCACGCGGCCGTCGTCATGGCGACCCGGTCCTCGGTGCTGCTGGGGGCGACGAGGAAGACCTTGTCGAGACCGTGGGCATCGGCCGCCTCGATCCACTCACGGGCCGAGTCGGGGGTGAGGTCGGGCGTGATGAGGCCCGCTCCCCCGGCGGCGGCGAGGTCGGCGGCGAAGCGCTCCACGCCGTAGCGCTCGACGGGGTTCCAGTAGGTCATCACCACGGTGGGCGTCCCGGTGGCGGCGACCGCCTCCACGACGCGCATGACGTCGCTGGTGCGGGTGCCGGCCTCGAGGGCGGCCTGGGCGGCCGCCTGGATCGTGGGCCCGTCCATCACCGGGTCGCTGTAGGGCAGGCCGACCTCGATGATGTCGCAGCCGGCGTCGACCATGGCCAGCATGGCCTCGATCGAGCCCTCCACGCTCGGGTAGCCCGCGGGCAGGTAGCCGACCAGCGCGGCGCGCCCCTCGGCGCGGGCGGTCGCGAAGGCGGTGGCGGTGGTCGCGCTCACTCGGGGTCTCCGGTCTCGTCGTCGGGCTGGCCGAGCTTGAACCACTCGGTGGCGGTGCCCATGTCCTTGTCGCCGCGGCCGCTCAGGTTGATGAGCACCGTGGCCTCCGGCCCCTTCTCGGCGGCCAGCTCGCGGGCCACGTCGATGGCACCGGCCACGGCGTGGGCCGACTCGATCGCCGGGATGATGCCCTCGGTGCGGGCCAGCAGGGCGAGGGCGTCCATCGCCTGGGTGTCGGTGATCGGGCGGTAGGTCGCCCGGCCCGTCTGGGCGAGGTGCGCGTGCTGCGGCCCGACGCCCGGGTAGTCGAGGCCGGCCGAGATCGAGTGCGACTCGACCGTCTGGCCGTCCTCGTCCTGCAGGACGTAGGTGCGGGCCCCGTGCAGGACCCCCGCCTCACCGGCGTGGATGGTGGCCGCGTGCCGCCCCGTCTCGACCCCGTCGCCGCCGGGCTCGAAGCCGTAGATCTTGACGTCCTCGTCGTCGAGGAACGCGGTGAACAGCCCGATGGCGTTGGACCCGCCGCCGACGCAGGCGGCGATGGCGTCCGGCAGGGCGCCGTACTGCTCGAGGACCTGGGCGCGCGCCTCGTCGCCGATGCCGCGGGTGAAGTCGCGGACCATGCTGGGGAAGGGGTGCGGGCCGGCGGCCGTCCCGAAGAGGTACGCCGTGTGGTCGACGCTGGCGACCCAGTCTCGCAGCGCCTCGTTGATGGCGTCCTTGAGCGTCGCGCTGCCCGAGTCGACCGCCACGACCTTGGCGCCGAGGAGATTCATCCGGGCGACGTTGAGCGCCTGCCGACGCGTGTCGACCGAGCCCATGTAGACGGTGCAGTCGAGCCCGAAGTAGGCCGCCGCGGTGGCGCTGGCAACGCCGTGCTGCCCGGCGCCGGTCTCGGCGATGACGCGCTGCTTGCCCATCCGGCGGGTGAGCAGCGCCTGCCCGAGCACGTTGCGGATCTTGTGGGCGCCGGTGTGGTTGAGGTCCTCGCGCTTGAGCAGGATCCGGGCGCCGACCTGCTGGGAGAGGCGCTCGGCGTGGTAGAGCCGGCTCGGGGTGCCGGCGTAGTCGCGGCAGATCGCCTCGAACTCGGCGACGAAGGCCGGGTCGGCCATCGCGTCGTGCCACGCCTGGGTGAGCTCGTCGAGCGCGGCGACGAGGGCCTCGGGCATGAACCGCCCGCCCCATGTGCCGCCGTAGTAGCCCTGGTCGTCGGCGTCGTACTGGCTGACCTGCTGGCTCATCGCTGCACTCCTGTCATGGCACGTACGGCGCCGGTGGGGTCGCCGTCCCTGACCAGCGCCTCGCCGACGAGCACGGCGCGCGCGCCCTCGCCCACGAACCGGGTCACGTCGTCGGGGCCGCTGATCCCCGACTCGGCCACCAGCACCCGGTCCTCGGGGACGAGGGGGGCGAGGCGGCCGAAGGTGTCGTTGTCGACCGCGAGGGTCTTGAGGTTGCGCGCGTTGACGCCGACGAGCTCGGCGCCGAGGGCCACCGCCCGCTCGGTCTCCGCCTCGTCGTGGACCTCGACGAGCACGGTGAGCCCGAGCTCGCGCGCCTCGTCGTGGAGCCGGCGCAGGTCGTCGTCGTCGAGGGCGGCCACGATGAGCAGCGCGAGGTCGGCACCGGCGGCGCGGGCCTCGACGAGCTGGTAGCTCGTGACGATGAAGTCCTTGCGGAGCACCGGGGTCTCGACGGCCGCGCGAACGGCGACGAGGTCGTCGAGCGATCCCCCGAAGCGGCGGCGCTCGGTGAGCACGGAGATCGCCGCCGCACCGCCCGCGGCGTAGGCCGCGGCGAGGGACGCGGGGTCGGGGATGTCGGCGAGATCGCCCTTGCTGGGGCTCTTGCGCTTGACCTCCGCGATCACGCTGGAGCCGGGGGCGCGGAAGTGCGGCATCGGGTCGCGGGCGGGGTCGACGTCGGCCAGCGCGGCGCGGACGTCGGCGAGCGGCCGGACGGCCTCGCGACCGGCGAGGTCCTCACGGACGCCGACGATGATCTGGTCGAGCACGGACATGGGGTCAACCCTCTCACTCCACCGGTGGCGGGGCCGACGGTGGCTCAGGCTGCGAGCCAGGACCCCGGCAGGTTGCGCGCCACGGTGAACACCACGGCCACCCCCATCCCGACCACCCAGACGGCGGTGGGCACGGTGAGGGGGCGCATCGCCTCTCCCCCTCGCCACAGCACGACGACCCGTCGCAGCCAGAGCACGAGCACGACGGGGAGCGCCACGACGAGGAGCAGGTTGCTGGACGCGGCGGCCGAGAGGTCGAGCTGGGTGAGGTCGTGGACCGCACGGAGGCTGCCGCAGGCAGGGCAGTCGAGGTGCGTCAGCACCTGCGTGGGGCACCAGCCCCAGCTGCCCGGCCGGTGGGGGTCGCGGACGGCGAGCGCGAGGGTCGCGACCGCGACGAGGGCGGCGGCACCGAGCGGTGCGGCGAGCCGCTGCGCCCGGGCGCCCATCAGGTCAGTGCGGGTCGCCGTGGAACCCGAGCCGGGCCATCACGAGGAAGAGCGGGAGGGCGACGACGCCCAGCGCGATGCCGACCCAGAAGAGCGTCATGCTGACCGGCGAGAGCATGAGCGCGATCGAGCCGACCAGGAAGCCGAGCATGGCCACGCTCACCGCGGTCCACGCAGCGGGGGTGTTGCCGTGGTTGTTGGCCATGGGTGCTCCTTTGGTGCGAGGCGTGCGGTGCTGGCGAGGGGCGCGATCGGCGACCCCGATCGGACGCCGGTCAGTCTAGGGGCCACTACCGGTCGGTCGGGTCATGCCCCTCGTCGAGGGCCTTCCAGATCTCCAGGTTGCCCTGCGGTTCGGCGGGTGCCGCCTCCCCTGCCGGGGCGTCGTAGCGGCGACCCATCTCGGGCCAGGCGGGCACGAGGCGGACGGCGAGCAGCGTGGTGACCACGCAGCCGACGGCGGCGAGGCACGCCGCGGCGTACCAGCCGGTGAGGTGGACGTCCGCGGTGTCGGCGCCCGACGCGGCCATGAGCTGGTCCGCCACCGAGTCCTGCAGGGTGAAGAGCGCCCACACCGTGGTGACGACCAGCCCGACGGCGGCGAGCGCGGCGACGCCCATCACGAGCCGGCGGAAGCGACCGCGGGTCACGAGAACGACCCCCCAGCCGGCGAGCACGACGAGGCTCAGCGCCCCGGCGAGCGGCATCTCCCCAAGCCCCTCGGCCACCGCCGAGCCGACGACGGCGGCGTCCCCGGCAGTCTCGGTGCTCAGCTGGCCGGACGTGCCCTCGACCCAGGCCCGGGTGCCGGCGACGGCCGCGAGGCCGGCACTGGCCAGCCCGGCGAGCACCACCGGCCCGAAGCCGGTCCGGGGACGCTGCTCGTCGTCGGGCGCCGGCGTTGAGGACTCGGGCGTCGAGGGCTCGGGCGCTGAGGGCTCGGGCGTCGAGGGCTCAGCCATCGAGCCGGTCCGCGTCGAAGCAGGTGCGGTCCCCGGTGTGGCACGCGGCGCCGACCTGCTCGACGCGGATCAGCAGGGTGTCCCCGTCGCAGTCGAGCCGGACCTCGTGGACGTGCTGGGCGTGGCCGGACGTCTCGCCCTTGACCCAGTACTCCTGGCGCGAGCGGCTCCAGTACGTCGCCCGGCGGGTCTCCAGGGTGCGGGCCAGCGCCTCGTCGTCCATCCAGCCGAGCATGAGCACCTCGCCGGTGTCGTGCTGCTGGACGATCGCGGGCACCAGTCCGTCGGCCGAGCGCTTGAGGCGGTCGGCGATGGCGGGGTCCAGGTCGGTCACCCCTCCAGTATCAGGGGTCGATCCGCTCGCCCTCGCGGCGGCGCCACGTGGCGGCACACTCGGCGGTGACCGGTCCCGGCGCCGGCATGTCGCGGCCGTCCCACGTCCTGATCGCCTGCACGTCGCGCGTCGTCGACACGAGGAAGGCCTCGTCCGCGCGCTGGGCGACCTCGATCGGCTCGTCGACCTCGCGACCACCGCACCACTCGAGCACCAGCGCCCGGGTGACTCCGGCCAGGCACCCGCTCGCCAGCGTGGGGGTGCGCAGCTCGCCGTCGACGACGTAGAAGACGTTGGAACCGGTGCCCTCGCACAGGTGTCCGACCGTGTTGGCGAAGATCGCCTCGGTCCCGCCCTGCCGCTGGGCGTGGGCGAGCGCGATGACGTTCTCGGCGTACGACGTGGTCTTGAGCCCCGCCGTCGCCCCGCGCTCGTTGCGTGTCCAGGGCACGGTGGCGACCGTGGTCGACTCCCCCGTCGGCTCGAGGGCGGACCAGGCCACGACGAGGGTGGCCGGGCCGTCCCCGCGTCCCGAGCCCATCGGCGCCGGCCCCGCGGTGTAGGTGATGCGCAGTCGCCCGAGCGGGTCGCCGGCACCCTCCAGCACCGCGTCGATGCCGCGGCGCACCTCGTCCTCGTCGGGAGCCTCGAGCCCGAGACCGGTCGCGGACCGGGCCAGGCGGTCGAGGTGGCGGGTGAGGGCGAACGGGCGGCCGTCCAGGGTCTTGACGGACTCGAAGACACCGTCACCGACGGTGAACCCGTGGTCGGTGACCCCGAGCACCGGGCCGGTCGGGTCGGTCAGCAGGTCACCGTTCATCCACGCGCGCATGGGGTCACTCTAGGCAGCCGGGACCCCGCGGAACCGCCCGGGAACACGCGGTGGGGGACCCGGTTTTGGCACCCGCCGCACCGTCGGCTAATGTTCCACTCGCACTTCCCGCCGGGTCACCGGAGGGGAAGCGCAGGCGGACATAGCTCAGTTGGTAGAGCGCAACCTTGCCAAGGTTGAGGTCGCGAGTTCGAGTCTCGTTGTCCGCTCGGAGAGGTCTCTCCACCGGGTCCCTCCCTGGAGGGCCCCCCGCGGTGGGTTGGCCGAGAGGCGAGGCAACGGACTGCAAATCCGTGTACACGGGTTCAAATCCCGTACCCACCTCCACACAAGTCAAGACCTGGGCGATTGGCGCAGCGGTAGCGCGCTTCCCTGACACGGAAGAGGTCACTGGTTCAATCCCAGTATCGCCCACCAGATCGACGAACAGCCCCTGACCTGCGAAGCCGCAGCTCAGGGGCTGTTTGCTTCTCTCGCCCGATGGAGGCGGGGGCTTCTCCTCAGAGCAGCCCCAGGTCGTAGGCCCTGCGGACCGCCTCGGTGCGGTCCGCGCCCCCAGCTTGCGGTGGTTCGGACGAGCTCCAGCGCCACTCGTCCCGCGACCGATCGTCAGTCCCGCTCTCCGTCGCCCGAGTCCTGCTCGCCGGCCCACCACTCGGCGTCGCGCTCCTCGAGCACGTCCTGGAGGTCGCGCCACGCCTCCTGGTCGTCATGCTCGTGTGCGGGTTGTGTCATCTGCCCATGGTGCTCCGGCGCAAGGCACGGTCGCAACGGGCACGGGCGGCATCCGGAGCGGGGCGACCGAAGTCGGCGGAGCGCTAGTCCGAACGGGCGGTTTACGCCGCAGGAGCCACGCACCTAACCTGAGGGAACGAGCTTGTGACCGGCTGGATCCGGGGGGATTCGCTGGGTCACGCTGAGCCACCCGTCGGCAGGCCGCGCAGGACGCGCGCCGACGGGTGGCTTCGTCTTGTCCCGGAACCATCGCTGGACGTCGCCTTCGACTGCCCGACCGTCGAGTAGGTTGGAGGCACGACTGCAAGGGCCAGCGGCCGACGATGGGTCCATGGACATCGCGTGCCGGTCCTGCAGCAACGCAGGCGGTAGCCGACATGCATCCACGCCCCAGCAGCGACCACGTCCAGCGGGGCTCGTCCAGCTCCCCGGCCACCCGGTGATCTCCTTCGTCTGGTCCCCCGGCGAGCGTCTCCCCGCCGGCACCGGCGGCTCGGAGAACTTCACGATCGGCCACGTCCGCGAGCTCAACCGCCGCGGCGTCGACGCCCGGGTCGTCACCTGCGGCCTGGGTACGGCGGACGGTCGCCGGGAGTTCGACGCGATCCCGTTCCTGTCCCTGGGGTCGTGGTCCGAGGTGAGCGCGCTCGAGGGCACGGTGGTGTTCGTGAGCGACGCCCCGCCCGTGCCCACCCGCCGTCCGGCGTACCAGGTCCTGCACGTCCCCCCTCCGCTGCGCGCCCGGCAGCGGGCGGAGGTCGCCGCGGCGACGCGGGACCGGACGCTCATCGCCACCAGCAGCTACGCGGCCGACCTGTGGAGCAGGTTCCTGGACGTGGACGTCGCCGACATCCACGTGGTCTACCCGTTCGCCGAGCCGGTGTTCGCCAGCCACGACCGGCCCGACCACGTCGGTCGCCGCGTCCTGTACGCCGGGCGCCTCACCCCGAGAAGGGCATCTACACCCTCCTGGCGATGCTCCACACCGACCTCATCGACCAGGACCCGTCCCTGACCTTCACGGTCACCACCGCGGGGGCCGACAAGCCCCAGGGCCGGACCATCGAGCGGATGCTGCGCACGCATCCGCGGATCCGCCTCGTGGAGGCGCGCACCTCGCCCGCAGACGTGGCCGCCCTGATGGCGGAGCACGACGTCGTCGTCATGCCGTCCAACGGGCAGTACTGGCACGAGACCTTCGGCATCGTCTCCATCGAGGCGCAGCACTCCGGCTGCCGCGTGGTGGCCTCCGACGACGGTGGTCTCCCCGAGACCGACTGCGGTGCCCTCGACCTCATCGCGCCGGACAACTCCGAGGCCCTCGCCCACGGCATCCTGGAGGCCCTGGCGCGGGGAGCCGTCCCCGATGCCCAGCGCGCGGCGGCCGCGAGGTCGTTCACGGTGTCCCAATCCGTCGACCAGCTGCTCGCGGTCCTGCGGGAACCGTCCGCTCCCACGCCGTGGAGCATCGTGCAGGAGCTGGAGGAGCTGGTCCGGCTGCCCTCGCCGGACACGACCCCGCGTCCGGTGCCGGTGCGCGCCCTCGCCGGCATGCCCGTCCCGTCGGTCCGAGCGGGAGAGATGGCATGAGTCCCCAGTCCCCCGGCAACCGCCAGGCCAACGACGCCGACCGGCGCTACCTCGACCAGGTGCTGCCGAGCGTCCGCACGGTCACGGCGCTCAGTGTGCAGGCCGGGCAGTCGACCGACCCCGGGATCCGCGGGCTGGCACGGCTCACCGCCGCCACCCAGCGGGCCCGGGGCAGGACCGCGGTCCGTCTGGTGTCGTCGTGGACGGTCCGGGACGCGGACGGCCCACGACCCCCTCTCCCCACGTCGCGGGGCAAGTCCGCTCCGGTCACGCCCCTGGAGGACGGGCACGTCCTGGACCTGCGCTACCTGGCCGACCTGCACGAGCACGCACTGGCCTCCCTGGCCAGCGCCCGCACCGAGATGGTCGAGGGGATCAACCGGCAGGGCCGGCGGATCGCCGAGGACTCGATCCGCGCGCACTCGCGCGAGCTGGCGGCCATCGAGGGCTTCACCTTCACCGGACCGGCGCCGGCCCGGCCGCCCGAGGACTGACGCACCCGGCACACCGTCCAGACCGGTGCTCACCTGATTTGGCGAGGCTCACGCGCGGCGCAGACAAGCCACCCGCGTGCGGAGTAGCGTCGTCGCTGCCGCGTCGGCGGGGAGTCCCTCCCCCGAGATTCCCCTCCGACGTGGTCCACCGTCACGTCACCGGAGTCCGGTGCACGGTGGCCCGCGGACAGGCGACGCCTAGGGTGTCGACATGAGCGGTGACGACGTCGAGCGGACCCCCGACGGCCACCACATCGTCGTCGACGGTCGCCGATGGCGGGCCACCGACACCTCGATCCCGGAGCCGCTGCGAGCGGAGCTGGTCAAGGAGCTCATGCGGGCCCGCCGCCTCGTGGGCAGCCGCGGTGACGCGGCCCGCCCGTTCGTCCACGACGCCAAGGTGGCCCTCGGGGAGCGCGGCGAGCCCTGGTGGGAGGAGCCGTCCGAGGAGGGACGGCGGGACCGCCTCGCTGCGACCGTCCGGGCGCTGCTGAGGCACCGGGAGACGAGCACCATCTGCCCCAGCGACGCGGCCCGCGTGGTGGGCGGCGAGCAGTGGCGCGACCTCATGCCCGTGGCCCGCGACGTCGCCCGCGAGCTGCACGAGCAGGAGGTCGTGGAGGTCCAGCAGGGTGGGACGCGCGTCGACGACCCACGGTCAGCGCGCGGCCCGGTGAGGCTCGCGGCGGGTCCGGCGCTCGAGCGCTGACCGCTCAGCGACCGAGGAGCCCCCGGCCGCCGCGGCCGGGGAGGACCCGCTCCACGCGGTCCCGGGCGATCGCGGCCCGTGCCGCGTTGTCGCCGCAGGCCCCGTGCACGCCGCCGCCCGGGTGCGCCGACGCCGACCCGAGGTAGAGGCCACGGACCGGGGTCTCGGCGCGTCCGAGCCCCGGGACCGGCCGGAACACCAGCTGCTGGTGCAGCTGGGCGGTGCCGCCGTTGAGGGCACCCCCGACCAGGTTGGCGTCGCGGGCCTCCATCTCGCGCGGTCCCAGCACCCGGCGCGCCAGCACCCGGTCGCCGAAGCCGGGCGCGGCCTTCTCCAGCCGCGCCTGCATGCGGTCGGCGAACCTCTCGCAGTCGTCGCGGTCCCACGTGCCCCGGATGCCGCCGTCCCCGGCGTCCGAGGTGGCTCGCTGGGGCACGTGGGCGTACGCCCAGAACGACTCGGTGCCCGCTGGCGAGCGGCTGGCGTCGGACGTCGTCATCTGGCCGGTGAGCATGAAGGGAGCCGCTGGCACTGCCCCGGACTGCACCTGGCTCATCGCCTGCGACATGTCGGCCACCGAGTCGGCGACGTGGACGGTCCCGGGGGCCAGGTCGGGCGCGCCGGTCCACGGGACGCCGCTGTCGAGCGCCCAGTCGACCTTGACGGTCCCCGGATCGAGCTCGAAGGTGCGCAGGGCACGGGTGACGCGGTCGGGCACGTCCGCGGGGTCGAGCAACCGGGTGTAGAGCGTCGGGGCCAGCACGTCGGCCACGACCGCGCGTCGTACGGCGTACCGCTCACCGTCGGCGGTCCGGACGCCCGTGGCCCGTCCCCGCTCCACGTCGACGCGGGTGACCTCGGCACCGGTCCGGATCTCGCCCCCGCGCGCACGGAAGCGACGCGCCAGCGCCTGGGTGAGCTCGCCGGCGCCGCCTTCGGGGACCGGGAAGCCGACGGTCTGGCCCATCATGGCGAGCAGCATCCCGAGCAGCGAGGAGCCGGGGGCGTCGAGCGGGATGTCCGCGTGGGCCGCGTTGCCGGCGAGGAGCACGCGGGCCGCCTCTCCCCCGAAGCGCTGCCGGCCGAGCTCGGACACCGGGGTGAGCAGCGTCTTGACGAAGCCGAGCCCCCCGACGTGCCGCAGGGCGGCCAGCACGCCGACAGCGTGGCGGACGGGCGGGAAGGGTGTGAGCAGGGCGCCGATGAGGTGGGGGCCCACCCGGTCCCACTGGGCGCAGAGCTCGAGCCAGGCCTCGCCGTCGCCGGCGCAGTGTGCCTCCAGGCCGGCGGCGGTCGCCTCCCGGTCGTGGTGCAGCACCGCCCAGCTGCCGTCGGGGAACGGGTGACCGAGCACCGAGGGCGCGTGCCGCCAGGACAGGCCGTGCTCCTCGAGGTCGAAGGACCGGATCGTCGGGGACGAGGCGGCCAGGGGGTAGAAGGCGCTGAACGTGTCGTGCACGAAGTCCGGGTGCAGCTCGCGGTCGCTGCGCACGGCGCCGCCGACGTCGGGCTGGGCCTCCAGCAGGAGGACCGACCAGCCCGCGTCGAGCAGCCGGTTGGCCGCGACGAGGCCGTTGGGCCCGGCGCCCACGACGACCGCGTCGTACGTCGTGCCCGTCATCGGGCCAGCGCCTTGCGTCGCCGGCCCAGCTCCGCGACGTTGCGGGCGATGCCCACCAGGGCGTTGCCGTGGGTGCCGCGGAGCGCGTTGCGCTCCTGACGCGACTCCAGCACGTTGCCGGGACCGAGCTCGACCTCGCGCTCGAGGTCCTGGGCGGCCAGCGTGAACAGCGGGCCGACCAAGCGGTCGTAGACCGGCGGGAGGACCCGGAAGCCGAACCGGATCACGTGGTTGGCGGCGTTCGACTGCCCTCCGCGCCAGGGGTGGGCCGCGGCCGCCAGGACCCGCGCCGCCACCCGCTCGGGCGTCTGGACGGGGAACGGCGGACGCCCGACGGAGTCGCCGTAGGTCGCGGCCTGCTCGTAGATCGGCGTGTCCACACCGCCCGGCGCGACGTAGCCGAAGCGCAGCGCCGGCCGGTCACGGTTGTCGACGCGGAGCTGGCGCACGAGCCCGCGCAGGCCCCACTTGGACACGACGTACGCCGCCATGTCCGGCACCGCGATGTGCCCGATCAGGGAGCCGACGAGCACGACGCTGCCCTCTCCCTGCCGGCGGAGCACGGGGAGCACGTGCCGGACGAGGTTGACCGAGCCGTGCAGGTTGGTGGCCAGGACGGCGTCGAAGACCTCGACGGGGACGTCCTGGATGCGGCCGTAGGCGACGACCCCCGCGTCGCCCACGACGACGTCGAGCCGGCCGTGCCGCTCGACCGCAGCGGCGACCGCGCGGCGTACGTCGTCGTCGTCGGAGACGTCGGCGGGGGTCACCATCGTCGTGGCGGCGCCGAGTGCGTCGCAGTCGGCGGCGACGCGCTCCAGGGCCTCACGCCCGCGGGCGAGCAGCACCAGGTGGTCGCCCCGGCGGGCGGACAGCCGGGCGGTGGCCTCGCCGATGCCGCTGGAGGCACCCGTCACCAGGACGACCCGGGGACTCATCGACGCCCTTCGGCGATCAACGCGAGGCGGCGCAGCGTCTCGGTGTTGCGCCACTTGAGCGTCACGCCCCGCACCGGCCGCGGCGCCAGGACGCCCGGCCCGGAGACGGCGTCCTCGATGATGCGCACCTCGGTCTCGGCCCCCACCGGCAGCAGCCGGATGCTCACCTCCGCCTCGCCGACCGGCCAGGCCCGGGCCCGCAGCGTGACCGAGTGGCCCGGCACCGTCGCCGTGACCTCGGTGTTGTCGTCGATGAGCAGGGGCCACAGGCCCACCGAGTGGTGGAGCTTGCTGCCGACGGCCGGCCAGTCGTCGTCGACCTCGCGCATCCGCGAGGCACCCACCACCCACACCGGGTAGAGCCAGCCGTCGCTCAGCACCTCCCAGACCTGCTCGGGGGTCGCGTGCACGAGTCGGGTGTTCTCCGCCATGGTTCGGTTCCTGTCGTCGGGGTCCCACCACGCTAGCGATGCGCGCCCGGCTCGCCCACCACCCCGAGGGGCCGTCCCGGGGTGACGTGCGTCCCTGCGAGGATGGGGACGGTGGCCTACTTCGAGCGCACCGGTGAGACCTGCTGGACACCGACCCGGCACGTGGGCGGGGCGTGGGACGTCGACGAGCAGCACGTCGCCCCGGCACTCGGCCTGATGGCGCACCTCGTCGAGGCCGACCGGGACCGGCGTCGCGAGGACGGCCTCGTGCTGACCCGGCTGTCCTACGACATCCTCGGCACCCTGCCGATGGACGAGGTGAGCGTCGAGGTGCACGTCCGCCGGCCCGGTCGCACCATCGAGCTGGTCGAGGCCGTGCTGTCGCACGCGGGCCGGCCCGGGGTCGTGCTGCGCGCGTGGCTGCTGGGCTCGGGCGACACTGCAGCGATCGCCGGCACGGACCTCCCCCGGATCCCCGGCCCCGACGAGATGGAGCCGTGGGACCCCACGTCGGTGTGGCCGGGCGGGTTCATCGAGTCCGTCGACGTGCGTCGCGACCGACAGGCACCCGGGCGGGGGTCCTACTGGGTCACGACGGACGTGCCGCTCGTCGACGATCCGGTCAGCGCCACGGCCCGCGCGGCGGCGCTGCTGGACATCGCCAACGGGATGACCGTGCGGGCCGACCCGGGCGAGGTGGCCTTCCCCAACCTGGACCTCACCGCGCACCTCTTCCGGGCGCCGGCGACGGGGTGGCTGGGATTCGACACCACGGTGTCCTTCGGACCCTCGGGCCACGGCCTGACCAGCACGGTGCTCCACGACGAGGCAGGACCCGTCGGCACGATCGCCCAGTCGCTCACCGTGCGCCCGAAGCTGACCTGAGGGAGTCAGTCCTCGTCCGCCGCCTCCTCGCCGTGGGTGCCGGGACGCGGCGCCCAGGGCAGCTCCTTCGCGGGCCGTACGACGATCAGCCGGTCGCCGCGGGCCAGCAGGGTGACCACGGGGTCGAAGTAGCGGTAGACCTTCTCGTCGCGGATCACGGCGATGACCTGGTCGGGCAGCGACTGCGGCTGCTTGCCGACCTCGTTGACCAGCAGGTCGCGCTCGGCGACCTCGAGCCCCTCGCCGTAGGTCAGGAGGTCCTCCATCACCGAGCCGAGCATCGGCGACATCGACGACAGGCCGAGCAGGCGGCCGACGGCGTCGGAGGAGGTGATGACCGAGTTGGCTCCCGACTGCTTCATCAGCGAGACGTTCTCCTGCTCCCGCACCGCCGCCACGATCCACGCGTCGGGGTTGAGCTGGCGCACGGTCAGCGTCGCGAGCACGTTGGAGTCGTCGCGGTCGGTGGTGATGATGACCTGGGTGGCCGTCTGCACCCCGGCCCGCCGGAGCACCTCGCGCCGGGTGGCGTCGCCGGTGACGACGGCCAGCCCGTCGGCGTGCGCCTCCTCGAGGGCCAGCGCGCTCGGGTCGACGATGACGATGGCCTCGCGGTTCTGGCCGTTGTTGACCAGGGTGTCGACCGCGCTGCGGCCCTTGGTGCCGTAGCCGACGACGACGACGTGCTCGGACTCTCCCATGCTCTTCCTCCACCGGGCGACCCGGAACATCTCGCGGCCCTGGGAGGCAAGGACCTCCAGGGTGGTGCCGATCAGCAGCACCAGGAAGGCGATGCGGAGCGGGGTGATGATGAATGCGTTGACCATGCGGGCCTGGGTGGTCACCGGCGCGATGTCGCCGTAGCCGGTGGTGCTCAGCGTGACGGTCGTGTAGTAGATCGAGTCCGTGAAGCCCACCGCGTAGTCGGTGGCGGGGTCGTTGCCGTCGCGGTAGCCCTCGCGGTCGAAGTAGACCAGCAGGACGGTGCCGACCAGGATCGCCAGCGCCAGCAGCAGACGGCGCCCGAGCTCCCACCAGGGGGACCGCGCCGGGTCGGGGAGGGCGACCATCGTCTTGCTCAACGAGCTGGTGTCGCGTGGGGGGAGGTCCGGCACGCTCAGGAGTCTTTCACGGTGATGCGGCTGCGCAGGCGCTGCACGAGCTCGTGGCGGGCCCGCGTCGTGGTGCCCTGCGGGAACACCGTGTCGAAGGACGCGTTGACCGCGGCCCCGATGAGCACGGCGATGGCCAGGAGGTAGAGCCAGAGCAGCACCGCGATGGGGGCGGCCAGCGGTCCGTAGATCGACCGGGACTCCGCGGCCGTGACGGTCAGGACCCAACGCAGCACGAACGAGCCGCCGACCCACGCCACCAGCGAGAACACCGCGCCCGGGAGGTTGAACGCCCAGTTGGTCCGCACCGGCACGGACACGTGGTAGAGCGTCGCGAGGAAGCAGACGCACAGGAGCAGCACCAGCGGCCAGTAGAAGCCCATCAGGAACTCGAAGCGTGGGGGCAGCCACCGCTCGACCAGGCTCGGGCCGGCCACCACCAGCGGGATGCTGACCACCCCGGTGAGCATCGCCAGGACGTAGAGGACGAACGACAGGGCGCGGGTCTTGACGATCCCCCGGTGCCCGCCGAGCCCGTGCATGATCGTGATGGTGTCGACGAAGACGTTGAGGGCGCGCGACCCCGACCACAGGGCGAGCACGAAGCCGACCGAGATGACGTCGTACCGACCGCCCTCGAGCACCGTGTCGATGGTCGGCCGGATGATGGTGTCGACGGCCCGCTCGGTGAGCGCCTGGGAGGACAGGTCGAGGACCGCCTGCCGCACGTCGTCCAGCTGGGCCGCGGTGAAGCGGTCCGACACGTAGCCGATCGCGCCGGCCATCGCGAAGACCAGCGGCGGCACCGAGAGGATCGCGAAGAAGGCCGCCTCGGCGGCCAGCCCGGTCACCCGGTAGCGCATGCACGATCCCACCGTCGCGACGGTGATCCGCCAGAGGTGCTCGCGGACCGTCACACCCCTCGCCCGAAGGGTGCGCAGCGCCGGATGCTGCTGCCCCACCGTGACCATGGGGCCTACGGTATCCACCATGCAGGCCCATCTCCGGGACGCCACCAACCAGGCCCCGCCACTCGTCGGTCACAACGTCGTCACCTCCGACCTCGCGCTCAGCGAGGCGGTGCTCCGGCACGCCTCCGCCGACGTCCTCGACGACCTGGTGCCGCTGGGTGCCGAGGCCGGGACCGCCGACGCCCGCGAGCACGGGATGCTCGCCAACCGCCACCACCCCGAGCTGGTCCCCTACGACCGCTACGGCACCCGGATCGACGAGGTCGCCTTCCACCCGTCGTGGCACTGGCTCATGGAGCGCGCCGTCGGCCACGGCCTCGCTGCCGCCCCCTGGACGTCGGACGAGCCGCACGCGCACGTACGCCGCGCGGCCGGCTTCCTCGCCTGGTCGCAGACCGAGCCCGGCCACGGTTGCCCCGTCTCGATGACGTATGCCGCCGTCCCGGCGCTGCGGGCCGACGACGCGATCGCGAAGGAGTGGACGCCGCTGCTGGCTTCGCTGCGCTACGACCCCGGGGTGCGGGCCCACACGGCCAAGCTCGGCGCGCTCGCCGGCATGGGCATGACCGAGAAGCAGGGCGGCTCCGACGTCCGGGCCAACGTGACGCAGGCCCGCCCGACCGGGGACGACGGCTGGTACACGCTGCACGGCCACAAGTGGTTCACGTCCGCGCCGATGAACGACGTCTTCCTCGTGCTCGCCCAGGCCGAGGAGGGCGTGACCTGCTTCGTGGTGCCGCGGGTCCTCGACGACGGCACCCGCAACCGGATCGACGTCGTCCGCCTCAAGGACAAGCTCGGCAACCGCTCCAACGCCTCCTCCGAGCTCGAGCTCGACGGCACCCTGGCCCAGCGGCTCGGCGACGAGGGCCGCGGCGTGCGCACCATCATCGAGATGGTCGCCGCCACCCGGCTCGACTGCGTCCTCGGCTCCGCGTCGCTGATGCGCCGGGCGCTCGCGGAGGCGTCGTGGCACGTCACCCACCGCTCGGCCTTCGGCGGGCGGCTCGTCGACAAGCCGTTGATGCAGAACGTCGTGGCCGACCTCGCGGTGGAGTCCGAGGCCGCCACCGCGCTGGGCCTGCGGCTCGCGGCGGCCGTCGACCGGCCCGGGGACGCCCACGAGGCCGCGCTGCGGCGGATCGCACTGCCGCTGGCGAAGTTCTGGGTGTGCAAGCGCACGCCGCCCATGGTCGCCGAGGCGCTCGAGTGCCTCGGCGGCAACGGGTACGTCGAGGAGTCCGGCATGCCGCTGCTCTTCCGCGAGTCCCCGCTCAACTCCGTGTGGGAGGGCTCGGGCAACGTCAACGCGCTCGACGTGCTGCGCGCGCTGTCCCGCGAGCCCGAGACGCTGGAGGCCTGGATCACCGAGGTCGGCGCCGCCCGCGGCGAGGACCCGCACCTCGACCGCGCGGTCGACGACACGCTCACGCTCCTCGGCGACGTCACCTCGCTCGAGGTGTCCGCCCGTCGCCTCGCCGGCCAGATGGCCGCCTGCCTGCAGGGCTCGCTGCTCGTCCGCTTCGGGCCGACCGAGGTGGCCGACGCGTTCTGCTCCATCCGGCTCGGGGCGTCGTACAACGGGACGTTCGGCACCCTCGCGGGGGCCGACCTCGCCGCGATCGTCGGGCGCACGACCCCGGTGGTGGCCTGATGGCCACCCGCGAGTGGGACGCGTCGACGTACGACTCGCTGCCGCTCCCCCACGTCGCCTGGGGCCAGCGGGTCCTGGACCGGATGCGGCTCACGGGCGACGAGCGGGTGCTGGACGCCGGGTGCGGCACCGGTCGTGACGGCGCCGCGCTGCTCGAGCGCTGGCCGGGGGTCGACCTCGTCGGCATCGACGGGTCGGCGCAGATGATCGAGCAGGCCCGCACCCGGCTCGGCGACCGGGCCGAGCTGCACGTCGCGGACCTGACCGAGCCGCTGCCCCTCACCGAGCCCGTCGACGCGGTGATGAGCGTGGCCGCCTTCCACTGGATCACCGACCACGACCTGCTCTTCGCCCACCTCGCGGCGGCGATGCGCCCGGGCGCACGGCTCACGTCCGACTGCGGCGGGCAGGGACAGCTGGCGGTGATGACCGCGGCCCTCGTCGAGGTGACGGGCGACGGCAAGTTCGGCACGTCGTTCAAGGGCGTGGACGAGACGCGCGCGTCCCTGGAGGGCGCGGGCTTCGAGGTCGAGGACGTGCGGCTGCGGCCCGACCCCCTGCGCCTCGAGGACCCGGAGCTGATGGAGACCTACCTCGCGACGGTCAACCTCGGCTCGCACCTGGAGGCGCTGCCGGCCGAGGAGCACCGGCCGTTCGTGCGTGCGGTGCGGGAGGCGATGACCGAGCCGGTCATCGACTACGTCCGGCTCGAGATCGACGCCACCCGCCGCTGAGCCTCACCCCAGCGCGGCCGACACCACGTCGCGGGCCTCGGCCTGCACCTGGGCGAGGTGGTCCGGACCGCGGAACGACTCGGCGTAGATCTTGTAGACGTCCTCGGTGCCACTGGGCCGCGCGGCGAACCACGCCGACTCGGTGGTGACCTTGAGCCCGCCGATCCGCGCGCCGTTGCCGGGCGCCTCGGTGAGCTTGCCGGTGATCTCCTCCCCCGCCAGCGACGTCGCCGAGACGTCGTCGGGAGAGAGGGCCGCGAGCTTGGCCTTCTGCGCGCGGTCGGCCGGGGCGTCCACCCGGGCGTACGCCGGGTCGCCGTGCTCGGCGACGAGGTCGGCGTAGTGCTGGCTCGGGGTCCGGCCCGTGCGGCCGAGGATCTCGCTGCCGAGCAGGCAGAGCAGCAGGCCGTCCTTGTCGGTGGTCCAGGTCGAGCCGTCGCGGCGCAGGAACGACGCGCCCGCCGACTCCTCGCCTCCGAAGCCGAACGAGCCGTCGATGAGCCCGGGCACGAACCACTTGAAGCCCACCGGGACCTCCACCAGCGGCTTGCCGATCGAGGCGGCGACCCGGTCGATCATCGAGCTCGAGACCAGCGTCTTGCCGATCCGGGCGCTGTCCGGCCAGTCCGGTCGGGCGCCGCCGAAGAGGTAGCCGATGGCGACGGCGAGGAAGTGGTTGGGGTTCATCAACCCGGCGTCGGGGGTGACGATGCCGTGCCGGTCGGCGTCCGCGTCGTTGCCGGTGGCGATGTCGTACTCGTCCTTGCGCCGGATCAGCGACGCCATCGCCGACGGGCTCGAGCAGTCCATCCGGATCTTCTCGTCCCAGTCCAGCGTCATGAAGCGCCACGTCGGGTCGACGAGCGGGTTGACCACGGTGAGGTCGAGACCGTGCCGGTCGGCGATCTCGCCCCAGTAGTGCACGCTCGCGCCACCCAGCGGGTCGGCGCCGATGCGGACGCCCGCCTCGCGGACGGCGTCCAGGTCGAGCACGGACGGCAGGTCGTCGACGTACGTGCCGAGGAAGTCGTAGGACGAGGCGTGGGCGCGGGCGCGCGTGAACGGGATGCGTCGTACGCCGCCCATCCCGGCCGCGATCAGCTCGTTGGCCCGCGCGGCGATGACGCTGGTGGCGTCGGTGTCGGCGGGACCGCCGTGCGGGGGGTTGTACTTGAAGCCGCCGTCGGCGGGCGGGTTGTGCGACGGGGTGACGACGATGCCGTCGGCGAGGCCGGAGCCGGTGGCGCGCCCGCCGTTGGCCCGGATGATCGCGTGGGAGACCGCCGGGGTCGGCGTGTAGCCGTCGCGGTCGTCGACCAGCACGGTGACGTCGTTGGCGGCCAGCACCTCGAGCGCCGTCGCCCACGCGGGCTCGGACAGGGCGTGCGTGTCGCGGCCGATGAAGAGCGGCCCGTCGTAGCCCTGCTCGCGGCGGTAGTCGCAGATCGCCTGCGTCGTCGCCGCGATGTGGGTGTCGTTGAACGAGGTCTTGAGGCTCGAGCCGCGGTGCCCGCTCGTGCCGAACGCGACCTGCTGGTCGACGTCGCCGGGGTCCGGGACGCCCGTGTAGTAGGCGGTGACCAGGTGGGCGACGTCGACCAGGTCGCGGGCCTCGGCGAGCTGTCCGGCGCGGGATGCTGCATCTGCGGGTGCCATGGCGCCATCTTGGTGCCCACCGCCTCGCACGTCGAGGACCGGCACCCGGAGAAAAGTTCGTCGAGGATGTCGAAACGCGTCGCACCCGACCGTCATCGTGATGAGGTCGCACCCGCGGCCCACCACCCAGGAGGGAACCAGATGAGCCGATACCTGATCCTGCTCCCGGCCCCGGAGGCCGAGTGGGCCTCCCTGCCGGAGTCCGAGCACGAGAAGGGACACCGTTCGCACGTGCAGTTCCACGAGGAGCTGCGCGCCGGGGGCCACACGATCCTCACCGTCGGGCCGCTCGAGCCGTCGGCGCAGGCCACCTCCATGCGCCCGGACGGCGACGGCGGGGCGCTCGTCACGGACGGGCCGTTCTCGGAGACCGCCGAGCAGGTCGTCGGCTTCTACCTCGTCGAGACCGACGACGAGGCTGACCTGCGTGCCGCGTGCGAGCGCTTCGCGGCCCGTGGTGAGCACATCGAGTTCCGCCGCATGGCCGAGTAGAGGGAGAGACACATGACCGAGTACGTCGTACTGATCGTCGGCGACGCCGACCGCTGGTGGACCACCATGAGCGAGCAGGAGCGCAAGGACGGCTACGCCGAGTACGGGCGCTTCGCGCAGCAGCTCGCCGAGCGGGGCCACCGGATCGCCGGGGGCGCCGAGCTCCAGGCGAGCACCACGGTCCGCACCGTCCAGCCGGGCGGCACGGCCGTCACCGAGGGCCCTACGCCGAGAGCGCCGAGCAGGTGGCCGGCTACTTCCACATCGACACCGAGGACGTCGACGACCTCGTCGAGTGCTGCCGGATCATCGCCGCGGTCGGCGATGCCGTGCAGGTGGTCCCCACCGTCGTGCCCGAGTCGAGGCCGTCATGAAGTACCTCGTGCTGCTCATCGGCGACGGCGAGGTGAAGCCCTGGGACCAGCAGACCCCGGAGGAGCAGGCCTCGGCGATGGAGCTCTTCGGGGCCTTCGACGCGGCGTGCGCCGCTCGGGAGGGGGTCGAGCTGCTGGCCGGCGAGGCGCTGTCGGGCCCCGCGGACGCGACGACCCTGCGCACGCGTGGCGGGCGGCTCCAGCTGACCGACCGTCCGTACGCCGAGGTGATCGAGGGCATGGGCGGCTTCTACCTCGTCGAGGCCCCCGACCTCGACGTGCTCGTCGAGCTGCTGGGGATCCTGCCGGCCTACGACATGCAGGTCTCCCCCGTGGTCGACGTCGCCTCCTGAGCGTGGACGTCCTCGAGGTCACCGTGCGCGAGGAGTGGGGCCGGCTCGTGGCCCTGCTCCTCGCGCAGTTCCGCCGACTCGACCTCGTCGAGGACGCGCTCGGCGACGCGGTGGAGGCGGCCAGCCGCACCTGGCCCCGCGACGGCGCGCCCGACAACCCGACCGGCTGGCTCCTCACCACGGCCCGCCGCCGCCTCCTGGACCGGCTGCGCACCGAGGAGGTGGCGCGGCGGAAGCACCCACTGCTCGCCACCGAGGCCGAGCGGCGGGGAGAGGGAGTGCGCACCATGGCCGACCCCGGATCGGTCGTCGAGGACGACCTGCTGCGGCTGGTGCTGATGTGCGCGCACCCGGCCCTGTCCCCCGAGTCCGCCTGCGCGTTGTCGCTGCGGCTCGTGCTGGGGGTGCCGACGCCGGACGTGGCGCGGCTGTTCCTCGTCCCGGAGGCGACCATGGCGGCGCGGATCACCCGCGCCAAGAAGCGCATCGTCGGGGCAGGGATCCCCTTCGCCGTGCCCGACGCCGGCGTGCTGCCCGACCGCCTCGACACGGTGGCCCACACCGCCTACCTCGCGTTCACCGCCGGCTACGCACCCGGCACCGGTCCCGACCTGCTCCGTGCCGAGACCTCCGGCGAGGCGATCCGGCTGGTGCGCGTCGTGCTAGCCCTCCGACCCGACGAGCCGGTGCTCGTCGCCCTCCTGGCGCTGCTGCTCCTCCAGCACTCGCGCCGCGACGCCCGGGTGGCGGACGGTCGCCTCGTGCTGCTCCCCGACCAGGACCGCTCGCGCTGGCACCACGAGGAGATCGCCGAGGCTCTCACCCTGCTCGGCCACCCGGCCTTGGCCGGACCGATCACCGTGCAGGCGGCGTCGTACACGCTGCAGGCACGGATCGGCGCCGAGCACGCCCGGGCGTTGCGCCCGGAGGACACCCGGTGGGAGCGGATCGTGACGCTCTACGACACCCTGCTGGCCGTCGCGCCCTCCCCGAGTGCCCGCCTCGCCCGCGCCGTCGCGGTCGCCGAGGCGCGCGGCCCGGCGGCGGGGATCGCCGCCCTCGAGGGCGTCGACATCCCGTCCAGCCACCGCGTCGCCGCGGTGCGCGCCGAGCTCCTGGCGCGTGACGGCGACACGGTGGCCGCGCGTGCGGCGTACGACCAGGCGATCGCCGCCTGCCGCAACGACGTGGAGATCGCCCACCTGCGTGCGCGGCGGACGGCCCTGGACTGATCGCTAGTCGGTCGGCACCTGCTGCTGCTTGGCCAGCACCGTGAGCCCGTCGTCGACCACGAATCCGCGGGCCCGGTCCTCGTCGGGGTCGACACCGATGCGCGCCCCCGGGGGCACCACCACGCCCTTGTCGAGGATCGCGTTGCGCACGACGGCCCCTTCACCGATGTGCACACCGTCCATCAGCACCGAGTCGGAGACCTCCGCGCCGTCCTTGACCCACACCGCGGGCGACAGCACGGACTGGTTGACGGTGCCGCCGCTGACCACGACGCCGGGCGAGAGGATCGAGTTGTACGTCGACACCTTGGCGCCGCTGGCGCCCTCCACCAGCTTGGCCGGCGGGTGCGGGCCGTAGCTGGTGTAGATCGGCCAGGCCTGGTTGTAGAGGTTGAAGACGGGCAGCGGCGAGACGAGGTCCATGTGGGCCGCGTAGTAGGACCGCATCGTGCCGACGTCGCGCCAGTAGCCGCGGTCGCGGTCGGTCGAGCCCGGGACCGTGTTGTCCTTGTAGTCGTAGACGGCCGACTCGGACTTGTCGACGAACCACGGCACGATGTCGCCGCCCATGTCGTGCTTGGACTGCTCGAGCTCGGCGTCGCGGACGACGGCGTCGCGCAGCGCGTCGGCGGTGAAGACGTAGTTGCCCATGCTGGCGAGCACCTCGTGCGGGGAGTCGGGCAACCCGATCGGGTCGGTCGGCTTCTCGAGGAAGGCCCGGATCCGCTGGGGGTTGCCGGGGTCGACGTCGATGACGCCGAACTGGTCGGCGAGCTCGATCGGCTGGCGGATCGCGGCGACGGTGCAGCCTGCGCCGGACTCCACGTGCGCGGCCACCATCTGGGAGAAGTCCATCCGGTAGACGTGGTCGGCGCCCACCACGACGACGATGTCGGGCTGCTCGTCGGTGAGCAGGTTGAGCGACTGGTAGATCGCGTCCGCGCTGCCGAGGTACCACTGCTTGCCCATCCGCTGCTGCGCGGGCACCGGCGTGACGTAGTTGCCCAGCAGGTTGGACATCCGCCAGGTCGTCGTGACGTGCCGGTCGAGGCTGTGCGACTTGTACTGCGTCAGCACGACGACCTTGAGGTAGCCGGAGTTGACGACGTTGGACAACGCGAAGTCGATGAGGCGGTAGATCCCTCCGAACGGCACCGCCGGCTTGGCACGGTCGGCCGTCAACGGCATCAGGCGCTTGCCCTCACCGCCGGCCAGGACGATGGCGAGGATCTTCTTGCGGGCGGGTGCGGCACTCATGCACCGAAACTAGTGGCGCGCGGACGGCGCGGTCGACCCATTGGCACGAGTAAGTTCCCGGTCATGCGAATCGACGTGCTGAGCAAGGAGTACCCGCCCGAGGTCTACGGCGGCGCCGGCGTCCACGTGGCCGAGCTGGTGCGTGCGCTCCGCGCACAGCCCGATGTGGACGCACGGGTGCGCTGCTTCGGCGCACCGCGTGACGAGGCCGGCACCACGGCGTACGCCGAGCCGTCGTCGCTGGCGGAGGCCAACGGCGCGATCCGCACCCTGGGCGTGGACCTGGCGATGGTCGACGACTGCGCCGGGGCGTCGCTCGTGCACTCGCACACGTGGTACGCCAACATGGCCGGCCACCTCGCCTCCCTCATGCACGGCATCCCGCACGTGGTCAGCGCCCACTCGCTGGAGCCGATGCGGCCGTGGAAGGCCGAGCAGCTCGGCGGTGGCTACGCGCTCTCGAGCTGGGTGGAGCGCACGGCCTACGAGGGCGCCGCCGGCATCATCGCGGTGAGCGCCGCGATGCGCGACGACGTGCTGCGCAGCTATCCCGCCGTCGATCCCGCGCGTGTGCACGTGGTGCACAACGGCATCGACACCACCGACTGGTCCCCCGTCCACAACCCCGACCGGGTGCGCGAGCTGGGCCTCGACCCCGACCGGCCGAGCGTGATCTTCGTCGGCCGCATCACCCGGCAGAAGGGGCTGCCGCTGTTCCTGCGCGCCGCCGCCCAGCTGCCGCCCGACGTCCAGCTCGTGCTGTGCGCCGGTGCCCCCGACACCCCGGAGATCGAGGCCGAGGTGCGCGGGCTCGTCGAGGAGCTGGCCGCCACCCGCACCGGCGTCGTGTGGATCGCCGAGATGCTGCCGCGCCCCGACGTGGTCGCGCTGCTGACCGCGGCGACGGTCTTCGCGTGCCCGTCGATCTACGAGCCGCTCGGCATCGTCAACCTCGAGGCGATGGCCTGCGAGACCGCGGTCGTCGCCACCGCCACCGGGGGCATCCCGGAGGTCGTCGTCGACGGGTCCACGGGGTGGCTGGTGCCGATCGACCAGGCCACCGACGGCACCGGCACCCCGCTCGACCCCGAGCAGTACGTCGCCGACCTCGCCGCCGCCCTCGTCGACGCGGTCAGCGACCCCGCCCGCGCCGCCGAGCGTGGACGGGCCGGGCGCGCCCGCGCCATCGAGGCCTTCTCCTGGCCGGCGATCGCGGAGCGGACGCTGGAGATCTACCGCTCGCTGACCTGACCGTCGTACGGGCTGGGCCGTGCGTAGACCCGCGGACACAACTCCCTCGGCGCGCCGCTCTCACGCGTGCAACCCGGCGGCGCACCAGGGTTGTGTCCGCGGGTCTACGAGCCTGTGGATGACGTACGTCGCGCTGTCGCAGGATTCGGCATGCTCGCGCCATGGATGTGGTCGAGGTCGTACGCCGTCGCGGTGGGCTCGCGACGCGCGCGGACCTCGTCCGGGCCTGCTCCCGCGCGGACGTCGACCGGGCGCTGCGGACCGGTGCACTCGTCCCCGTGTCGCACGGGCGCTACTCGCTTGCCGAGATCGCTGACGCGCCCCGTCGCGCCCACGCCGCCAACGGGGTCCTCAGCCTGACCAGTGCCGCGCTGCACCACGGGTGGGAGGTGCTCCGGACTCCCGAGCAGCCGCACGTCCTGCTCCCACGCAAGCGCCGGATCAGCCCGGAGCGTCGCCAGGGCATCGTCGTACACCGGGGCGACCTGTCTCCCCGCGACCGTGCCGGCATCGCGACCAGCAAGCTGCTGACCCTCACCCAGTGCCTGCGCCAGCTCCCGCACGACGAGGCACTCGCCGTCGCCGACTCGGCCCTGCGCGCGGGGGACGGCGACCTGCTCGGGCGAGTGGTCGAGGAGGTCCGTGGACCCGGCAGCGACCAGGTGCGCGCCGTCGCGGCTGCGGCGAGACGCGAGGCCGCCAACCCGTTCGAATCGGGCTTGCGCTCGATCACCCTCAGTGTGCCCCGCCTCGCGGTCGAGCCCCAGGTGGTCATCTCCTCCGCCCATGTCTGGGCTCGCCCCGACCTCGTCGACGCACGTCTGCGCGTGGTCGTCGAGGCCGAGTCCTACGAGTGGCACGGTGACCGCGCGGGATTCCGCAAGGACGTCCGCCGCTACACGCTGCTGACGGCCGAGGGGTGGGTGGTGCTGCGGTTCACGTGGGAGGACGTCATGTTCCGTCCCGACTGGGTGCGGCGGGTGATCTCACGCGCCGTCGGCCTCGTAGACACGCGGACGGAACTCACCTCACCGGTCAGCGGCGCCGCCTGAACCGGACCGTTGAGCGGGGTTGTGTCCGCGCGTCTACGCGAGCGCCGGGTGCCCCGGGATCAGCCGAGGACGAGGCCCGGGTAGAGCGGGTGCTTGTCGAGCAGCTCGCCGCTCGCGGCCTTGGTGCGGTCGGCCACGCCGTCGGCCAGGACGTACGACGCCTTCGACGGGCCACCGGCCTTCGTGGTGCCGGCCTCGGTGTTGCTCAGCACATCGACGATGAGCTCGGCGACGGTGTCGAACTCGTCGTGGCCGAAGCCGCGGGTGGTGAGCGCGGGAGTGCCGAGGCGGATCCCGGAGGTGTACCAGGCGCCGTTGGGGTCGGCCGGGATCGAGTTGCGGTTGGTGACCACGCCGGCGTCGAGGAGCGCGGACTCGGCCTGGCGGCCGGTCAGGCCGAAGCCGGACACGTCGAGCAGGACGAGGTGGTTGTCCGTGCCGCCGGTGACCAGGCGGGCGTCGCGCTTGAGGAAGCCGTCGGCGAGCGACTGGGCGTTGTCGGCGATCTGCTGGGCGTAGGCCTGGAACGAGCTCTGGCGGGCCTCGGCGAAGGCGACGGCCTTCGCGGCCATCACGTGCGAGAGCGGACCGCCGAGCACCATCGGGCACCCGCGGTCGACGTCGGCCGCGAACTCCTCCTGGGCCAGCACCATTCCGCCGCGCGGGCCGCGCAGCGACTTGTGGGTCGTGGTGGTGGTGATGTGGGCGTAGGGGACGGGGTCCTCCTCGCCGGTGAAGACCTTGCCGGCGACGAGCCCGGCGAAGTGCGCCATGTCCACCATCAGCACGGCGCCGACCTCGTCGGCGATCTCGCGCATCTTGGCGAAGTTGACCCGGCGCGGGTAGGCCGAGTAGCCGGCGACGAGCACCAGCGGCTTGAACTCGCGGGCCTTGGCTGCGACCGCGTCGTAGTCGAGGAGGCCGGTCTCCGGGTCGGTGCCGTACTGCTGCTGGTGGAACATCTTGCCGCTGATGTTGGGGCGGAAGCCGTGGGTCAGGTGCCCGCCGGCGTCGAGCGACATGCCCAGGAGGCGCTGGTTGCCCAGCTCGCCGCGCAGGGTCTCCCAGTCGGCCTCGGTCAGCTCGTTGACGTTCTTGGCCTGCATCTTCTGCAGGTAGGGCGACTCCACCCGGTTGGCCAGGATCGACCAGAAGGCGACGAGGTTGGCGTCGATGCCCGAGTGCGGCTGCACATAGGCGTACGGCGCGCCGAACAGCTCGCGGGCGTGCTCGGCCGCCAGCGACTCGACCGTGTCGACGTTCTGGCAGCCGGCGTAGAAGCGGTGACCGACGGTGCCCTCGGCGTACTTGTCGGAGAACCAGGTGCCCATGGTCAGCAGCACGGCCGGAGAGGCGTAGTTCTCCGAGGCGATGAGCTTGAGCGAACCCCGCTGGTCGGCCAGTTCCTGGCGGGTCGCGTCGGCGATCCGCGGCTCGACGGCCCCGATCACCTCGAGGGCCTGGGTGTACGCGCTGCTGATGAGGGAGTCCGTCATGCGGCACAGCCTAGAGGCAGGCGCAGCACCGGGCTCGCGCGTGTCCGCGGCCCTGCGCGAGTGTGACGTGGAACGCATCCGACGCGCGATGCCGCCTGAAACCGCGCTCGTCGTCTCACTATGTGGCGCGCCGTCTCTCATCATGAGATTTCGGCTTGTGGACAGGGTGTCCGGGAGTTGAGACTCCTTGACATGAGTCTTGCTGCCACCACCCAGTTCCTCGTGGTCCGACGCCACGTCGACCTCGGGCGCACGTGCAGCTCGATGTGTTGGCACCGCTGAACCTCGCCGCCCCCCGCACATTCCGCGCTCACCGTTGCGCGCGGCCCTCAGCGAAGAAGGACACGTAACCCGTGACCAGCACCCCGACCGCTCCCGCCGGCTCCCCCACCGCGGCAGCCCCCGCCAAGCCTGTCCGCCGCAAGCGCGGCGAGGGTCAGTGGGCCCTCGGCTACTCCGAGCCGCTCAACAAGAACGAGCAGACGAAGAAGGACGACAACCCCCTCAACGTCCGGGCCCGCATCGAGAACATCTACTCCAAGCGCGGCTTCGACTCCATCGACCCGGCCGACCTGCGCGGTCGCTTCCGCTGGATGGGGCTCTACACGCAGCGCGCTCCCGGCTTCGACGGCGGCAAGACCGCCATGCTCGAGGAGGAGGAGCTCGACGACCGCTACTTCATGATGCGCGTGCGCACCGACGGCCAGGTCCTCGGCGTCGAGCAGCTGCGGGCCCTCGGCGAGACGTCGACGACGTACGCCCGGAACACCGCGGACATCACCGACCGCAACAACATTCAGTACCACTGGATCGAGGTCGAGAGCGTCCCCGCGATCTGGGAGCGCCTCGAGTCGGTCGGCCTCATCACCGTCGAGGCGTGCGGCGACTCGCCGCGCCCGTTCCTCGGCTCGCCGGTCGCCGGGATCGCCAAGGACGAGATCATCGACGGCTCCTCGGCGCTGGCCGAGATCAAGGCCCACGCCATCGGCAACCCGGAGTTCTCCAACCTGCCGCGCAAGTTCAAGACGGCCCTGACCGGACACCCGAGCCACGACGTGGCGCCCGAGGTCAACGACATCTCCTTCGTCGGCACCGTCCACCCCGAGCACGGCCCCGGCTTCGACCTCTGGGTCGGCGGCGGCCTCTCCACCAACCCGATGCTCGCCCAGAAGCTCGGCGTCTGGATCCCGCTCGACGAGGTCGTCGACGCCTGGGTGGGCGTCGTGTCGATCTTCCGCGACTACGGCTACCGCCGGCTGCGCTCGAAGGCACGTCTGAAGTTCCTGGTCGCCGACTGGGGCAAGGAGAAGTTCCGCGAGGTGCTCGAGACCGAGTACCTGAAGCGTGAGCTCGTCGACTGCCCCTCCCCCGCCACCCCGGTCTCCCAGGGCGACCACATCGGTATCCACGAGCAGAAGGACGGCAAGTTCTACGTCGGCGCCGCGCCCGTCGTGGGCCGCATTGACGGCACCACGCTGAGCGCCCTGGCCGACCTCGTCGAGCAGTACGGCGCGCTGGGCGCGCGCCTCACGGCGTACCAGAAGCTCGTCGTCCTCGGCGTGGACGCAGCCGACACGGAGGCCTTCGCCGACGGGCTGGAGAAGATCGGCCTGACCGCCCGTCCCAGCAACTGGCGTCGCAGCACCATGGCCTGCACCGGCATCGAGTTCTGCAAGCTGGCGATCGTGGACACCAAGGAGCGCGCCCGACTGCTCGTCACCGAGCTGGAGAAGCGTTTCCCCGAGCTCGACACCCCGATCACGATCAACGTCAACGGGTGCCCCAACGCCTGCGCCCGCACCCAGGTCGCCGACATCGGCCTCAAGGGCCAGCTGGTCATGGACGACGACGGCAACCAGGTGGAGGGCTTCCAGGTGCACCTCGGTGGCGCGCTGGGCCTGCAGGCCAACTTCGGCCGCAAGCTGCGCGCGCACAAGGTGACCAGCGCCGACCTCGACGACTACGTGACCCGCGTCGTCACGGCGTACCTCGCCGACCGCACCGACGGCGAGTCGTTCGCGACCTGGGCTGCCCGCGCCGACGACGTCCACCTGCGCGGGGAAGTCGCCGCCTCGTGAGCGGGCGCGCGGTCACCCAGCACTGCCCCTACTGCGGCGAGACCACCCTGTGGCCGCTGGAGGAGGGCTGGGAGTGCCGGTCGTGCCTGCGCGCGTTCTCCGTGAAGTACCTCGGCCTCACCCGTCCCGACACCAGCAGAGGAGGTGCCCGATGAGTCTCTCCACCCAGGCCGCCCGCGACTTCAAGGGCACCCACACCGCCGGGCGCACGCCCGAGGAGCTGCGCGAGCTGGTCTCGCACGTCGGGGCCGAGCTCGAGCTGGCGCCGGCCGAGAACATCATCGAGTGGGCCGTCGCGACCTTCGGCGAGCGCTTCTGCATCACGTCCTCGATGGGCGACGCGGTCCTGGCCCACCTGGCCTCGACCGTCGCGCCTGGCATCGACGTGGTCTTCCTCGACACCGGCTACCACTTCGCCGAGACCATCGGCACCCGCGACGCCGTCGAGGCCACCCTGCCCGTCAACCTCCGCACGGTGAGCACCCCGCTGACCGTCGCCGAGCAGGACGAGCAGTACGGCAAGGACCTCTACAGGACCGACCCCGACCTCTGCTGCGCGCTGCGCAAGGTCCAGCCCCTGGCCGACACGCTCGGAGAGTACGACGCCTGGGCCACCGGCCTGCGCCGGGCCGAGACGCACAACCGGGTGATCGCCCCGGTCGTCGGCTGGGACGCCAAGAAGCAGAAGGTCAAGGTCTCCCCCATGGCCCGCTGGACCGACGAGCAGGTCGAGCAGTACATCGCCGACCACGGCGTGCTGGTCAACCCGCTCGTGCACGACGGCTATCCCTCGATCGGCTGTTGGCCCTGCACCCGTCGCGTCGCTCCCGGCGACGACCCGCGCAGCGGCCGCTGGGCCGGGACCACCAAGACCGAGTGCGGGATCCACGCATGAACACACCTCGCGTCCCGCAGCAGAACCCCAGTCCCCTCACCACCGACAACGGCGTCGACCACACCACCGCACAAGATGGGAGGCCTCTCTGATGGCCGCTCCTGCACTGGTTGCCCTGGCTCACGGAAGCCGTGACCCCCGCTCGGCCGCGACGATCACCGCGCTCGTCGACGAGGTCCGCTCGATGCGCCCCGACCTCCGCATCGAGGCCGCGTTCCTCGAGCTCTCCAAGCCGTCCTTCGAGACGGTCGTCGCGCGGCTGGTCAAGGCCGGCTTCGACGAGATCGTCGTGGTGCCCCTGCTGCTCACGGAGGCCTACCACGCCAAGGTGGACGTCCCCGAGGCGATCGCCGCGGCGGCGTCGCGCCACGAGGGCCTCAAGATCCGCGCCTCCAAGATCCTGGGCATGGAGGCCACCTTCCTCGAGGTGCTCGACCTGCGGCTGCGCGACGCCCTCAAGGAGGCCCGCGTCCGCGAGCTCGACGCCCTGGTGCTGGCCGCTGCCGGCTCCTCCGACCCGCTCGCCAACCAGGCCGTGGCGCGACTCGCCCGCACCTGGGGCACCCGCCACAAGCTCCCCGTGACGGCCGCCTTCGCGTCGGCCGCTCCGCCGGCGGCCGGTGAGGCCGTGCGGGCCTTCCGGGCAGAGGGCCGTCGCCACATCGCGGTCGCGTCCTTCTTCCTGGCACCCGGCTTCCTCCCGGACCGGGCCGCCGAGCTGGCCACCGAGGCCGGCGCCATCGCGGTCTCGGAGCCCTTGGGTGCCCACCCGGAGGTTGCCCGCGCCGTGCTGGCGCGCTACGCCGTCGGCGCGGTGGAGCTCGTCCCCGTCTGATCCTCCGGACCGACCTGCGGGCCCGCGGGCCCGCCGCCGCGGCGGTCCACCAGTCGGAGCGCCTCTCGCCGCGACAACGGCGAGAGGCGTTCGGCGTGCGCGGCGACGTACGCGCGCACCCAGTCGGCGTCGGTGCGGCTGTGCTCGCGCAGCGCCCACCCGATCGCCTTGCGGACGAAGAACTCCGAGCCGTACGTCGTGCCCTCGAGGTTGGCCCCGATCGCGTCCACGAGCAGCACGGTGTCGGTGTCACCGCGGTGCCGGAGCTGTGCCAGGACCGCGGTCCGCCGGAGCCACATGCTGTCCTCGGCGGACGCCCAGCGGCGTACGACGGGCGTGGCCGCGGCCCGGTGACCGGCGAGCACCCCGCCGACCAGGTGGCTCGCGACCTCGTCGACCACGTCCCACCAGGCCCCGGTCTCGATCAGGTGGTGGAGCAGGGGCAGCAGGTCCGGATCGACCCAGGCCGCGTAGTAGCGGTGCCGGAGCAGGGCGATCGTGGCGTACCACTCCTCGCGGTGGGTGGCCCCGTCCCACAGCTCGCGAGCCGTGGCCCGCCACGTGTCGGGGTCGCCGAGGCGATGCCCGGCGAGCACCGGGCGCAGGAGTGTGCGCAGCTCCGGTGCGGAGAGCCCGCGGTAGGGCATGGCCGACTTCATGTAGGCCTGCTGCCGGCGTGCCCGGTCGGGGTCGCCGGCACCGGCCAGGGCGTCGCGCACCGCCTCCACCAGGGCCGACTCGGCACTCATCCCACGAGGCGCTCGAGGAGGTGCTCGAGCTGGCGGGCGGGATCAGTGGTCACGCCGCCGTGGACCGGACCGGGCTGCAGCACCGTGCTCCGGGGCGCCTTGAGGAAGCCGAAGCGCGGGCCGAGCGGCTGTCCCGATGCCGCACCGCCGCGGGAGTCCCCGCGGGCCACGCCCTCGACGAACTCGAGCGCAGTGCACACCTGGCCGGGATCGAGGCCCGGGTCCAGGGCCGCGAGCCGGTCGGCATCGCAGTGCCACGCCACGTCGAGGAAGTCGGCGGACTGGCAGTAGAGGACGACACCGACGTTGAGGAACTCCTCGCGGTCCGGTCGCGGCACGCAGCGCAGGACGACGTACTGGTAGGACAGCCGCTTCACGCGACACCGCCCGGGAGCCACTGGCGGGTGCCGAGGCGCGCGGTGAGGAACTCGACGTACGCCGCGCGCAGGGCGTCCGGGGTCTCGGCGCCCGGCACGGGCTCGAGCCACTCGTCGGGCACCCGGGACAGCACCCGCGCGAAGGTGTCGCGGTCGAGCCGGGGACTGATCTCGGCGTCCGCCGCGGCGACGCCGGCGAGGTGGTTGCCGAGGACGTGGTCGGAGGCGTCCCACGGCTGTCGCGCGAAGCGCGCCGGGTCGGTCACGCCGCTGGCCCAGCCGTGGTGGAAGTAGAGCGAGGCGCCGTGGTCGATCACCCAGAGGTCGCCGTGCCACAGCAGCAGGTTGGGGTTGCGCCAGGACCGGTCGACGTTGGCGCAGAACGCGTCGAGCCAGATGACCTTCGCCGCCTCGCCGTCGGCCGCGGGGCCGTCCGGGTCGAGCACCGTCCCGTCGTAGCCGAAGGCACCCGGCAGGAAGTCGACGCCGAGATTGAGGCCCGCGCTCGCGTTGAGGAGGTCCTGGACCTCCTCGTCGGCCTCGTAGCGCGCGATCTCGGGGTCCAGGTCGAGGGCCACCAGGCGCGGCGTGCGCAGCCCGAGGTGCTCGGCCAGCCCACTGACGATCACCTCGGCGACGAGCACCTTGAGACCCTGTCCCGCGCCCCGGAACTTGCACACGTAGGTGCCCAGGTCGTCGCCCTCGACGATCCCCGGCAGGCTGCCGCCCTCCCGCAGCGGCGTCACGTAGCGCGTGACGAACACTCCGGGAAGGGTGGTCTCCTCGGTCTGCGACGAGCGGGCGGTCACGTGACCGGGTCCTCCTCGACGAGGCGCCTGCGCTCGCCGGCGACGTCGAAGTCGGCAGGGGGCCAGGCCGGGGCGAGGTCCTCGAGAGCCTCGTGCAGCATGGTGGCGACGGCCCAGTTGCGATACCACTTGCGGTCACTCGGCACGACGTACCACGGCGCCTCGGGGGTGTTGCAGCGCTCCAGGGCGATCTCGTAGGCCTCTTGGTAGGCGCGCCACTGCGAGCGCTCGTCGATGTCGCCGGGGTTGAACTTCCAGTGCTTGGTCGGGTCGTCGAGCCGGGCGAGGAGCCGCTCCTTCTGCTCCTCGGCGGAGATGTGGAGCATGCACTTGATGACGGTGACGCCACTCTCGACGAGCTCGGCCTCGAAGCGGTTGATGGCGTCGTATCGACGGGTGATGGCCGAGCGCGTCGTCAGCTCGCGGACACGCGCGATCAGCACGTCCTCGTAGTGCGAGCGGTCGAAGACACCCACGATGCCCGCCTCGGGGACCGCGCGACGGATGCGCCACAGGAAGTCGTGCCGACGCTCCTCGGCACTGGGAGCCTTGAAGGACGTGATGCGCACGCCCTGCGGGTCGATCAGGCCGACGGAGTGACGCAGCACGCCGCCCTTGCCGGAGGTGTCCATCCCCTGGAGGACCAGCAGCACGCGGCGGTGACCGCCCGCCCTGCCGTGGGCGTACAAGCGCTCCTGCAGCTCGGCCAGGGGCTCGCCCACGAGCGGAAGTGCCGCCTTGCCGGCGGCCTTGTCACCGTCGAAGCCGGGCGTGGACCGTGGGTCGATGCTGCCCAGGTCGACGGGTCCTTCCGGCAACCGCAGGAGCGGTCGCACGGACTCCGCCGTGGTGCCGGGGATCTTCGTCTGCTCGGTGGTGGCCACGGGTGCAGTATGTCCCAGCGCACGGGCACCGCGTGGGCGCCGACCGGCGCCGCGCGTCACCGCCGCAGCAGGCCCTCGGCCTCGTAGAGGTCCCGGCCGCGGTCGGTGAGGTCGGCCAGCTCGTCGAAGAGCGCGTCGTCCACGCGGGTGAAGTTGAAGCAGCTCTTGCCCTGCCGCCGTCGGGTCAGCTCGGGGCTGATCGTCGGCTCCTCCGGCGACATGTAGACCGACATGAGGTGGTAGCTGACGTAGCGCTTGCCGATGCGGACGGAGGCGAACAGCTGACCGTCCGGGTATCGGTCGGTCGGCGCCCCCAGGAGCACGTAGGTGTCGGGCGACGGCTCGTCGACCTTGTGGCTGGCCGCGGTGTTGGCGTCCGTGAGGTTGTCGGAGACGAGGAACGCATCCTCGTGGACGCTCAGGCGACGCCGTAGCTCGGCGTGGACCGCCGGAAGATCGGGCATGGGACGAGCCTAGAACTCCTCGTCGAGCCCCGCATCGTCCAGTGCCTCGACGTCCAGCCCGTCGCGCGCCAGCTCGTCCTTGACGATCGCGAAGGCCATGCCCGCTCCATAGCCCTTGCGTGCCAGCATGCCCACGAGTCGCCGGGTCGCCTTCTGCTGGTCGAGACCGCGCACGGAGCGCAGCTTCTTGCGGACCAGGGCCCGGGCCGCGGCGTCCTCGTCGTCGGGGTCGATCTCGTCGAGCGCCTCGCGGGCCACCTCGTCGTCGATGCCCTTGCGACGCAGCTCCTGGGCCAGGGCCCGACGGGCCAGGCCCTTGCCCGGCTGGCGGGAGGCGATCCACGCCCGGGCGAAGGCCTCGTCGTCGACCAGCCCGACCTCCTCGAACCGGTCCAGCAGTGCGGCCGCCACGTCGGCCGGGACGTCCTTCTTCGCCAGCTTGTCGGCCAGCTCCTGGCGGGAGCGGGCCTGACCGGTCAGCGCGTCGAGCAGGATCTTGCGGGCCACCGACTCGGGATCGGCGTCGGGTCCCTGCGCCGCCGTGTCGGGCGGTGCGGGAGTCCGCCGCGCACCCCGGTCGCCGGAGCGTCCGGCGCCCGGCTCGCGAGACCGGAGGGAGCGGGCCGACCGGCTCGAGCGGCGACCCGACCGACCGGTGGGCACCCGCTCGAAGGGCTCGTCCGGCCCGTCTGTCGACGGTGCGGCCGACCTGGTCCAGGCCTCGACACCGTCGTGGACGTCCCCCGCCCACGACGGCATCGGCCTGGACTCACCCGGCCGGGAGGCGTGCTCAGAAGTCATCCACGCCGATGGGGTCGTCTGACAGGTCGGACGGGGCGTCGACCTGCGGCCCGACACCGAGCTTCTCGAGGATCTTCTTCTCCAGCTCGTTGGCCAGGTCGGGGTTGTCCTTGAGGAAGGTGCGGGCGTTCTCCTTGCCCTGGCCGAGCTGGTCGCCCTCGTAGGTGTACCAAGCGCCGGACTTGCGGACCAGTCCCGCCTCGACGCCGACGTCGATGAGGCCACCCTCGCGGCTGATGCCCTTGCCGTACATGATGTCGAACTCGGCCTGCTTGAACGGCGGGGCGACCTTGTTCTTGACGACCTTGACGCGGGTGCGGTTGCCCACCATCTCCTGGCCGTCCTTGAGGGTCTCGATGCGACGCACGTCGAGGCGGACCGAGGAGTAGAACTTGAGCGCGCGACCACCGGTCGTGGTCTCGGGCGAGCCGAACATGACGCCGATCTTCTCGCGGAGCTGGTTGATGAAGATGGCCGTCGTGCCCGAGTTGTTGAGCGCACCGGTCATCTTGCGCAGCGCCTGGCTCATCAACCGCGCCTGGAGACCGACGTGGCTGTCACCCATCTCGCCCTCGATCTCGGCGCGCGGCACGAGCGCGGCCACCGAGTCGATGACGATCAGGGACAGGGCGCCGGAGCGGACCAGCATGTCGGCGATCTCGAGCGCCTGCTCTCCGGAGTCGGGCTGGGAGACCAGCAGGGCGTCGGTGTCGACGCCGAGGGCCTTGGCGTAGTCGGGGTCGAGCGCGTGCTCGGCGTCGATGAAGGCGACGATGCCGCCGGCCGCCTGGGCGCTGGCCACCGCGTGCAGGGCGACCGTCGTCTTGCCCGAGGACTCGGGACCGTAGATCTCCACGACACGGCCACGGGGCAGACCGCCGAGGCCGAGAGCCACGTCGAGGGCGATCGCACCGGTCGGGATCACCTCCAGCGGAGCACGGGTGTCGTCGCCCAGTCGCATGACCGAGCCCTTGCCGAACGACTTCTCGATGTTGGCGAGTGCGGCATCCAGTGCCTTCTCGCGGTCTCCACCAGCCATGTGTGTGTCCTTGTCTTGTCCGTCGGGTAGTCAGGTACGTCTGCGACGCTAGGACGAGCCACCGACAATGCCTGATCAGCACCGCCGAACGCTGTGGACAACCTCGTCGTGCGTCGTACCTGTGGACACAATCTAGCCCGAACAGTTGTTCGAGTCATGGACGGCGCGCCCGCGTGTCGCGACTAGCGGCGGATGCCGGTCCCCTCGGCCGGGGAGGCCGGCCGCGTGGCCGCACCCGCCCGGGCCCCGGCCAGCAGCACGGCCAGCGCCAGCACCCCGGCGAACGCCGCCAGCACGGGGTAGCCGAGCCACCCGACGATCAGGCCGGCGAGGGCACCGCCACCGGCCGCGGTGAGCGACATCGCCATGTCGGCCGTGCCCTGCACGTCGGTGCGAGCGGAGACCGGGGTCAGGTCGGCGATGATCGTCGACGCGGCCACCGTGGCGCACGACCATCCCAGGCCGAGCAGGAAGAGGCCCGCGAAGATCTGCCACGAGGACCCCTCGGGCGCCAGCCCGCACAGCACCAGGGAGACGAGCAGCACCACTCCCCCGGCCTGCAGCACCCGGGGTCGTCCGAGGCGGTCGGAGGCGATGCCCACGAGGGGCGAGAACGCGAACATCCCGAGCACGTGCACCGAGATCACGAAGCCGATCACGTGCAGGTGCGCACCGCCGTGCTCCATGTGCAGCGGCGTCATGATCATCACCGTCACCATCGCGGCGTGGGCGCAGGCCATCCCGGCGATCGCCGCGACCAGGGCCGGCTGCGCGCCGACCGCCGCCGTGAAGCGGGACCACGACCGGCCGGAGCGTGCCTCGGCCGTGGCGCCGGCCGCGGCCTGGGCCAGCAGGAGCGGGTCGGGCCGCAGCAGCACCGCGATCCAGACCGCCGCTGCGACGAGCACCACTGCCCCGATGGCGAAACCGCCGGTGAGCTCCGGGATGCCGAGCCGACGCGCGAGTCCTGCCCCGACCCCCGTGAGGTTGGGTCCGGCCACGGCGCCGATCGTGGTCGCCCACACGACCACCGAGAGCGCCCGGCCCCGGCTCGCCTCGGGTGCCAGGTCGGTCGCGGCGTAGCGAGACCCGTTGTTGACCGCGGTGGTCGCGCCCAGCAGCACGGCCCCGGTCAGCAGGACCAGCATCGAGTCGAGCACCCCGGCGGCGACGCACAGCGCCGCCCCGGAGGCACCCGCCAGGTAGCCGGCCACCAGCCCGGCGCGGCGACCCCGCCGACCCATCAGCCGGGCGAGGACGTAGGCGGCGAGCGCCGTCCCGAGCACCTGGAAGGTCTGGGCCAGGCCGGCCTGGGCGTCCGAGCCCGAGATGTCGCGGGCCAGCAGGGAGGCCGTGGCCACGCCGATGGTCACCCCGACCGCGCCGACGGCCTGGGAGACGACCAGCACCCGCACGGTCCGGGCCTGGACGTCGGCGTGCCGGGCGAGCGGGTCGTCCCCGGTGGCGCTCACCGCTCGGAGTCCGGCAGGTCGAGCACGCGCCAGACGGCGGCCCAGACCTGCTTGGGGGACACGCCGGCGTGGAGCGCCTCGACGACGGTGCGGCTGCCGAGCTCCCCGATGACGTAGAGCTCCGCCCAGGAGCGCGAGGACTCCGTGCCGAGCGCGTGGTCGAGACGGGCCCAGAACTCGGTGTGCCTCATCCGTGCACCGCCACGACCTCGAGCCACTGCTCGGACCCCTTGCCCGGGACACGGACGATCGAGACGTCGACCCAGCCCGCGCCCACCAGGACCTCGCGCAGGGCGTCGGGCCGCCAGTAGGTGAAGTGCCGCGGACCCCGGATCGACCCGTGCGTCGACCATCCCTCGCCGTCGCCCTCCTTGACCGCGACGCGGAGCAGACCGCCGCGCCGGGTGAGCGCTGCGAGACGCGTCAGGACGGCGGGCAGGTCCGGCCGGGCCACGTGCAGCAGGCAGGCGTTGGCCCACACGGCGTCGTACGGACCCTCGTCGGAGGACAGGTCGTCGGTCAACGGGTCGAGGACATCGGCCTCGTGGCCCTGCGCGCGCAACAGCTGCACGAAGGCCGGGGTCACGTCGGTACGACGCACGCGCAGGCCGTGCTCCTCCAGGAGCGCCGCGTCGCGACCTCCCCCGGAGCCGACCTCCAGCACCCGCGCGCCCGCGCCGAGCTCCTCGACGAGGCCACGGACCGCCGCACGCACGGACTCCGGCACGGCCGGTGCGTTGGCGGCGTACGCGGCGGCGTCCAGGTCGTAGGCGCGCACCGTCGCCGAGGCGGCGTCGGTCACGCCACACCCACGTCGTGCACGTGGTGCAGCACGTCGTGGAGGTGGTAGATGCCCAGCGTCTCCACGGTGAACTCGCTCCCGTCGGACCGGAACCCCCGCCGCGCGCCCTCCTCGGCGGTCACCGTGGCGTAGACACCGGCCACGTGTCCGGCCGCCTCGACCAGCTCGGTGTCCACGGTGGCGGGGTCCTGCTCGGCGTAGCGCGAGGCGACCGCCGTCTCGTCCTGGTCCCAGCTGGCGAAGTGCGGCTCGTCCTCCACCAGCATGAGGGCGACGCGCTCGGCGAAGACCCGGTGGACGTCGCGGACGTGGCAGGCGTACTCGAGGGCGGACCACACTCCGGGTGCCGGACGGAATGCGGCGTCGACCCGCGCCAGCACCCGCGACCAGACCATGGCCGAGTCGTGGAGGAGGCCGGGCAGCGCGGCCAGCGTGTGGGCACCGGGGTCGAAGCCGCACTCCGGGCACGGTCGGTCGAGCACCCAGGTCCAGTCCTTGGTGTCCGGTGCGATCGGGTCGGGCTCGGGCATGGCTCCATCCTCCCAGCGGTCGGGGTCGCGCTCCACGTCAGGTGAGGAGGAGCTTGTCGAGACGCCTCCGGACGATCACCAGGCCGATGAGGCCCATGACGAGCAGGTAGACGACCGAGATGACGCTCTCCCAGCCCGGGGTGCCGGTCGTGAGCTCACGGCACAGGACGACCCCGCGGTAGAGCGGCGTGGCCTCGACGATCCAGCGCAGGGCGCCGTCGTACGCGGTGATCGGGAAGAACGTCGCCGAGAACAGGAACATCGGCATCTGTATCAGGGTGATCTTGTCGAAGTCCTGGAAGGACTTCATCCACGTCGTCAGCGCCATGCACACGGCGCTGAAGGCGAACCCGATCAGCATGGCGGCCGGCAGCGCGAGCAAGGCCCACCACGTGTGCAGCATCCCCATCGCGGCCATCACGAGCAGGAAGACCGCCGAGTAGGTCGACCCGCGGATCTGGCCCCACGCGATCTCGCCGCGCGCGATGTCGGCCGTCGTGAGCGGGGTCGCCAGCATCTGGTCGTAGAGCTTCTCGTACTTGAGCTTGAAGAAGACGTTGTAGGTCGAGTCCATCAGGGCACCGTTGAACGCGCTGACCGCGAGCATGCCGGGCGCCACGAACTCGGCGTACGGGATGGCCTGGCCGTTGAACTCGAAGCCGTCGACGAGCTGGCCGACGCCGATCCCGATGGAGAAGAGGTAGAAGACCGGCTCGAGGAAGCCGGTGACGAAGAGCTTCCACGAGGAGCGGTAGGTGATGTAGTTGCGTTGCACCAGCAGGCCGAGGGCCTGGACCGACGTGAGCGGCTCGTAGGGGGTGACCGACATCAGAGCACCAGCCTCCGCTCGAGACCGCGGGCTGCCCAGAACCATCCGAAGGCGGTGACCCCCGCGAGCACGCTCACGTTGACCAGCGCCACCGGCCAGTCGACGGTGTCGAGGCAGAGCATGCGGGACAGGTTGACCCCGTGCCACATGGGGGTGAGGCGGGCCAGCCACTCCATGACGGGGCCGAGGTTGCTCACCGGGAAGAACGCGCCGGAGAAGAGGGTCAGCGGCATCACGCCGAGCCGGAAGATCACCCCGAAGGCCTCCTCGGACCGGACCCGCACCGCGATGCCCATCACGACCGTGGCGAAGGCCATGCCGGTCAGCAGCTGGACGCCGAAGGCCAGGATCGGTCCCCACCAGCTCTCGAAGACGCCGAAGGGCGCCAGCACCACCATGAAGACGCCGCAGGCGGTCGCCAGGCGGAACAGGACGAACATCAGGTGCGCGCCGGCGATGTGGCGGGCCTCGAGCGGGGTCGCGGCCTGTGCCCAGTAGGTCTTGTGCCACTTGAGGCCGCCCATGACCGGGTAGGTCGTCTCCCCCACGGCGATGCCGAGCGCGTGCGCGACCACCAGGCCGGGGACGATGAAGGCGAGGTAGGACGTGGCGCCCTCGAGCTGGGACGGGTCGACCTCGATGAAGCCGCCCAGCAGGACGCCCATCGCCAGGACGTAGAACAGCGGTGAGAAGAACGAGGAGATGATGCCGCCGCGCCACGTGCGCTTGAATACCGTCCACCAGTAGTCGCGCTGGCGCCCGATCCCCTCGGCCAGCGAGAGCCCGCGCGGCTCGGTCGTCGGGTCCGTCGTCGGCTCGGTCGAGCGGTCGGTCGTGGGGTCGGCCATCAGTCCACCAACGTCCGACCGGTGAGCTTGAGGAAGACGTCCTCCAGCGTGGAGCGTCGCACCAGCACGGCGATCGGCTCGAGGCCGCGCTCGTGCACCTTGGCGATGACCTCCTCGCCGTCGGGGCTGTAGACGAGGATGCGGTCGGGCAGCACCTCGAGGCGGCCGAGGTCGCCGATCTTCTCGGCGATCTGCTCGTGGACGTTGCCCTCGTCGACGATGCCGAAGCGGAGCTCGGCGACCTCGCGCGTCGAGTGCTCCTCGATCAGCTGGCGGGGAGAGCCCTCGGCGGCGATGAGCCCCTTGTCCATCACGACCAGCCGGTCGCAGAGCTGCTCCGCCTCGTCCATGTAGTGGGTCGTGATCACCAGCGTCACGCCGGCCTGCTTGAGCCGGAACAGCTGGTCCCACAGGACGTGGCGGGCCTGCGGGTCCAGCCCGGTGGTCGGCTCGTCGAGCAGGAGCAGGTCGGGTCGGTTGACGAGGCTGCGGGCGATCGTGAGCCGCCGCTTCATGCCGCCGGACAGGTCCTCGACCCTGGACTTGGCCTTGTCCGTGAGCTGCACGAACTCGAGGAGCTCGTCGACGCGGCTGTTGACCTCGCCGCGGGGGATGCCGAAGTAGCGGCCGTAGATGAACAGGTTGTCGCGGACGTTGAGCTCGTTGTCGAGGGTGTCCTCCTGCGGGCACACCCCCAGCCGGCCGCGGATCGTCGGACCGTGGGTCGCCGGGTCCATGCCCAGGATCGTCAGCTCGCCGCCGCTGATGGGGCTGACGCTGGCGATCATGCGCATGGTGCTCGACTTGCCGGCGCCGTTGGGGCCGAGGAAGCCGAACGCCTCGCCGCGGCGGACGTCGACGTCGATGCCCTTGACGGCCTCGAAGTCGCCGAACGACTTGCGCAGCCCCCGGGCCAGGATCATGGATTCCGTCACGGACGCGACCCTATAGAGGGCCACCGACATCGCTCGACCCGATGTCCCCGACCCGCGTGGAACACTCCGCAGCATGGACGCGGTCAACGGACAGGTCAGGTCGACGTACGACGCCGTGGCCGCCGACTACGCCCGGCACTTCCCGGGCACCGGGCCCGAGGCGGCGCTGGACCTGGCGACGATCGACCACCTGCTCGCCCTGCTCGGCCCCGCGCCGCACGTGCTCGACGCCGGGTGCGGGACCGGCCGGATGGGGCGCTACCTCGCCGACCGCGGCGCCCGGGTCACCGGCGTCGACCTGTCGTCGGGCATGGTCGCCATGGCTCGTCGGGACCACCCCGACATCGGCTGGGTGGTCGGGACGATCACCGACCTGCCGTACGACGACGGGGCGTTCGACGCCGCGATGTACTGGTACTCGACCATCCACTCCCCCGACGACGACCTGCCGCGCATCGCCGCCGAGGCGCGCCGCGTCGTGCGACCGGAAGGCCTGGTGCTCGTCGCCTTCCAGGTCGGCGAGGCCGCCCGCGACGTCGGTGAGGGCTACCGGGCCCTCGGCCACGACGTACGGCTGACCCGCTTCCACCGGTCGCTGCACCGGTGGTCCGCGGTGCTGGAGGCAGCCGGCCTCTCGGAGGTGGCGCGGCTCCAGCGTGCGCCGATGGGCGAGAAGGATCCACAGGGGTTCCTCCTCGCCCGGCGTCGCGACTAGCCGGGGCCGCTGCCCAGGAGCGAGCGGGTCAGGACGGCGCCGTCCGCCTGCAGCTCGTCGGAGGCGGCCGCGAGGTCCTCGTCGGAGGGCGACCGCTCGGCGATGGCGGCCCGCAGCACCGCCCGGCGGACCAGCTCCTTGGAGTACGACGCGGTGGTGCCCGCGGACGCCTCGGCCGCGGCGGCGATCGCCTCGTCGCTGAAGCCCACCTCGGCGGCGTACAGGCCGATGAGCTGGCGGCGCGCAGAGACGTCCGGCAACGGGATCTCGACGGCGAGGTCGACCCGACCGGGACGCTGGGAGAGGGCGCGCTCGAGGGCCTCGGCCCGGTTGGTGGTCAGCAGGAAGACCACGTCGGCGTCCTGGTCGAGACCGTCCATCGCGTCGAGGAGCGTGAACAGCAGGGGTGACGCGCCGCCTCCGAAGTGACCGTGGTCGCGGTCCTCAGCGATCAGGTCGACGTCCTCGAGGACGACGATCGCGGGCTGGTGGGCGCGGGCGATCTGCGCGGCCTGCGCGACGTACGCCATCTGGGTCCCGGAGAGCAGGACGACCGTGGTGTCCGGACCCGCTCCGACCAGGTGCCGGACCGTGTGGGTCTTGCCGGTGCCGGGCGGGCCGTAGAGGAGGATGCCGCGCTTGAGGTGTTGTCCGCGCCGGCGGAGCTCGTCGCGGTGGACGGCGAGCTCGACGACGTGGCCGCGCACCTGGGTGAGCGTGCCCTCCGGGAGGATGACCCGGTCGGCGGGCAGGTCGGGACGCCGGACGAACGTGATCGCGCCCATGGACGGCTCGTAGGGGTTGCCGGCGAAGCTGATGACCTGGCCGCGGAGCACCGAGCGCGACACGGCGAGGTCGCGGACCTCGGCCAGCAGGGCTGCCCCGACCTCCGGGTCCTGCACGATCACCTCGAGGCGTGCCTCGCCGTGGAACTGCGGGTTGTGGCCGCGCTGGAGGACGACCACCTGGCGCCCGTCGTAGCGGAAGAGGTGCAGCCCGAAGGCCACCGTCGCCCGCTCGTCGTCCGGCCCGGTGGGGACGTTGAGCCGGTCCACCTGTCCCTGCCGGAACCGTCCCCACTCGGCGTTGGCGATGAGGTCGCCCAACGAGCTGTGGTGCCGCTGGTCGCCGCCGCCGACCCCGACCAGCCGTGCGTCGGCGTCACGCCCGGCGATCTCGGCCAGCGCGATGTCGGTGTCGACCCAGCGGTGGACGTCGACCTTCTCGACCACCACCGGGAGCTCGTCGGCCCGCGTGCCGAGGTGCTCGTCGAGCACCTCCAGAAGCGGTGTCCCCCGCTGCGCCGGCTCCTCGCGCGTCAGCTGCCTGACCAGCCGCGCCAGGTCGGCGCGCAGCTGGTCGTCTCCCCCGATGTCCGTCATGGCGCGAGCCTAGGGACTGGCGGGGACAGCCGCGACGAGATTCTGCGGTCCTACTTCTTGCGGGCGGTCTTCCTGGCCGTACGCCGCTGGGTCCCGCGCGCCGCGTCGGCGGCCTCCTCCTCGGTGGTGGCGCCCTCGGTGGAGAGCCGCCCGCCGGCGTTCTCCAGGTGGGCGCGGACGAACCAGTGGAACTGCTCGAGCTCACCGGTCTGGCCGATGAGGAGGTCCTCGGTGACGGGGTCGATCTCGCCGACGACGTCGATCGCCGTGCGGTTGTCCTCGATCACCCCGGTGTAGACGAGGTCGAGGGCACCGAGGTGGGCCTGTGCGGTGTCCTTGCCGAGCGCGTAGTCGTCCCACGAGCGGGCGTCGACGAGCGCGCCGGGCGTGCCGATCGGAGTACCGCCCATGGTGGCGATCCGCTCGGCCACCGCGTCGGCGTAGCCACGGACCATGTCGACCTGCGGGTCCAGCATCTCGTGGACGCCGATGAAGTTGGGGCCCACGACGTTCCAGTGCACGTGCTTGAGCACGAGGTGGAGGTCGGTGTAGGCGTAGAGCCGGTCCTGCAGCGCGGCGACGACGGTGGTGCTCTCCTTGGCGCTGAGGCCGGGGACGTGGAAGGTCTGGGCGGGGGTGCTCTTGGTGGCCATGCCTCGACACTAGGCAGGTCGGGGAAGACCGTGCCCACCCCTGCGGGCGGTGCGACGGTCGTCGCCGGCCAGCGAGGCGGACCCGCTGTCGGTGCCGTAGGACAGACTGGGCCCATGTCAGCCCTCGACCACTTCAGTGCGCCGACGCGCGCCTGGTTCGAGGCCGCCTTCGCGCAGCCGACGACCGCCCAGGAGGGCGCGTGGGACGCCATCGCCGCGGGCAAGCACGCGCTCGTCGTCGCGCCGACCGGCAGCGGCAAGACGCTGAGCGCCTTCCTGCACGCCATCGACTCGCTGCTCACCGCGGAGCGCCCGGACGACAAGACCCGCCGCACGCGGGTCCTCTACATCTCCCCGCTCAAGGCGCTGGCCGTCGACGTCGAGCGCAACCTGCGTGCTCCGCTGACCGGCATCCGGCACACCGCCGAGCGGCTCGGCACCAGTCTGCCCGACCTCACCGTGGGCCTGCGCTCGGGTGACACCTCCCCGGCCGACCGGCGCAAGCTGACGAGCAGCCCGCCGGACATCATGATCACCACCCCCGAGTCGCTGTTCCTGATGCTGACCAGCCAGGCCCGCGAGTCACTGCGCGGCATCGACACCGTCATCCTCGACGAGGTGCACGCGGTGGCCGGTGGCAAGCGCGGCGCCCACCTCGCCGTCTCCCTCGAGCGCCTCGACGCCCTCCTCGACCGACCCGCCCAGCGCATCGGCCTGAGCGCCACGGTCCGGCCGTTGGAGGAGGTCGCCCGGTTCCTCGGCGGCAGCGCCCCGGTGGAGATCGTCTCGCCCCCCAGCGAGAAGCAGTGGGACCTCCGGGTCGTCGTCCCCGTCGAGGACATGACCGCACCCGAGGAGTACGACGAGGAGTCCGGCGACCCGCAGCGCGCCACCAGCATCTGGCCGCACGTCGAGGAGCACGTGGTCGACCTGGTGGAGCAGCACCGGTCGACCATCGTCTTCGCCAACTCCCGCCGGCTGGCGGAGCGGCTCACCGCCCGGCTCAACGAGATCGCCACCGACCGGGCGGCGGGCGACGACACCGACGAGCCCGCGGCCGGCCCGCCGGCCCAGGTGATGGCCCAGTCCGGGCAGAGCAGCGGCGCCGGCACGATCATCGCCAAGGCCCACCACGGCTCGGTCTCCAAGGAGCAGCGCGCCCTCATCGAGGACGACCTCAAGCGGGGCCGGCTCCCCTGCGTCGTCGCGACCAGCAGCCTCGAGCTCGGCATCGACATGGGTGCGGTCGACCTGGTCATCCAGATCGAGTCGCCCCCCAGCGTCGCCAGCGCCCTCCAGCGGGTCGGCCGGGCGGGCCACCAGGTGGGCGAGGTCAGTCGCGGCGTCCTCTTCCCCAAGCACCGCGGCGACCTCGCGCAGACCGCGGTCGCGGTCGAGCGGATGCGCAGCGGCGCGATCGAGTCCCTCTCTGTCCCGACCAACCCGCTCGATGTCCTGGCCCAGCAGGTCGTGGCCTGCACGGCGCTGGAGGACTGGGAGGTCGACGACCTCTACGACCTCGTCCGCCGCGCGGCGCCCTACTCCGCCCTCCCCCGCAGCGCCTTCGACGCGACCCTCGACCTGCTCAGCGGTCGCTACCCCAGCGAGGAGTTCGCCGAGCTGCGACCGCGCATCGTGTGGGACCGCGTCACCGGCGTGCTCTCCGGTCGGCCCGGGGCCCAGCGGCTGGCCGTCACCAGCGGCGGCACCATCCCCGACCGCGGCCTCTTCGGCGTCTTCCTCGTCGGCGACAAGGCGAGCCGGGTCGGCGAGCTGGACGAGGAGATGGTCTACGAGTCGCGCGTGGGCGACATCTTCGCGCTCGGCGCGACCAGCTGGCGGATCGAGGACATCACCCACGACCGGGTGCTGGTCACGCCCGCCCCCGGCATCCCCGGACGCCTCCCGTTCTGGAAGGGCGACTCGCTCGGCCGGCCCGCCGAGCTGGGCGAGGCGATCGGCAGCTTCACCCGCGAGCTCGGCAGCGTCACCCCCGACAAGGCGCGCCAGCAGGCCCGCGACCGTGGCCTCGACGAGTACGCCGCCGGCAACCTGGTCACCTACGTCACCGAGCAGCAGCAGGCGACCAACGCGCTGCCCAGTGACACCCAGCTGCTGGTGGAGCGGTTCCGCGACGAGCTCGGCGACTGGCGCCTCGTCGTCCACTCGCCCTACGGCACACCCGTGCACGCGCCCTGGGCGCTGGCCATCAACGCCCGGCTGCGCGAGCGCTACGACATCGACGGCCAGGCGGTCGCGTCCGACGACGGCATCGTCATCCGGATCCCCGACACCGAGGACGAGCCGCCGGGCGGTGACGTCGTCGTCTTCGAGCCCGACGAGATCGAGCAGCTCGTCACCCAGGAGGTCGGCGGCTCCGCACTGTTCGCGAGCCGCTTCCGCGAGTGCGCCGCCCGCGCGCTCCTGCTCCCCCGCCGGGACCCGGGCCGCCGCAGCCCCCTGTGGCAGCAGCGCCAGCGCAGCGCCCAGCTGCTCGAGGTCGCCTCCCAGTACCCGTCCTTCCCGATCGTCCTCGAGGCGATCCGCGAGTGCCTCCAGGACGTCTACGACCTGCCCGCGCTGGTCAAGCTGCTGACCCGTGTCCAGCGTCGCGAGATCACCATCGTCGACGTCGCCACCCAGACGCCCAGCCCCTACGCCCGCAGCCTGCTCTTCGGCTACGTCGCCCAGTTCGTCTACGAGGGTGACTCCCCGATCGCCGAGCGCCGGGCCGCCGCGCTGTCCCTGGACCAGGGCCTGCTCGCCGAGCTCCTCGGTCGCGCCGAGCTCCGCGAGCTCCTCGACCCGGAGGTGCTCGCCGAGGTCGAGGCCGAGCTCCAGTGGCTCGCTCCCGACCGCCGTGCGCGCGACGCGGAGGCGGTCGCCGACCTGTTGCGGCTGCTCGGCCCGCTGAGCCGTGCCGAGGTCACCGCCCGGTCGACGGACGGCGCCGACGTCGACTCCTGGCTGGCGGCCCTCTCCGACGTACGCCGCGTGGTCCCGGCCCGCATCGCCGGCGAGGAGCGCTGGACGACGGTCGAGGACGTCGGCCGGCTGCGCGACGGCCTCGGCGTGCCCGTGCCGCCGGGCACCCCGGACGTCTTCACCGAGCCCCACGAGGACCCCATCGGGGACCTCATCGCCCGCTACGCACGCACGCACGGCCCCTTCACCACCGCCGACGTCGCCGCCCGGCTCGGCCTCGGCGAGGCCGTCGCGCGCCACGCCCTGCAGCGGCTGGTGTCCCGTGGCCGGCTCCTCGAGGGCGAGTTCCGTCCCGCCGGCAGCGGCAGCGAGTGGTGCGACGCCGAGGTGCTCCGCAAGCTGCGTCGGCGCTCCCTGGCCCGGCTCCGCAAGGAGGTCGAGCCCGTCACCCAGGACACCGTGGCGCGCTTCCTGCCAGCGTGGCAGCGGGTCGGCGGCAAGCTGCGGGGCGTCGACGGCGTGGTCGCCGCGATCGACCAGCTCGCCGGTTGCCCGGTGCCCGCGAGCGCGCTGGAGCCGCTGGTGCTGGCGGCCCGGGTCCGCGACTACGAGCCGTCCTACCTCGACGAGCTCACCGCCTCCGGCGAGGTCGTGTGGGCCGGCCACTCGCCCCTGCCCGGCAGCGACGGCTGGGTCAGCCTGCACCTCGCGGACCAGGCCGAGCTCACGCTCCCCGACATCAGCGACGTCGAGCCGAGCGCCGTGGAGCGGGCCGTGCTCGAGGCCCTCGACCCCGGCGGGGCATGGTTCTTCCGCCAGCTCTCCGACCGGGTCGGCTCGACCAGCGACCCGGAACTCTCCGCGGCCCTGTGGTCGCTGGTGTGGCAGGGCCGGCTCACCAACGACACCGTCACACCGCTGCGGGCGCTCGTGCGCTCGGGCAACGCCAGTCACCGCACCCGGCGCACGCCACCTCGTCTGCGCGGCGGCCGGCGCACCGGCACCGGCCGCATGCCGGTCCGCACCGGTCCCCCCGAGACGGCCGGGCGCTGGGCGCTGCTGCCCGAGCGCGACTCCGACCCGACCCGCCGCGCCCACGCGACCGCCGAGCACCTGCTCGAGCGCCACGGGGTGGTGACCCGTGGCGCGGTGATGAGCGAGCGTGTGCCCGGAGGCTTCGCCGGGGTCTACAAGGTGCTCTCCGCCTTCGAGGACACCGGGCGCTGCCGACGCGGCTACTTCATCGAGGGCCTCGGGGCTGCCCAGTTCGGGTCGGCCGGGGCGATCGACCGGCTGCGCACCTTCAGCGAGCCGGCCGACTCCAAGCCCGACGCCGTCACCCTGGCCGCCACCGATCCGGCCAACCCCTACGGCGCGGCCCTGCCCTGGCCGGAGACGAGCGGTCGCGGGGCCGAGCAGCCCGCCGACCCCGCGACGGCCAAGGCCGCCGAGAAGGCCGGGCACCGCCCGGGACGCAAGGCTGGCGCCCTGGTCGTGCTGGTGGACGGCGACCTCACCATGTACGTCGAACGCGGCGGACGCACCCTGCTGACCTGGAGCGACGACCCCGACCGGCTGGTCCCGGCCGCCTCCGCGTTGGCCGATGCCACCCGCCGTGGTGCACTGGGCAAGCTCGTCGTCGAGCGCGCCGACGGCGCCGCACTGCTCGGCGGCGGGACCACCCCGCTGCGGGCCGCCCTCGACGAGGCCGGTTTCGTGGCCACCCCGAAGGGACTGAGGATGCGTGCCTGAGGGAGACACCGTCTATCGAGCGGCCCGCAAGCTCGACCGAGCACTCACCGGTCACGTGCTGGTCGCCAGCGACTTCCGCGTGCCCCAGCTCGCCACCGTCGACCTGTCCGGCGCCACGGTGACCGGTACGTTCTCGCGCGGCAAGCACCTGCTCACCCACATCGAGCACGAGGAGTCGTGGACCCTGCACACGCACCTCAAGATGGAGGGCAGCTGGCACGTCTACCCCCTCCACGAGAAGTGGCGTCGCCCGTCCACCCAGGCCCGGGTGGTGCTGCGCACCGACGCCCGGGCCGCCGTCGGCTTCTCGCTGGGGATCGTGGAGCTGGTGCCCCGCTCCCACGAGCCCGACGTCGTGGGCCACCTCGGCCCCGACCTGCTGGGCGGAGACTGGGACGAGGCCGAGGCGCTGCGCCGGCTGCGGAGCGACCCCGCCCGCCCGGTGGCAGAGGCGCTGCTCGACCAGACCAACCTGGCCGGCATCGGCAACATGTACATGGCCGAGCTCTGCTTCACCAGCGGGGTTCACCCGCTGCGGCCGGTCGGGGAGGTCACCGATCTCGAGCGACTCGTGCGGCGGGCCAGGCAGATGCTCGACCTCAACAAGGAGCGGGCGATCCAGTCGACCACCGGGGACCTGCGACCCCGCGAGCGGATGTGGGTCTACCGCCGCGACAACGCGCCCTGTCGCCGCTGCGGGACACCGGTACGGGTGGCCATGCGGGGACCCGCCGAGAAGGAGCGGGCGTCGTACTGGTGCCCGCGCTGCCAGCCCGAGGACTGACGCGGGGCAGGGCTCACGCGGCGGTGGTCAGGCGGCGGAGGCGACCACGTCGCCGGCGGCCGTCCGGACCGACGTGATCGGGGTGGCCTCGACGGACTCGACGCGGCGCAGGCCCTGCGCGAGCTCCTCGACGGCGACGGCGTCGGACACCTCGCGGAGGACGTCGGACAGGGGCAGGTCGAGGGCCGAGCAGAGCGAGGCGAGGAGCTCCGACGAGGCTTCCTTCTGGCCGCGCTCGATCTCGGAGATGTAGCCGAGGCTGACCCGGGCGTCGGCGGACACCTCGCGCAGGGTCAGGCCACGCTGCATCCGCTCGCTGCGGAGCACGTCACCGAGGATGCGTCGAAAGAGCACCATGGCGCTGTCCTTCCCGTCCGTCGAAGGGCCCGCTCGTGGCGGGCTCCGTGGTGGCCAACGCTACCCGAGCGCTGGTTCTTCCCGGGTGAGCATGCCCGCAAGCACCGACAACGCGTGCCGGCAGGTCGCCTCCTGGACGGCGGACCGGTCCCCGGTGAGGGTCAGCAGCCTCGTCTCCACGCCGTCCGGGCCGGCCACCGCGACCCACACGTGTCCCGCCGGGTGTCCCTCCTGCTGGTCCGGACCAGCGACGCCCGTGGTGGCCATCGCGTACGTCGTACCGAGCAGGTCGCGGACCCCCGTCGCCATCGCCGCGGCGCACTCGCCCGACACCACGCCGTGCTCGGCGACCAGGTCGGCAGGGACCCCGAGGACGTCGACCTTCACGTGCGTCGCGTAGGCCACGACGCCCCCGGTGACGCACGCGGACGCCCCGGGCACGGACGTCAGCGACGCCGCCAGGCGTCCTCCGGTGAGCGACTCAGCCGTGGCCACGGTGGCGTCGCGAGCAGTGAGCAGCGCCACGATCTGCCGGGGGTCCGTCGCCATGCTGGGGACTCTAGCTACGTTGGCGGGCATGGCACTCCCCATCGAGGACTACGCACTCGTCGGCGACCGCGGCACGGCGGCGCTGGTCGGCCGGGACGGATCGGTCGACTGGCTGTGCCTGCCCCGCTTCGACTCCCCCGCCTGCTTCGCCGCCCTGCTGGGCGACCACGACAACGGACGCTGGGTCATCGCCCCCGCGGACGCCGAGGGGGTCGAGAGCACCCGGCGCTACGTCGGCAACAGCGCGATCCTGGAGACGACGTTCACGACGCCCACCGGCGTGCTCGTGCTGCGCGACGTGATGCCGACCCACGACGGCCGCGCCGACTTCGTGCGCAGCGTGCGGTGCAGCGAGGGGTCGGTCCGGGTGGCCCACGAGTGGGTGGTGCGCTTCGACTACGGCCTGGTCCGGCCCTGGGTGACCCGCCAGAAGGTCGGTGGCCACGAGGTCATCGTCGCCACTGCCGGGCCGGACAAGCTGATGCTGCACGGCCCGCGGCTCCCGCGCGCCGTGGACGGCCACCACGCCGACGAGTTCGACCTGGCGGCCGGCGAGTCCATGACGTTCTCCACCACCTGGGTGCGGTCCTGGCACGAGCTGCCCGAGCCGGTCCCCTTCGACACCCGCATCGAGGCGACCCGGGTCGAGCACGAGCGCTGGGCGCTCACCTGCACCGCCGACATCCCCCACGGCGACCTGGTCCGTCGCAGCCTGCTCACCCTGCGCCTGATGACCCACGACGAGACCGGTGGGATCGTGGCGGCTCCCACCACCTCGCTCCCGGAGGACTTCGGCGGCGAACGCAACTGGGACTACCGCTTCTGCTGGCTGCGCGACGCCGCCCTCACCCTCGAGTCGCTGATCGGAGCCGGTTACACCGACGAGGCGCAGAGCTGGCGCGACTGGCTGCTGCGGGCGGTCGCGGGCGACCCCCAGGACCTCCAGATCATGTACGGCATCGACGGTGGCCGCCAGCTCCCCGAGCGCGAGCTCGACCACCTCGCCGGCTACGCCGGGTCCCGACCGGTGCGCATCGGCAACGGCGCCGTGGACCAGCGCCAGACCGACGTGCTCGGTGAGGTGATGATCGCCCTCGAGGACGCCCGCAACGGCGGGCTCGAGGAGACGCCGCAGAGCTGGGCGTTGCAGCGGGCCCTCGTCGACGAGCTGGCCACGCACTGGGACGAGCCGGACCACGGGATCTGGGAGATCCGCGGTCCGCTGCGCCACTTCACCCATTCCCGGGTGATGGTCTGGGTCGCCTTCGACCGGGCGGTCAAGGCGGTCGAGGAGCATGGGTTCGACGGACCCGTCGACCACTGGCGCACCCTGCGAGACCGCGTGCACGCGGAGGTGCTCGAGCGCGGGTACGACGCGGAGCGCGGCACCTTCACCCAGCACTACGACACCCGGGAGCTCGACGCGAGCCTGCTCAACATCCCGCTGGTGGGCTTCCTGCCCGGCGACGACGCGCGGGTCCTCGGCACCGTCGCGGCCATCGAGGAGGACCTGATGCACGACGGTCTCCTGCACCGCTACCGGACCCAGACCGGCGTGGACGGGCTCGAGGGCGGGGAGCACGCGTTCCTCGCCTGCTCGTTCTGGCTGGTGTCGGCGTACGTCGCGTCCGGTCGCCGCGACGACGCGCGCGCCCTGATGGACCGGCTCTGCGCGCTGGCCAACGACGTCGGCCTGCTCTCGGAGGAGTACGACACCGTGGCCGGTCGGATGGCCGGCAACTTCCCCCAGGCGTTCAGCCACCTCACGCTGGTGCAGGCGGCGCTCGCGCTGCGCTGAGGGTCTCCCCCGGACGCGCCGACGGCCCCCGTCCCACGCTCACGCGCAGGACGGGGGCCGCCGGGAGTGGACCGGTCAGCGTCGGACGCGGAGCCGGACCACCTCGCGCGAGCGCTGGGTCTCGTCGTTGCCGAGGTAGCGGACCACCACGGTGTAGCGACCCGGACGCAGGCCGGCGAGGCGCACGGTGGCCTTGCCGCCCGTGAGCCGGACCGTCTTCTTCACGACGGCCGTGCCTTGGACCGACCGCTTGACGGCGACCTTGACCTTGCCGCGGGCCTTGGTGCCCTGGGCGCCGACCCGGACCTTCACGACCGGCGGCTTGCCGGCCTTGTCCGACGCGGTGGCACGAGCGGCCGACGCCGACTTGAGGACGTCCACGACGACCGTCGACTCGGCCAGCGTGGTGGCGCCCACGACGTACCGGACCGTCAGCGTGTGCTCACCGACGGTCGTGAAGACCGGCAGCTTGACGTTGACGACGCCGTTGGTGACGGGAGCCGAGGCGAGCAGCGTCGCGCCCTCGCGGATCTCGACCGTGCCGTCGGTGGCGTCCTTCTTCGACCCGGTCATGACCTTGACGTGCGCCATGGCCCGGGTGCGGTCGACGACGACCCGCTGGGGGGTCACCTTCGCCTCGACGGTGGCCGTGCCCGGGTCCGTCGGGACGTCGTCCTGGGTGTTGATGCCCACGATCTCCGGGCTGTGGTCCGAGGAGCGGTACGGGTTCGGCGCGTAGAGGTTGGTGACGTTGGTGTTGAAGCGCGCGTACTCGTAGTAGACGGACTCGTAGCCGTTGATGTCCCAGACGTCGACCGCGTCGACGTCCTCGAGCGCCGGCGCGTTGGCCAGGACGTGGTCGAGCGAGCCGACCATGCCGTCGAAGTTGTACGTCTCCTCCTCGGGATCACTGGTCGACTCGAGGTTGGTGTAGCCGGCTGCGTTGAGGATCTGGATCGGGTCCTCCTCGGAGTAGGCGTTGAAATCGCCGGCCAGGAAGACCCGGGTGATGCCGCGCTGGGTCTTGAACGCGTCGGCGAAGGACACCAGTGCGTTGGCCTGGATGACGCGCCGGTCGTTGGCGTTGCCCTGGCCGTCGGGGTCCGGGGTGCCGGAGCCCTTGGACTTGAAGTGGTTGACGATGACGGCGAACGCGTCGGCGTCAGCGGTCCCGACCTGCTTGAAGGCCTGGGCGACCGGCTCGCGGGCGTCCTCGAAGGCCTCGCCGGCCGACGACTGGTCGCTGACGACCACCGACTCACCGACGAGCGACACGTTGGCCGGCTGGTAGATGAAGCCGTTGCGGATCACGTCCTGCTCCTCGGTCGGCGGCAGGGTCGCCGCCGAGGGGACCGCGGCCCACGTGCCGGCACCCGCGTCCGCGTTGAGGGCGGCCACCAGCTCGTTGATCGCGAAGTCGCGCGGCTTGCTGAACTTGACCGAGTTCTCGAGCTCCTCGAGGGAGACGATGTCGGCGTCGGCGGTGTTGATGGCCGAGACGATCTTGTCCCGCTGCCGCACCAGGTTGGCGTCGTTGGCGGCGCCGCGCGGCCCGTCGGGGTTGCAGCGGTTGTTGCTGATCGGGTTGCCGTCCCGGTCGGTGAAGTAGGTGCAGGTGCCGAGACCGGAGGCCTCGAACTCCTCTCCCGTCGTGGGGAAGAAGTTCAGCACGTTGAACGTCGCGAGCGTGACGTCGCCGCCGACGTTCTCGGGGGCGGCCGGGCGGGTCTGCTCGACGTCGATCGCGCCCGTGGGCGCCCCGACGACCTGGGCCTGCGGCAGGATCCGCCAGGCGTTGAACCCGTAGGTGAACACGACCGGCTTGGGGAACGTGATCCCCGCTCCCACCCGGATCGTGTGGTCGGGGGTGAACCACGGGAACGGCTGGTCGCTGTTCTGCGAGGTGGAGTAGGTGAGCGTGGACGCGTCGTCCAGGATGACCCGGTGCGCGTCGTTGTAGCGCTTGCGCTCCGCGACCAGCGCGATCGCCTGGGCGTCGATCACCTCGGTCGGGGCCACCAACGGCTGGTCGCTCTGGGCCGCGACACCGATCTCGCCGCGGAAGGCGGACGAGTTGCTGCCGTTGCTGTAGTAGGGACCACCGTCGTAGACGTCGGTGGCGGTCCACGGCGCGGTCGCCTGGAACAGCTCGCCCTCGGCGACCTCACGGACGGTGTCGAGCGCCGCGCCCGCCAGGCAGTCGGTGCCGGGCAGCGCGCAGTCCGTGCCGGGGACGACCGTCTTGGGGGTCACCGTGCCCAGCGAGGCGACCGGGGTGACGCCGGACTGCGCAGCCTCGATCTGGGTCGCGCCGAAGAACTCGGCGGCCGTGCCGGCCACGCGGACGGAGTCGCCCACGGCCGGGTAGGTCGTGAACCCGCTCGTCCCGCCGTAGACGAAGATCGCGTCCGAGGCGTCCGGGGTGTCGTTGCCCGGGGTCTGGAGGTAGAAGCCGTTGAGACCACCGGTCGGGTAGGACGCGGTCACGACACCCTCGGTGATGACGCTCTGGCCGGCGAAGGGAGTGGCCGCTCCGGTGCCCTGGATCTCCGCGATGGGACGCAGCGACGGGGCCGCGTCGATCGTCCAGGTGAAGGCCACCTGGTCGGTCGCCGGGGTGGGCGTGGCCGAGTCGGTGGCGGTCGCCGTGACGTCGTAGGAGCCGGCCGTCGTCGGCGTGCCCGACACGGTCCCGTCGGCGGCGACGGTGACGCCGGCGGGCAGCCCGCTGGCGGTCCACGTGTACGGCGCCGTGCCGCCCGTGGCCTCGAGGGTGAAGCCGTCGACCGGGGTGCCGACCTGACCCGTCTGGGCGCCGGGTGAGGTGGCGTCGAGCGGTCCGGGGGCGACGGGGTCGGCCTTCTGCGGGTCGGGGATGCCCTCGACGAAGTCGGTGGCGTTGTTGTCGGTGTCGGGCTGGGTCGCCGTGACGACGCGTGCGGCCGACGTCGTGCTGGTCAGCGCGACTCCGGTCGGCGCTCCCTCGAACGAGCTGGCCGCGCCGTAGCCGACCATGTCCACCAGGTCGGCGTTGCCGGCGAGATTGCCGGTGCCGACGGTGCTGGCGGTCGTCGAGCTCACGAGCAGCACCTGGCCGGACCCGCCCGCCATCGCGATGGTTCCGGTCGCGTCCGGCGCCGGCAGCGCGGGAGCCGTGGTGTCAGCGCCGGTGGCCTCGGCCACCAGGTAGCGGGAGTTGGCCGGCACGGAGCCGGTGAGAGGCGTGATGTTGGAGCCCACGGAGGTGCCCCCCGTCGACCGGTACTGGACGGACCAGCCGTCGACGTCGATGGGGCTGCTGGTGGGGTTGTAGAGCTCGATGAAGTCGGAGCGGAACGACGAGCCGGTGCCGTTGCCGCCCGCGCCGTACACCTCGCTGATGACGAGGCCGCTGCCGGCCGGGTTGGCCGTGGCGGTGAGGGGGATCGCGACGAGGCTGGTGGCCGCGACCGCGAGTCCGACGAGCACAGAGCTGCGTCGGAAGGAGGGACGTGCGGGCATGAGGTCTCCGAGAGGGGTGTGGTGGGAGGGGTGGCACCGAGGTGCGGTGGAGCGGTCGAGCAGAGCAGTGGGGGCCCGGCGTACCGGGCCCCCACTGGTCGATCAGCGCTTGACGCGGATGGTGAACCGCTCGGACGCGCCCTGGAACGTGTCGTTGGCACGGAACTTCGCCACGACCTTGTACTTGCCGGGCTTGGCGAACGTGCGGAGCTTGACCTTGGCCACGCCGTCCTTGACCTTGGCGTTGTACTTGCGACCGGCAACCCGGACGGTGACGCGGCCCTTGGCGGCGATGTCGACCGCGGACGTGACCTTGATCTTGACCCGGACCTTGGTCTTCTTGGCCTTGATCATGCGGGCCTTCTTCGGGAAGACCTTGTGGGCCAGCGTCGGCTTGGTGAGGACGACGCTGCGAGCCAGCGTGGTCCCGGAGTCCTGCGCGACGATGCGCAGCTCCTTGCCACCGCGGACGGTGAAGACCGCGCGGGCCTTGCCGCCGACCACCGGGGTGGTGCCGAAGACCTTGGTCGAGCCGTCCTTGGCCACCTTGACCAGGTCGAGGCGCGTGTTGGGCGCGATGCCCGCCGACGTGATGTCGAGCTTGTCGAAGGTGATCTCGGCCTTGTCGCCGGCCCGGTAGCTGTCCTCCAGGCCGGTCGCGAACAGCTGGCGCTTGACCGACGTCGGGGACTTGGTGGTCCCGTCGCCGAAGAAGCCGTTGATCCACACGTCGCGGTCGATGGCGCCGGTGTCGGTGGTCTTGCCCTCCTTGAAGGCGGCGAAGTTGTCACCACCCTGCGCGAGGAAGCTGAAGGTCGAGACCGTGTAGGTCTTGGCCGGGTCCACGAGCTGGCCGTCGATCTTGATCGACGTCACCCGGTCGCCGAGCGGACGCGAGGGGTCCAGGGTCGTCTGGACGTTCTTGGACACCCCCAGGTGCAGGAACGCGTTGCTCGCGGTGGCCGGCTGCCACTGCTGCTCGAAGACCTTCTTCAGCGTCGCGCCGGTGACGTCGACGTAGTTGATGTTGTTGACGAACGGGAGGACCGCGTTGGCCTCCTCGAACGTGACCACGCCGTCGGCGTTCTCGGGGCTGGTCGTCAGGTCGCCCTTGAAGAACAGGTTGTCGCGCAGCCCGCCGGGGTTGACGATGCCGATGGTCGGCGTCTTGGTGACGGCCGGGATCTTGACGTCCCGCAGCGCGTCGGCCACCAGGTTGCCCATGGTCGACTCCGCCTTGCGGTCCTCCTGGATGCCGGGCGCGACCAGGTCGGCGTCGGCGCGGGTGATGTCCGCGGAGATGGTGCCCACCTTGCGGTCACCGATGACGTTGGCCTTGGCGGAGGCGTCCTTGACGATCGCGTCGACGGCGGCGACGCGCGGCAGGGTCAGGTCGGCGGCGGCGACCCGGCCCACGATGCGGGCGCTGCTCACGGCCACCGTGTTGGTGTCCGTGTCGATGTTCATGTCGAGGTCACCCAGCGACGTCCCGTACGGGTCGGTCTGCATGACCGGCCGGGCACCGGCGTAGGCGTAGGGCTGGTGCGTGTGGCCGTTGTAGATGACGTCCACCGCGGGAGCGGTGTCCTGGGTCATCCGGCGGAACGCCAGGGACGCGGCCTCCTGCTGGGCCTGGCTGGCGGCGGTGCCGGGCTGCGGGGCGCCCTCGTGGTAGCTGGCGATGGTCGCGTCGCAGTCGACGCCTGCCGTCTCGAGGCGCGCGACCTCCTTGTTGACCGCGGCCACCGGGTCCGAGAAGGTCAGGCCGGCCACGCCGCCGGGGCTCACCAGGGTCGGGGTCTCCTGGGTGACCGCGCCGATGATGCAGACGTTGGCGGCGCCGAGCGACACCTGCGTCGAGGCGGGGAGGACCGGGTTGCCGCTGGCGTCGAGCACGTTGGCACCGAGCGACGGGAAACTCGCCTGCGGGTAGGGGGTGCCGTCGGGAGCGGTGGCACCGCCGTCGACCACGTGCGACTTGTACCAGGGCCAGCCCTTGTCGAACTCGTGGTTGCCCACCGAGGTGACGTCGAGGTCCATGGCGTTGAGGACGTCGATGGTCGGCTTGTCGTCGTTGAAGGCCGAGGCGAAGAGCGAGGCCCCGATGTTGTCACCGGCGGAGAGGAGCAACGTGGTGGCGTTGCGGTTCTGCTCGATGGTGGTGGCCCACTTGGTGGTGTTGCTGTCGATCCGTCCGTGGAAGTCGTTGAAGTTGAGGACGGAGACGCTCACGATGGCCGCGTTGGCCGGCGAGGCGGTGAGACCCACCACCGCCATCGGTGCGGCGAGGAGACCCGCCGACGTGACGCCTACGGCGAGGCGTCGACCCAAGAATGATGCTGACACGTGTTGCCTTTCGATCGGAACCGGGGTGATCCGCGACACCCTAACCCGGCTCCAACCCCCGTTGAGTCACCTCAACGGGTGTGACACGTGAACGTCAGGTTACCGATCGGGCGTTTCAGCCGGAGCGGTCGTACGACGCTGACGCGCGACGTCGCGGAAGAACTCGTAGCCCGACCACAGGGTCATCGCCACCGCGCCCGCGAGCAGCACCTGGCTGGTGTAGAAGAGCACCTCGCCGGCCGTGCCCCAGTAGTCGAAGTTGCCTCCGTGCGCGTCCCCGTGCGGCAGCGGCATCAGCAAGCCGGCCAGGGCGACGCCCTGCAGGGTCGTCTTGATCTTGCCGCTCTGCGACGCCGCGATGACCACGTCCTTGAGCACCGAGAGTCGCAGCGCCGTCACGCTCCACTCGCGCAGCAGGACGACGATGGTCACCCACCACCAGATGTCCCCGACGATCGAGAGGCCGATGAAGGCCATCCCGGTGATGGCCTTGTCGGCGATCGGGTCGGCGATCTTGCCGAAGTCCGTCACCAGGCCGTGCTTGCGCGCCAGGTCGCCGTCGATCTTGTCGGTGATCATCGCGACGGCGAAGATCGCGAACGCCACCCAGCGCCACAGCGTCGAGTCGCCGCCGTCGTGCAGCAGCGCCCAGCCGAAGAACGGCACCATGACGATGCGCAGGGTGGTCAGCGCGTTGGGCACGTTCCAGTTGGAGACCGTGCGGTCGGTGTCGCTCATGCCGCTGCTCCCGTCGGTCGCGCGATGAGGTCGACCCCGTCGGTGGCCACGACCTCCGCGACCACGATGTCCCCCACCTGTGCGCCGTCCGCGAGCTCCAGCAGGGTCGTGCCGTCGACCTCGGGGCCCTGGTGCTCGGCCCGGCCCTCGACCACACCGTCCTCCAGGGACTCGACGAGGACCGAGACCATCTCGCCGATGCGCTCCTCGGCCCGCTGGGCGTTGAGCTCCTCGACGAGGGCGGTGACGTGCTCGGTGCGGGCCCGCACCTCGTCCTCGTCGAGCTTGCCGTCGTACGACGCGGCCTCGGTGCCGTCCTCGTCGGAGTAGCCGAAGACTCCCGTCACGTCCATGCGTGCGGCCTCGAGGAAGTCGCACAGCGTCTGGAGGTCGTCCTCGGTCTCGCCGGGGAAGCCGACGATCACGTTGGAGCGGACCCCGGCCAGCGGCGCCTGCGCCCGGATGCGGGCAAGCAGGTCCAGGAAGCTCTCCGGGTCACCGAAGCGCCGCATCCGGCGCAGCACGCCGGCGCTCGCGTGCTGGAAGGAGAGGTCGAAGTAGGGCACGACGCCCGGGGTGTCCGCGATGGCCTCGATCAGGCCCGGACGCGTCTCGGCGGGCTGCAGGTAGGACACCCGCACCCGGTCGACGCCGTCGATCGCGGCGAGCTCCGGAAGCATCGTCTCGAGCAGGCGCAGGTCGCCGAGGTCCTTGCCGTACGACGTGGAGTTCTCGCTGACCAGGAAGAGCTCGCGGGCTCCCTGGGTGGCCAGCCACCGGCCCTCGGCCAGGACGTCGCTGGGCCGTCGGCTCACGAAGGAGCCACGGAAGCTGGGGATCGCGCAGAACGAGCAGCGTCGGTCGCAGCCGCTCGCCAGCTTGAGGGGGGCCATCGGTCCGGAGTCGAGACGCCGGCGGACCGTGCGCGGCCCGGTCGCCGGGGCACCCACCCCGATCTCCGAGGCGTCGGCAGGCGTGGTCCCGGCATGCCCGGGGACCGAGATCGAGGAGGCGTCCCGGTCGACGGGGCTGATCGGCAGCAGCCGGCGGCGGTCGGACGGGGTGTGCGCCTCGTGCACCTCCCCCGCCACGATCGAGCGCAGGCGTGCGGCGATGTCGGGGTAGTCGTCGAAACCGAGGACGGCATCGGCCTCGGGGAGCGAGTCGGCGAGGTCCTTGCCGTAGCGCTCGGCCAGGCACCCGACAGCCACGACGGACTGCGGGCGACCGGACTCCTTGAGGTCGGCGGCCTCGAGCAGGGTGTCCACCGAGTCCTTCTTGGCGGCCTCGACGAAACCGCACGTGTTGACCACGACGGTGTCGGCGTCCTCGGGGTCCTCGACGAGGACGAAGCCGTCGGCCTCGAGGCGGCCGGCCAGCTCCTCGGAGTCGACCTCGTTGCGGGCACAGCCCAGGGTCACCACCGCCACGTTGAGGGGGGTGGCGGGGACGGCGCGGCGGGTGTCAGCAGGAGTGGTCGTCATCGCACCCGTGAGTATGCCGTCTCGGCCGTGACACGCCCCAACCCTCGCGGGCGGTCAGGGCATGGCACCGGTCACAGGTCACCGCGCGACGAACGTGCCCTGACCCGCCACGCCGGGCTCGCCGACGGCCCGGGCGTCCTGTCCGTCGAGGGCCACCGTGACGGCCCCGTCGGTCGACTGGACCCGCACGGGCGGGGCCGCGTCGAGCTCGCGGGTGTCCCCCACGGCGAGGTTGCCCTTGAAGACGATCTCGCCCGCTCCGTCGCGGACCACCACGTGAGCACCACCGGCGGCCGCGGTCACAACGACCGGGACGGGGTCGGCGGTGGGCGCCGCGCCGGTGCCGCTGGGGCCGCCGGAGCCGTTGAGGACCGGCGTGGCGTTGCGGAGCTCGGTCGGGGTGTCCATCACCAGCCGGGCGATCGACCAGCACAGCACCAGGGCCATCACCACGGCCACGAGGACCGACCAGTTGGGGCCGCCGCGGGTGCTGCGGATCGAGCCGTTGGCCCCGGTGGCCAGCTCGGCCTCGAAGACCCGGCGCGGGTTGATCGGGGCGTGGGCGTAGCGCTCGTCGTACGACGTGAGCAGCGGCGCGACGTCGATGCCCAGGACCCGGGCCAGCGTGCGCAGGTGACCCCGGGCGTAGAAGTCGCCACCGCAGGGGGCGAAGTCGTCGACCTCGATGGACTCGATGACGTGCGGGCGGATGCGCGTGCGGTCCGCGAGCTGGTCCACGGTCAGACCCAGCCGTGTGCGGGCGGCAGCCAGCTCGGGTCCGACGACGGGGTCGGCGGCCGGCAGGGTGGCGAACTCGTCGATGACCAGCGGCTCCACCACCTCGCCCTGCCGGGAGATCGGGCGGACGCGGTCCCCCCACACCTGGGTGTCCTCGACCAGGCTGACGCTCCCCGGCCGGCGCAGCTCACGCCCGACGACCTCGTCGGCCTCGTCGGGCACCTCGCGGCGCACCTCGGAGCGGCGGGCGCTCGCGGCCTCGCGCAGCGGCGAGGGGGTGGCGCTGGCGACGACGGTGTCGTCGTCGAGCTCGGCCTCTCGGTCGGTGTCCTCGCCGTCGACGACGCTGTCAGTGTCTGCGTCGGGATCGACGTCGTGCTCGACCTCGGACCGCTCGGGACGGCTCGGCACCAGGGCCGCGAGCCGGGCGATGCCGGCGGCCAGGAACGGGCGCGGGTCGCGGACCAGCGGCGGGTGCTCGTCGTGGTGCTCGTCGGTGTCGTCGTGATCGTCGACGACCGGCTCGTGGGTGTCCTCGGTCGACTCGTCGGACGGGGGGCCGTCGAGCACGATGACCTCGGTCGAGCGCAGGGCCACCCGGTCCAGGGCTGCGGCCAGGTCGTCACCTCCGCCGAGCACGCGGGTGGCGAGGCCGAGCGGGACGGCCAGCGGGGCGCCGTACAGGCGTCGGGAGAGCCCGGCCTGGCGACGACCGCGGGCGTCGAGCTCGTCGAGGACGAGCTCCTCGTTGTGGGCGACGACGACCAGGCGTCCGTCGCGCAGCACGCCGCGGCGCGGGGTGTGCTCGACGTGGTGCACCGCGCTCCACGGCAGGCCGCGCCACGTGTGGCCCAGCCGGATCCGCACGCCCTGGGCGTCGGCGACCAGCAGCGGGGTGCGGGCGTCGACGAAGGCACGCAGCCACCCGACCGACACCAGTCCCAGCACCGCGGCCAGGACCCAGTCGAGCACCGCGCCGGTCTGCGCCGCGCGGGCGAGGTAGGCGATGGCGATCGCGGCGGCGACGGCCCCGACGGCGGCGGCGAGCGCGCCGTTGCGGCGCACCTCCACGGCCTCGGGCGCGACCGACAGCGACTCCCCGGCCCCCTCGCCGGTGGTCCGCGATGCCCCCTCGGCGTCGTACAGCTCAGCAGCACCCATCACGCACTCCCCTCGATCGTGGCAATGACGGCGTCGATCTCGTCCGGCTTCACGAGCACGTCGCGAGCCTTCGAACCCTCGCTCGGGCCCACGACGCCGCGGCTCTCGAGGATGTCCATCAGTCGTCCGGCCTTGGCGAAGCCGACGCGCAGCTTGCGCTGGAGCATCGACGTCGATCCGAACTGGGTGGAGACGACGAGCTCGATGGCCTGGACCACCAGCTCCATGTCGTCGCCGATGTCGTCGTCGAGCTCCCGCTTGGCCGCGGCCGGGGCGGTGACGTCCTCGACGTACGTCGGCTCCAGCTGGTCCTTGCAGTGCTTGACGACCTGCTGGATCTCGGCCTCGGTGACCCACGCCCCCTGCACACGCACCGGCTTGCTGGCGCCCATCGGCAGGAAGAGGCCGTCACCCTGGCCGACGAGCTTCTCCGCGCCCGGCTGGTCGAGGATGACCCGGCTGTCGCCGAGCGAGCTGGTCGCGAACGCCAGCCGCGACGGGACGTTGGCCTTGATGAGGCCGGTCACGACGTCGACCGACGGGCGCTGGGTGGCGAGCACCAGGTGGATGCCCGCCGCACGGGCGAGCTGGGTGATGCGGACGACCGAGTCCTCGACGTCGCGCGGCGAGACCATCATCAGGTCGGCGAGCTCGTCGACGATGACGAGCAGGTAGGGGTACGGCGTGAGCGTGCGCTCGCTGCCGGCGGGCACCTCGACCTTGCCGGCCCGCACCGCCTTGTTGAAGTCGTCGATGTGGCGGAAGCCGAAGTTGGCCAGGTCGTCGTAGCGCATGTCCATCTCGCGCACGACCCAGGCCAGCGCCTCGGCGGCCTTCTTGGGGTTGGTGATGATCGGCGTGATCAGGTGCGGCACGCCCTCGTAGGCGTTGAGCTCGACCCGCTTGGGGTCGACCATGATCATCCGGACCTCGTCGGGCGTCGACCGCATCAGGATCGAGGTGATGAGCGAGTTGATGAACGACGACTTTCCGGAGCCCGTGGCACCGGCCACCAGCAGGTGCGGCATCTTCGCCATGTTGGCGACGACGAAGCCGCCCTCGACGTCCTTGCCGAGCCCGGCCACCATCGGGTGGTGGTCCGAGCGGGCCGTGTTGGACCGGAGCACGTCGCCGAGGGAGACGATCTCCTTGTCGACGTTGGGGATCTCGATGCCGATCGCGGACTTGCCGGGGATCGGCGACAGGATCCGCACGTCGGCCGACGCGACGGCGTACGCGATGTTCTTGGAAAGCGCCGTGACCTTCTCGACCTTGACCGCGGGGCCGAGCTCGACCTCGTAGCGGGTGACGGTCGGGCCGCGGGTGTAGCCGGTGACGGTCGCGTCGATGCCGAACTCGTCCATCACCTGCATGAGCCGCTCGACGACGGCGTCGCTGGCCTTGGAGCGGGCCTTGTGCACCGAGCCGGGCTTGAGGACCTCGTTGCCGGGCAGCGAATAGGTGATGTCCCCGGACAGCGCGAGCTGCTCGACGCGCTGCGGCAGCGGGGTGTGCGGCGGCGGCTCGACGTCGCCGGTCGCGTCGGAGCCGGCCCCGACGACCGTGCCGGGGACGACCGGGGTCGCCTCGGTCGGGGCGTCGGCGAAGAGGTCGATGCCGGCGTCGGTGCCGGTCTCGGCGTCCTTCTTGCGGCGACGTCGCTTGACCTCACGGTCCTCGAGCATCGGGGTGTCGTACGCCGGGTCGCCGGCCTCGGGGTCGATCTCGTCGAGCATCCCGCGGCGGCGGGTGCGCATCGGCGTGGTGACGTCCTCGGCAGCGTCGGGTGCCTCGGCGTGCGCGCCCCGGCCGAGGACCTTGTCACGGGCCGCGGCCAGACGGGTCGGGATCTGGTAGACGGGCGTGGCGGTGATGATGAGGACGCCGAAGAAGGCGAGCAGCGCCAGCATCGGCACCACGACGTACGGCGTGCGGAACAGGTCGAGCAGCAGGCTCGAGATGACGAAGCCCACCGCTCCCCCGGCCTGCTGCAGCGAGCTGGCGTCGCCGAGCTCGGGCTGCGGGTTGCCGTTGGCGATGTGGACGATGCCCAGGATGCCGAGGGCGAAGGCGGACCAGCCGATGACCTGGCGGCCCGCGGGGCCGTTGCGCTCGGGGTCGCGCAGGGTGCGCCACCCGGCGTACACGAGGAAGAGCGGGACGAGCCAGCCGACCTTGCCGACCGCGCCGGCGGTCATCGACCGCATGAACTCCATGACCCCGCCGGGCAGCTGCCACCACACGGCGGCGGCGACGACCATGGCCAGGGCGATGACGAACAGGCCGGCACCGTCGCGACGGTGCTCCGGCTCGAGGTCACGAGCCGACTGCCCGACCGAGCGGGCCACGGCGCCGAGCGCGTGGGCGATCCCGAGCCAGACGGACGCGACGCCGCGGCCGAGGCCGCCGAACGTGCGGGCGACCGGGCCGGGACCGTTGCGCACCGCCCGGGGCGCCGGACGCTTCGCGCTGGTGCGAGCGGGCGTGCGGGAGCGGCCCTTGCTCGTGCGGGCAGCGGGGCTCTTGGAGGTACTCCGGGATCGGGTGCTCGAGGACTTGGTCCCACCGCCTCGGGAGGCGGTGGAACGGGACGTGCTCGAGCTCCGCGACCCCGGCGGGGAAGACGTACGGGTCGCCATGCCGCGACCCTACGGGAGAGTCACACCAGCCCCACGGATCACACGGTCGAGCGGGGCGCGTGTCGCGCCGCCGACGCGGGCTCGCGACCGGACCGACACACAGGTGTTACGAGAAACCTCCCTGAGGGGGTTCCCGTGTCACGCCCACGTTCGTAGGGTGGCCGGGATCACTCGGGCAGATCTGTTCCGAGTGACGTCTCGGAACAACTGGAGGAAATGACGTGAAGCTCCTCACGCAGGGGATCGCGCTCGCAGTGGTGGGGGCCGGCTTGTTCGCCGTGCCGTCCCAGCTCGCGCAAGCAGCACCAACGGTCGCCAAGGCCGACTCAGGCATCCAGGCCATGAAGAACGAGGCCCAGGGCACCGTCGCCGTCTCCGACGAGTCGGCCAACGGCAAGATCGGCTTCATCGCCGTCCGGGGACAGGGCGACCTGCTCCCCACGGCCGATGCCGACTCCGCAGGATCCGCGGCCGCCAAGGCCCGCGCCTACCTCGACAAGTACGCCGCCAGCTTCGGCGCGCGTCCCGACGAGCTCCAGCAGAGCTCGATCGCCCGCTCGGCCGAGTCGTGGACCATCAGCTACACCCAGGAGTACCAGGGTGTCCCGGTCTTCGGCTCGCTGCTCAAGGCCAACGTGGACAAGCAGGGTGACCTGACCGCGGTCAACGGCTTCGCCGCCCCCGACCTGTCGCTGTCGACCACGCCCGGCCTCAGCGCCGACAAGGCGGCCGAGCGCGCCGTGGGCACGGTCCGCCAGGACCCGCCCGGCCACGACGGCGACGCCGACACGACCGGCATCAAGGCCGTCTCGACCGACCTCATGGTCTATCGCATGGGCTCGACGAAGGGTGAGGACGGCAAGTCCGTCCTGGCCTGGGTCTCCGAGGTGAGCAACGAGAAGAACGTGCGCGACATGGTCTTCCTCGACGCCAGCACGGGCAAGCTGCTCAACCGCTACTCGCTCGTGCACGACGCCCTCGACCGCCAGCTCTACGAGGCCAGCGGCACCCCGCAGGCTCCCAAGTACACGTTGGTCTGGAAGGAGGGCGACCCGTTCCCGGGCACCCTCAACCCGGACCAGGCCAACGAGGTCGACGGCACCGGCGACTCCTACTGGTTCTTCCAGAACACCTTCGGTCGCGACTCCTACGACGGCGCCGGGCACCGCATGATCACGGTCAACAACGACCCGCGGATCAACTGCCCCAACGCCAACTGGAACGGCTCGACGACCAACTACTGCAGCGGCGTCTCCTCCGACGACGTCGTCGCCCACGAGTGGGGCCACGCCTACACCGAGTACACCCACGGCCTGATCTACCAGTACCAGTCCGGTGCTCTCAACGAGTCCTACTCCGACATCTGGGGCGAGACCGTCGACCTGATCAACGGCAAGCAGGACGCGGGCGAGGGCGACCTCACCACCAAGCGTCCCGACGGCCAGTGCTCCAAGTACACCCGGGGCGCGATCTCCATGACGATCAACTCCCCCACCGGTGCAGCAGGTCCGTGCACCGCTGTGGCGGCCTCCTTCGGCCCCGTCTTCGACAAGGCCGGTGTCACCACCGACATCGTCGTCGCGACCGACGCGGTCGAGACCGGTGGCACCGCCACCGACGGTTGCTCGGCCTACACCAACACGTCGGCCGTCGCCGGCAAGTTCGCGTACGTCGACCGGGGCCTGTGCACCTTCGGCGCCAAGGCCGCCATCGCGGACGCCGCGGGCGCGACCGGCATCATAGTCGGCGACAACGCCCCCGGCCGGGCTCCGATCTCGATGTCGGGCAACGCCGACATCTACGGCGCCATGGTCACCCAGGCCGACGGCGCGCGCATCAAGGCCGCCGGCACCGTCAACGCCACCATCGTCGACTCGGAGACGGCCACCAAGGCCGACTCCTACCGCTGGCTGATGGGTGAGAAGTCCACCGCGTTCGGTGGGGCCATCCGCGACATGTGGAACCCCACCTGCTACGGCGACCCGGGCAAGGTCTCGGACGCCGAGTACTTCTGCGGCACCGAGGACGGCGGCGGCGTGCACAGCAACTCCGGCGTCCCCAACCACGGCTACGCGCTGCTGGTGGACGGCGGATCGTTCAACGGCCAGACGGTCTCCGGCCTGGGCTTCGACAAGTCGGCGGCGATCTACTTCCGCGCCATGACGGCGTACCAGACGCCGACGACCGACTTCAACGACCACGCCGACGCGCTGCTCGCCTCGTGCAACGACCTGGTCGGCGCGCCGATCACCAAGGTCAGCACGGCCGCCAACGGCACGCCCGCGCCGGCCACGCCCGTCGCGGCTGCCGACTGCGGTGAGGTCCAGAAGATGATCGCCGCCGTCGAGCTGCGCACCGACCCCACCGCGCAGTGCGGCTACGTCGACCTGCTCGACAAGAACACCCCGGCGGTCTGCGGTGACGGCTTCAAGTCCAACACCGTCTGGTCCGAGGACTTCGAGGACGGCCTGACCGGCTGGACCGCCGAGCAGGAGGTCGTGTTCGAGGGTGGCTTCGGCCAGGAGTGGGAGGCGACCACGTCGGCTCCCGGCAACCACGCCGGTGGCGTGGCCTACGGTCCGGCCCCGGACCGGGGTGAGTGCTCCAACGGTGCGGAGGACTTCTCCAGCCGCGACTCGATCATCAGTCCCTCGATCGAGCTGCCCGCCAGCAACAAGCTGCCGCGACTCACGTTCGACCACTACGTGGCGACCGAGTCCGGCTACGACGGCGGCAACGTCAAGATCAGCGTCAACGGCGGCGACTTCGCCGTCATCCCGGCGGAGGCCTACACCTTCAACGCCCCGGGCACGCTGACCGGTTCCGCGACCAACACCAGCCCGCTCGCGGGCGAGGACGGCTTCACCGGCACCGACGGTGGCAAGCTCACCGGCTCGTGGGGCCAGTCGCAGGTCAACCTCTCCGAGGCGGGTGCGGCTCCGGGCGACGTCGTCAAGCTGCGCTTCGACATCGGTCGGGACGGCTGCGGCGGCCTCGACGGCTGGTACGTCGACAACGTCAAGATCGTGACCTGCAAGCTCGCGGTCAAGATGACCGGCGTCCAGGCGCCCAACCCGTCGACCTTCGGCCAGGCGTCGTCGGTCGACGTGACCGTGGCGCGCGACGGCTCGGCGGGCGAGGCCCCGACGGGCACCGTCACGCTGACGAAGGCCGACGGCACCGACGTGGGCTCCGGCGTCCTCGCGGGGGGCAAGGCGAGCATCGCGCTGCCTGCCGACTTCCCCGTGGGGGTCACCACCCTCACCGCGTCCTACGCGGGCACCGACGCACTGTCGAGCGCCCAGGCGCCCGTCACGGTCACCGTGAAGGCCGCGTCGACCCCGCCTGCGGGCAAGGTCGACTCGACGACCAAGGCCAAGATCAAGCCGAAGAAGCCTGCCTTCAAGCAGGACTTCCGCACGATCGTCAGGGTCGACGCCGCCGACGACTCCACCGCGACCGGCAAGGTCGTCATCAAGGTCGACGGCACGTGGATGGGCAAGGGCTCGTTGAAGAACGGCCGCCTCGTCTACAAGGTCAAGAAGAACCTGAAGGTCGGCAAGCACAAGCTCGTCGCGATCTACAAGGGTTCCTCGACGGTCGAGGACAGCCGCGACAAGCTGACGTTCCGGGTCACGCGCTGACCTGATCGACAGCTGACGCACAGCAACGCGCGGGGCCCCGGTGGAGAGATCCACCGGGGCCCCGTCTCGTTGCGCACCCCGTCGGGGCGTCGGACTCATCGCAACCCCGCGAGCCAGGGCAGCACCACCAGTGAGGTGGGGAGAGCGAGCAGCGCCGCCGCCCCGAGCGTCACCGCCAGCGCCTGCACCCGGTGGGGGCGTGTGTCGCGCAGCACCGCGACCCGGGCGGCCAGGGTCGCCCCCGTCGCGCCCAGCGCCCCGCCCGGGGTCCGTGACCCGGCCAGGGTGAGCAGTGCCGAGGCCAGCGCCCGCCGGTCGGCGCGGCGTACGGCCGCCTTGTCCGCGAGGACCTCGACCAGCACCTGCACCTCGTGGTGGGCCGCGGCGCTCGACACCCAGCGCGGGAAGGCCCGGTGCAGCACCGTGAAGGCCTCCAGCACGAGGTCGTGACGGGCGCGCAGGTGGGAGCGCTCGTGCGCGACCACCGCCGCGAGCACCGCCGGCTCCAGAGCGGTGAGCGTCGAGCGGGACACCACGATCCGGGAGCCGGACATGCCGGGCACGCAGTAGGCGACCGGCACCTCGTGGTCCAGGACGGAGATCCCCCGGTGGACGATCTCGCGGTCGACCCGGGCGAGCAGGTCCACCTGGTCGCGGTGGCGCCGGCGGAGCCGTCGCAGGGTCGTGCCGGTGCGGTGGCCGCTGAGGAGCAGCCGGCCCGCGACCACGACCGTGACTCCCCCGGCCAGGACGGCCAGCGCGACGTCCGGGCCGTCGACGCGCCCCTCCCACAACCGGTGGGTCACCAGCGACAGGCCGGCACCCAGGGCGGCGAGGACGGCGGCGAGCGCGGCGCTCTGCCACAGCAGCATCGTGGCGACGGGCGTGTGCCGCAGCCGCGTCCAGCGTGCGAGGACCCGGGGCACGGGACTCGCCAGCGCCAGCGCCAGCACGCCGAGGACGAGAGGGGTCAGCACGGACGGGCGCGGGTCAGGCCAGGTCGCCGAGGGCGCGGCGCAGGGCCGCGATGTCGTCGGGACCCGCGTCCTCGACGAAGGAGACCAGCGCCGAGCCGCGCTCGTCGGCACCCATGTCGGACAGCGTCTCGCGCATCAGCTCGGCGGTCAGGCCGGCGCGGGTGACCCGCGGGCGGTAGCGGTAGGCCCGTCCGTCGCGCTGCTGCTCGACGTACTCCTTGCGCGCCAGCCGGTCCATCACGGTCATCACCGTGGTGTAGGCGAGACCGCGGTCGGCCAGGGCCTCGTGCACCTGGCGGACCGTCGCCCACTGCTCGTCGTCGAGCGCCCAGAGCGCGTGCATGACGGCCTGCTCGAGCTCGCCCATCCGGGACCTTGGACCCATGGCACTGGAGTCTAGGGGCCCTGTGCGCAGAAGTACGACACGTCGTAGTATCTACTACGATCTGTAGTAGTACTTCGCCCAAGGAGCCCGATGGACGTCCTCGAGATCGCTCGCTGGCAGTTCGGCATCATCACCGTCTACCACTTCCTCTTCGTCCCCCTCACGATCGGCCTCACCGCGATCGTGGCCGGCTTCGAGACGGCGTGGGTGCGGACCCGCAACGAGGACTACCTCCGCCTCACCAAGTTCTTCGGCAAGCTGATGCTCATCAACTTCGCCATCGGCGTGGTGACCGGCATCGTCCAGGAGTTCCAGTTCGGGATGAACTGGTCCGACTACTCCCGCTTCGTCGGCGACGTCTTCGGTGCCCCGCTGGCCATCGAGGGCCTGCTGGCCTTCTTCCTCGAGTCGACGTTCCTGGGGCTGTGGATCTTCGGCTGGGACAAGCTCCCCCGGGCCATGCACGCGGGCTGCATGTGGATCGTGCACATCGGGACGCTGTTCTCGTCGTGGTTCATCCTCGCCGCCAACTCGTGGATGCAGCACCCTGTCGGCCACATCTACAACCCCGAGACCGGACGCGCCGAGCTCGTCGACTTCTGGGCGGTGATGTTCAACAAGGTGCAGCTCGTGACCTTCCCGCACGTGATCGCGTCGGCCTACCTCACCGCCGGCGCGTTCGTCGTCGGCGTCGCCGGCTGGCTCTACGTCCGTCGCGGCCACGAGGCCGACCGGGGGCTCTACCGCCGGGCGGTCCGCATCGGCGCGACGGTCACCCTGCTCGCCGGCCTCGGCGTCGCGGTCTCCGGCGACATCCAGGGCAAGATCATGACCGAGGTCCAGCCGATGAAGATGGCCGCGGCCGAGGGGCTCTTCGAGACCGAGCAGCCGGCGTCGTTCTCCGTCTTCACCATCGGCACGCCCGACGGTACCGAGGAGAAGTTCGCCATCAAGATCCCCGGGCTGCTCAGCTTCCTGGGCACCGGCTCCTTCGACGGCGAGGTGCGCGGGATCAACGACCTGCGTGAGGAGTACATCGAGACGTTCGGCCAGGACCCGGGCGCGGCCTACTACACGGCCGGCGACTACGTGCCCGTCGTACCCATCACCTACTGGTCGTTCCGCTTCATGATCGGGCTCGGCATGGCCGCCGCGGCCGGGGCCGCCCTGGTGCTGTGGCTGACCCGCCGCGGCCGGGTGCCCGGGGCCCGGTGGTTCCCCTGGCTCGCGCTGAGCCTGCCCGTGCTGTCGGTCGCGGCCAACTCCTTCGGCTGGATCTTCACCGAGATGGGTCGCCAGCCGTGGGTGGTCTTCGGGCTGATGACCACCGAGAACGCCGTCTCCCCCGGGGTCAGCGTCTTCGAGGCCGCCACGTCGCTCCTCGTCCTCACCGTCCTGTACGCCGTGCTGGCGGTGGTCGAGCTCGGCCTCCTCATCACCTACGCGAAGAAGGGCGCCGATCCCTTCGTGGAGCCGCCCGACGTGCCCGTCGGTGGGCACGACGACGACGCGCCCATGGCCTTCGCCTACTGACCCGAGAGGATCGACATGGAACTCACCACCGTCTGGTTCAGCCTGATCGCCGTCCTCTGGATCGGCTACTTCTGCCTGGAGGGCTTCGACTTCGGCGTCGGGATGCTCCTCCCCGTGCTCGCCCGCAACGACACCGAGCGGCGGGTCATGTACAACTCGGTCGGCCCCGTCTGGGACGGCAACGAGGTGTGGGTGCTCGTCGCCGGTGGCGCGACCTTCGCCGCGTTCCCGGAGTGGTACGCCACGCTCTTCAGCGGCTTCTACCTGCCGCTGCTCCTCATCCTGGTGGGGCTGATCGTGCGGGGGCTCGCCTTCGAGTACCGCGCCAAGCGTGACGACGACCGCTGGCGCGCCCGGTGGGACCTCGCGCTCATCATCGGCTCGGTCGTGCCGGCGCTGCTGTGGGGCGTGGCCTTCGCCAACATCGTGGCCGGAGTGCCGATCGACGCCGACAAGGAGTTCACCGGCAACCTGTTCACCCTGCTCAACCCGTTCGGCCTGCTCGGCGGCCTGGTGACGCTCACCCTGTTCGCCACCCACGGGGCGATGTTCGTGGCCCTCAAGACCGACGGGGAGATCCGGCACCGGGCCCGGGAGCTGGCCGTGAAGATCGGCGCCGTGGCCGCGGTGCTCGCCGTCGTCTTCCTGGTGTGGACGCAGGCCAAGACCGGTACGGCGGTCTCCGCGGTGCTGTTCGTCGCCGCAGCGCTCGCACTGGTCGGGGGCCTCGTCGCCGCCCGGGCCGGCCGCGAGGGCTGGGCCTTCCTCGGCACGTTCGTCACGATCGGCCTGGCCGTGGCCGGGCTCTTCGTCGGGCTCTTCCCCGACGTGATGCCCTCGTCGACCGATGTCGCCTACTCGCTGACGACCACCAACGCCGCGGCGACGCCGTACACGCTGGAGGTGATGACCTGGGTGGCGGTGATCTTCACGCCGATCGTGCTGCTCTACCAGGCGTGGACCTACTGGGTCTTCCGCAAGCGGATCGCGGTCCACCACATCCCGACGGCGGCGCCGGCTGCGACGGCGGGTCGCTGACGGTGCGACCGCTCGACCCGCTGGTCCTCCCCCACCTGCTGCCGGCCCGCCGGCCGCTGGCCGTCGTGGTCGGCGCCGGTGCGGCCGCGGGGCTGCTGACCATCGCGCAGGCGGTGGCGATCGGGGCACTCGTGGTGGAGCTGGTCGACGACCCCGCGGGCGGGGCGTGGCACGGCGCCGCGCTCGCGCTGCTCGTGGTGGTCGGCCTGCGGACCCTCGTCGACCACCTGGGCGAGCTCGCGTCCGCCCGGGCCGCCGCTCGGGTGTCGTCGACCCTGCGTCGCCGCCTCCTCGACGCGGCCACGCAGCGCCTCGGGACCGGCGGCCCGGACCCGGACGACCTGGTCCTGCTGGCCACCCGCGGGGCGACCAGCGTCGAGCCGTACGTCACCCGCTACCTGCCCGCGATGGTCCTCGCGGCGACCCTGCCGGCCCTGACCGTGGTGGCCATCTGGTGGCTCGACTGGTTGTCGGGCCTCATCGTGCTGCTGACCCTCCCGCTCGTGCCCGTCTTCGCCGCCCTCGTCGGCATGACCACGCGCGACCGGGCCGCCACCCAGTGGCGCGAGCTCGGCGTCCTGTCGGGCCACTTCCTCGACGTCGTCCGCGGGCTGCCGACCCTGGTCGCGCACCGCCGGGCCGAGGCGCAGGTGGCCCGGATCGGCGCCGTCACCGAGCGCTACCGGCGGGCCACCGTCGACACGCTCCGCCTCGCCTTCGCCTCCTCGAGCGTGCTCGAGCTGGTCGCCACCCTCTCGGTCGCCCTGGTCGCGGTCAGCGTCGGCCTCCGCCTGGCCGACGCCACGATCGGCTTCGAGACCGCCCTGGTCGTCCTGCTGCTCGCTCCCGAGGCCTACTGGCCGCTGCGCCGCGTCGGCGCCGAGTTCCACGCGGCGGCCGAGGGCACCGCCGCGCTGACCGGGGCGAGCGAGGCCCTGGCCGCCCTCGAGGACGGGCCCACCGGCGACCGGGTCCCGGACTCGCCCACGCTGCGCCTCGACGACCTCGCGCCCGGGCACCCCGGGTCGTCGCAGGCCCTGACCCGCGCGCTCGCCCTGGACCTCCCCGACCGCGGCCTGGTCGCGGTCGCCGGGCCGAGCGGGTGCGGCAAGTCGACCCTGCTCCAGACCCTGCGCGGCGAGCTGGCGGCGTACGACGGACGCGTGCTGGTCGGTGGCGTCGACCTGGCCGACGTCGACCCGGCCTGGTGGGACCGGCAGGTGGCGTGGCTCCCCCAGCGGCCGTGGCTGGCCGCGACCACCGTGCGCGACAACCTGCGCCTCGGAGACCCCGGTGCAGAGGACGAGGCGCTCTGGCGGGCCCTGGCGTCCGTGGAGCTGGACGACGTCGTGGCCGCCCACCCCGACGGGCTCGACCGTGTCCTCGGCGAGGACGGCGCCGGCCTGTCAGCGGGCCAGCGGGCGCGGCTGGCGATGGCCCGGGTGCTGGTCGCGGACCGGCCCGTGGTGCTGCTCGACGAGCCGACGGCCCACCTCGACGAGGCCACCGAGCGTGTCCTGCTGGCCGCCATGAGGACCCTCGCGGACCACGCGCTGGTCGTCGTGGTGGCCCACCGTCCGCAGGTCCTGGACGCCGCCGACCGGGTGGTCGAGCTGCTCCCGCGGGCCACCGAGCCCGCACCGGCGATCGCCGTGACCGTCAGCGCGCCTCCCACCCCTCCCGTCGCGGCCGAGCCGGACGACGTGCCGCTGCCCGCCGCCTGGGCCGGACCTCTGGCCACCCTGCTCGGCGTGCTCTCCACCGCGGCCGGGGTGGCCCTCACGGCCACCGCGGCCTGGCTCATCACCCGCGCCAGCGAGCACCCCCCGGTCCTGGTGCTCATGGTGGCGATCGTGGGCGTGCGCACCTTCGGCATCGCTCGGCCCGTCCTGCGGCACGCCGAGCGGGTGCTCTCCCACGACGTCGCCCTGCACGAGCTCGCGCAGCGGCGCACCGCGGTGTACGCCGCGCTCGTGCCGCTCGTCCCGGGCGCCCTCCGGGTCGCCGGGCCGCGACGCGGCGACCTGCTCACCTCGGTGGTCGACGACGTCGACTCGCTGCTGGACGCCAGGCTGCGGGTGCGTCAGCCCGTCGTCACCTCACTGGCCGTGGGGTTGCTGGCCGTCGTGCTGGCCTGGTGGTGGGCGCCGCAGGCCGGGGCCGTCCTCGGCCTCCTCGTCGCCGTCGGCGCCCTCGCCGGGCTGCTCGGACGTCGGGGGGCCCGGGTCGCGGAGCCGGCCCACCTCCGGCACCGCGCCCGGGTGTCGGAGCTGGTGGAGGAGGCGGTCACCGCCCGCGACGAGCTGCGCCAGTGGCAGGCCGCTCCCGAGGCCCTGGCCGCCGTCGATGCCGAGGGCGACGCCCTCGAGCGAGCCGTACGCCGCTCGGTCCGTGGGGTGGCCACGGGCCACACCGCCGTCCGGCTGGCCACCGGCGCGGCCGTCGTCGCCGTCGCGGCCTCGGTGCCGGCGGGTGCGGTCTCCCCCGCGACGCTCGCCCTGCTCGTGCTGCTGCCCGTCGCCCTCGGCGAGGTGCTGGCCCCGCTGGCCGACGCGGGGGCGCTCTCGGTCCGCACCGACGCGGCCCGCGAGCGCCTGGACCGGCTGGCCTCGCTGGCGCCGCTCGTCGAGGACCCGGCCGTCCCCGCCCCGCTGGCCCCGGGCCCGCTGGTCCTGGACGGCGTCAGCGCCGGTTGGGGGCCGGAACCCTGCCTGCACGAGGTGGACCTGGCCCTTCGCCCCGGCGAGCGGGTGGCGGTCTGCGGACCGTCCGGCAGCGGCAAGTCGACCCTCGCTGCACTGCTGGTGCGACACCTCGACCCCTCCACGGGCGCGGTGCGGATCGGCGGTCGCGACCTGCGCGACTCGCGCCTGGACGACGTGCGCGGGCACGTCGGCCTGGCGTCCGACGATCCGCACGTCTTCGCCTCCAGCGTCTGCGAGAACGTCCGCCTGGCCCGGCCGGACGCCACCGACGCCGAGGTGGCCGACGCCCTCGGGCGGGCCCGCCTGGGGGCGTGGGTGGCGTCGCTGCCGCACGGCATGCACACGCTCGTGGGCAGCGCCGGGATCGCGGTGTCGGGCGGCGAGCGGGCGAGGATCGGCGTGGCCCGGGCGCTGCTCGCCGACGCCGCGGTGCTGGTCCTCGACGAGCCGACGGCCCACCTCGACACGGCGACCGGGCGCGAGGTGGCCGACGTGCTGCTGGCCGCGCGGCCGGACCGGACGGTCGTGTGGATCACCCACGGCACGGTCGGGCTCGACCTGGTCCACGAGGTCGTCGACCTGGATGCGCCCGCGGTCGGTGCGCCCGGGGTCAGGGAGTCCGGCGTGGGGCGCGTGGCAGCGCCAGCGTGAAGGTGCTGCCCTCACCGACGACCGACTCGACCTCGATCCGTCCCCCGTGCGACTCCACGATGCGCCGTGAGATGGCCAGGCCGAGGCCGGTGCCCGGGATGGACAGCGCCTCCGGGTTGCTGGAGCGGTGGAACGCCGAGAACAGGTGCACCTGGTCGGCCTCGGAGATGCCCAGACCCGAGTCGCGGACCGAGACGCGCACCTCGCCCTCGTCGCAGGCCACCTCGATCCGGACGGTCCCCCCGGGGCGGGTGTACTTGACCGCGTTGCTGACCAGGTTGTCCACGACCAGCGACAGGTCCTCGGGGTCGCCGCTGACGCTGACCTGCTCGCAGCAGACGACCAGCTCGATGCCCACCCTCCCGGTGTCGGCGAGGTGGGCGACGAGGTCGATGGCAGCCCGGCAGCTGTCGATGACGTCGACGTCGACCCGCACGGCGGCCCGTCGGTCCTGCACGCGCGAGTAGTCGAGGAGGTTCTGCACGAGGCGGTTGAGACGCTCGGCGTTGCGGGTGATCGCCTCGACCGAGCGGTGCTCGTGCAGCTCCCCGAGCAGCTCGGCGTGGCCGATGATCGTGGTGAGCGGGGTCTTGAGCTCGTGGCTGATGGTGGTGATCAGCTCGCCCTTGTAGCGGTCCAGCTCGCGCAGCTCGGAGACCAGGCGCTGCTCGGTCTCGAGCAGCCGGGCGCTGTGCACGCTGCGACCGAGCTCGCGAGCGATCTCGGCGATGGCGTCGAGCTCCGAGGCGCGGAGCGGGCCGCGGCTGCCCGGGAAGCCGATGACGACGTAGCCGAGCAGGGACAGCGCGACGCCCATGGGCATCACCACCACCTGGAAGGCTCCGACCGACGTCATCATCTGCTGGAGCTTGGGGAGGCTGGAGGGGAGCCGGTCGCACGTCTCGTCGCTGACGTGCACGACCACCGGGTCGGCGCTCGGCCACAGCTCCGACAGGTCGGCGCGCAGCGTCGCGACCCCGGCACCCGTCGGGCTGGGTCGCGGGTGGCCGGCCGCCACACCGTTGGCGCGGTCCTCGTCGGGATAGCAGCGGATCCAGACCTGGGTGGCGTCCAGGCCGCGCTGGACGGCCCGGCAGGCGTCGGAGAGGATCGCCTCGATCCCGGGCTGGCTGCCGGCCTGCGCCACCTCCTTGACCGTCGACCCGAGGCGCACCTGCTCGGCCAGCCGCTCGCGTTGCTGGGCGTTGCTGAGGGCCAGTCCCGCCTGCACCACGAACATCTCCAGCAGCTCGCGCTCGTGGACCGACGGGATCCGGTTGCCGGTGGGCAGGTCGACCGCCATGTTGCCGAGCAGCCCGCCGGTCGCGGAGTAGAGGGGGGCGTAGAGCGCGTCCTCCGGGTGCCAGGCCATCGGGTCGTCGTCCGGCTCGAAGTCGGGAATCCAGGCCGCCGTGAGCCGCGCGTTGTCCATCCGGCCGTGCGGGACGAAGCGCAGGATGCCCCACCGGTCGGCCTGCCTGAACTCGTCCAGGATCTCCGCCGCCGGCGTCCGGCGGCCCAGGACCTGGCGTCGTACGTCGTCGGGGCCGGCCACCGCGGTCATCACCAGGGTGTCGCCCTCGAGGCGAGCGATGGCCGCCACCCCGTAGCCGAGGACCTCGCAGACCCCGTGGACGATCTCCTCGAGGACCTCGGCGGTGTCGGTGGAGGAGTTGACCCGGCGGACGAGCTCGGAGAGGCGCTGGAGGGCGGGCGCGGGCGCCGCCTCGTCCGGCCCCGCCGCTCCCGCCGGGGCCACGGGGGCCGCCGGCGCCTCCTCCGCCGTCACGGCTAGGCCTCGATCACGACCGGGATGATCATCGGACGGCGACGGTGGGCCTTGTTGACCCACCGGCCGACGACGCGACGTACGGTCTGCTGCAGCTGGTAGGAGTCGACCGTCCCGTCGGCGACGGCCTTGTCGATCGCGTCGATGATGCCCGGCTTGATGGCGTCGAAGATCGAGTCGTCCTCGGCGAAGCCGCGCGCGTGGATCTCCGGTCCGCCGGCGACCTTGCCGGTGACCATGTCCACGACCACGATGACCGAGATGAAGCCCTCCTCGCCGAGGATCCGGCGGTCCTTGAGGGACGATTCGGTGATGTCGCCGATGGACGAGCCGTCGACGAAGACGTAGCCGCAGTCGACCTTGCCGGCGATCTTCGCGACACCGTCGACGAGGTCGACGACCACGCCGTCCTCGGCCATCACGACGCGCTCGCGCGGCACGCCGGTGGCGACGGCCAGGTCGGCGTTGGCCCGCATGTGGCGGATCTCGCCGTGGATCGGCAGCACGTTGCGCGGCTTGACGATGTTGTAGCAGTAGAGCAGCTCGCCGGCGCTGGCGTGGCCGCTGACGTGCACGAGGGCGTTGCCCTTGTGGACCACGTTGGCGCCCCAGCGGGACAGGCCGTTGATGACGCGGTAGACGGCGTTCTCGTTGCCCGGGATGAGCGAGCTGGCCAGGACGACGGTGTCGCCCTCCTCGAGGTGCACGAAGGCGTGGCTGCGCTGGGCGATCCGGCTCAGGGCGCTCAGCGGCTCGCCCTGCGAGCCGGTGGAGATCAGCACCTGGCGCTCGGGCGGCAGGTCGGCCAGCTCCTTGGCGTCGACCAGCACGCCCGCGGGCACGTGGAGGTAGCCGAGGTCCTTGGCGATGGCCATGTTGCGGACCATCGAGCGACCGACGTAGGCGATCTTGCGGTTGTTGGCGACGGCCGCGTCGATGACCTGCTGGACGCGGTGCACGTGCGAGGCGAAGCAGGCCACGATGATGCGCTGGGCCGACTTGTGGAACACGCGGTCCAGGATCGGCGCGATGTCCTTCTCGGACGTCGTGAAGCCGGGGACCTCGGCGTTGGTCGAGTCGGTCATGAAGAGGTCGACGCCCTCGTCGCCGAGGCGGGCGAACTCGTTGAGGTCGGTGATCCGGCCGTCCAGGGGCAGCTGGTCCATCTTGAAGTCGCCCGTGTGCAGCACGACGCCGGCGCCGGTGCGGATGACGACCGCGAGCGCGTCGGGGATGGAGTGGTTGACCGCGACGAACTCGAGCACGAACGGCCCGAACGTGATGGTCTCCCCCTCCTTGACCACGTGGTGCACGGTCTCCTTGAGGCGGTGCTCGCGCAGCTTGGAGCCCAGCAGGGCCAGGGTCAGCTCGGAGCCCACCAGCGGGATGTCGCCGCGCTCGCGCAGGAGGTAGGGCGTGGCGCCGATGTGGTCCTCGTGGCCGTGGGTGAGCACGAGGGCCTCGATCTTGTCGAGGCGGCCACGGATCGAGTCGAAGTCGGGGAGGATCAGGTCGACGCCGGGGTGGTGGTCCTCGGGGAACAGGACGCCGCAGTCGACGATCAGCAGCCGGTCGTCGTACTCGAAGACGGTCATGTTGCGACCGACCTCGCCGAGGCCGCCGAGCGGGGTGACCCGCAGCGCCCCTTCGGCCAGCGGGGCAGGCGTGGACAGCTCGGGATGGGGGTGGCTCAAGGTTCTCCTCAGATCAGGTCGGACGCGGCGAGCCCGGCACGCAGTGACGCGACCTCGTCGTCGTCGAGCGGAACGAGCGGTCCGCGCACGTTCCGGTTGTCGAGCACGCCGAGCAGCTGCAGCGCAGCCTTGGCGGTCGTGGCTCCGTAGTTGGGGACGCCCATGACGGCGTCGAAGGCCGGCAGCAGCCGGGTGTACGTCGCGAGGGCGGCGTCGATGTCGCCCCCGAGGAAGGCGTCGATCATCTGCTTGAGCTCGTCACCGGCCGCGTGGCCGACGACGCTGACCAGGCCGCAGCCGCCGCTGCTCAGGATGCCGAGGGTGTTGGCGTCGTCGCCGCTGTAGACGGCGTAGCCGAGCTGGACCAGGCGAGCCGTGCGGGCGAGGTCGCCGCAGGCGTCCTTGACGCTGTTGACCGTCGTGATCTCGAGCGCGCGCTCGAACGTGTCGTACGAGATCGTGGTGGCGGCGCGTCCCGGCACGTCGTAGAGCATCACCGGGACGTCGGTGGCCTCGGCGACGCTGCGGAAGTGGTGCAGCACGCCGGCCTGGCTGGGCTTGTTGTAGTAGGGCGTGACCAGCAGCAGCCCGTCGACGCCGATCTTGGCGGCCTGCTCGGCCAGCTCCACCGAGTGGGCGGTGGCGTTGGTGCCGACGCCGGCGATGACGGTGCCGCGGTCACCCACGGCGTCCTTCACGGCCTGCAGGATGCGTCCGTCCTCGGCCACCGTCGTGGTCGGCGACTCGCCGGTCGTGCCGCTGACGACGACGCCGTCGTGGCCGTGGTCGAGGAGGTGGACGGCGATGGCGGCCGTGCCCTCCAGATCGACCTCCCCGTCGTCGGTGAACGCCGTCGCCATCGCGGTCAACAGGCGGCCGAACGGTGCTGCGGAGGTCATGGGGTCAGGCTACCGCGAAGGTGCCGCGACCACGGCGATCGCCACGTCGCACAGCACACCCCCGTCAGCGTCGGCGTCCCGGTGTGGCGGACGCGACCACCTCCCGCAGGGGTGTCGTGCCGTCGTTGTCGGTGGGTGCGCCTACTGTCGGGAGGGTGAGTAGCCGATGAGCAAGATGGACAACCTCCGCGCGATGCGTGAGGCCAAGTACGACGCCAACGCCAAGCGCGCCGCGTCCCCCGGTGCCGGCGCGCCCAAGCGCCCCGCCCCGGTCGCCCCACCTGCCGCGTCCGCACCCGCGTCCTCCGCGCCCGCGGTCGAGGCGCCGGGTGAGACCGACGAGGCGCTCTGCGGCCACCGCAACATGAGCGGGCGCACCTGCACCCGTGAGGCCGGGCACTCGGCCAAGAGCCACCGCTACTCCTGACACGAGCTTCCCTGGGCGGATGCCCGGACGCGGTGGTCCCGCGTCCGGCACACTCCGTGACATGGAGACCAGCCCGCTGCTCGAGAGGACCGTCCGGCCGTCCGGGCGCGGCGTCCTCCGCCTCGCCGTCGTCGGCGGCGTGGCGCAGGCCATGGGCGCATGGTGGGCGTGGACCGTGGTCGACGACTACCCGGGTGCCGCGTGGTACACCTCTGACTTCCTCGACTGGTGCCTGCTCGGCGCTGGCCTCGTCGTTCTTCTCGCTGGCCTCGCCGGAGCCGTGACGCGGCGCTGGCGGGTGGCCTCCTCGGTGGCCGCCGGCTGTGTGCTGGCCATGCTCGTGGGCTGCGCGGTCCTGATCGGCTCCGCGATCATGCACTCCGCCTAGGTAATCCCGCCGGCGTACGCCGCGCGGCGCCCCGACCGCGCGCTGGCCCCCGGTGCTCGGGCCCGACCACTGGTGCCATTGCGTCTCTGGCGCTGCCCTGTGGGTGGCGCGGAGCCCATCGGCCTCGCCGCGCCTCGGGCGTTCGTGGAAGCACCCCCGTGGGCGCGCGGCGACACCTGCCAAGTGCTCGACCGGACCACGGAGCCTGCAGGTCGAAGGCTCGTCCCCGCCGGTCTCTGGGAGGTCGGAAGCGCTGTGTGAAGAAAGGCAGGCAGGCGCCACGCCCACCCGCTGCCCTCTGGCTCAGGACCTGACTGGTCCTGTGGCGCCCTCCCCAGAACTCCGGTGGCTCGGTCTTGGTTCGGTCCAGCCGCCATCGGGTGACTGGGCCGAGCTACTCGGCCGCGTGACTCGGCCTTGGGCGGCTCCCCGGCGCCTGTGGGACTTGGGTCGGCGACGGATCGCACCTTGCTCCGTGGCGGCCGCCGTCAGGTGCTCCGGACGTGCCTGTAGCCCCGCCAATGTCGCTGGGGCGGGGTCCGGGGCGTGGTGGTCAGAGATCAGGCGGTTTGGCGTCGCGGTCAGCGCGCGACTCATCGATTCCGGGCTCGGGCCAGGCGCGCCCGAGGGGTCGGCTGCCGGTGTGGTCGCGGAGGTAGGTGTGGCCGAGCGGACTGGCCCAGACGAACACCCCAGGCTCGGTCATCTCGTACCGCCACCGCCCACGCGTCTTCAACCGATGGTGTCGCCTGCAGAGCGGGGCGAGGTTGTCGGTCGCCGTCGGACCACCGTCCTCGGGATGGTCGTGGTCGTACGGGACCACGTGGTCCAGGTCGCAGAGCCTCGCGTTGCGACCACACCACGGGAAGACACACGTGCCGTCGCGGACGATGACGTGCTCCCGGATCTCCGGCGTGGGTCGGTAGCCCTGACACTCCAGCCGCTCACGCAGGTCGATGACCTTCGTGACGACCACCTGCACGTCAGGTCGACCGCACCAGGCCCGGATCTGGTCCACCGACAACAGCCGCTGGCCGCCCTGCTCGATCCGCCCGCACAACGCCTCATCGGGTGCGTCGGGGCTGTCGAAGTGGGTGATCGCGTCCGCCGAGAGGTGCGCGTACAGGTGGATCTGCGTCACGGGCTTCGCCTTCTTGCGCGACGACCCGGATGATTGCGCGGTCGGGATGGGCCCCAGGGGCCCTTGCTCGACCAGCGGCGAGTCAGCGCCGGCGGTGCCGGCGGTGCCGTCGGTGCCGTCGGGGTGGTCCGGGTGGTCCGGGTGGTCGAAGCCGATGGTGAGCTGGTGCCGGGCCAGATCGCCCAGCGCGGTGGCCCGTCGGCCATCGGCGGTGTCGGTGGACCCGAGCCTCGCGAGGTGCTCGGCCCCGCTCTTCACGGCTTCGGCCAGCGCGAGGGCGTCGGGGATCTCCAGGTCGGCCTCGAGGTGCATCGTCCCGTCGAACGACGCCTGCTCGGTGTCGAACGTGACGTGCCGTTTGTCCGCCGAGTCCTCCAGGGCCTTGTCGACCTGGTCGGGCATGAACCGCACCCTCGCCTCATCCACCACCCGCCGCAGCTGCGACGGCGTGAGCCGCGACGCGCACCAGAAGACCTGCTCGTCGACGTGGGTCGCGGCCTCCAACGTCAGGGCGAGGGTGGTCTGCGCGATGATCCGGGCCCGCCACCCCGCCACCAGCCCGGACAGGACCGCACCCCAGAGCCTGGGCAGGCGGTAGGCGACCTCGACACAGTCGGTCAGGAACCGCCCCGCGGAGTCATTCGTGCGACCCAGCATGGTCGCGAACTCCGGCACACAGAACTCATCGATCGACGGCGATCCCTCGCCGGCGAACGTCTTGGGCGAGGTGAAGCACGCCTCGGCGAACTCGGGGTCCGCGATGTGCAGGTCGGCCCAGTGGACCGCCAGGCGCATCATCTCCACGTCCTCCGCTGCGGCGCGATCACGTGAGTCCTTCACCGCACGCAACAGCTCGGCCGGAGTGTCCGGCAGAGCGGGTGCGGTGGTCGAAGTCATGGCTCCAGCCAATCAGGGACCACCGACAATCAGAGGCCAGGAAGACCCGATCTGACCGGATGGTGGACACGACTTTTCAGCGACCTTCACGGCCGGCGGACAGGGTGGTTTCGAGGCTCGCTGCGCTCGCACCTCAACCACCGACAAGGACGGCGCTCGTTCGGCACCTGAACCACCAACGGTCGGCACTGCGTGGACACCTGAACCACCACTGTCGGTGCCGCGTGGACACCTGAACCACCAACCCGATCGGCGCCGCGTCGGCACCTGAACCACCAACACGGTCGGCGCTGGCTCGCACCTCAGCCACCGGATGCATCGTCCACACCCGTCGAGACCGAGCCGCCGCACCTTCCCGGGCAGCGCTTGCTCGACTTCCGACGACCGCGCACCGCGGCATACTCGGGTCATGGCCTACGACGAAGCCCTCGCGGCGCGAGTCCGCGACGAGCTCGGGGGCGAGCCGGGCGTGACGGAGCGGAAGATGTTCGGCGGGCTCGGGTTCATGGTCGACGGCCACATGGCCGTCGCGGCGGGCAGCACCGGTGACCTGATGGTCCGCGCAGACCCGGCCGCCGGTGAGCAGTGGCTCGAGGAGGACGGCGTCCGGCCCATGGAGATGCGCGGGCGCCCGATGACGGGCTGGCTCCTGGTCTCGACAGAGACGCTCGACGACGACGCGGCGCTGGCCACGTGGGTGGAGCGGGGCGCGACCTACGCCCGGTCGCTCCCGCCCAAGTAGCCCGGAGACGACCGCTCCCACCAGACCCAGTCGAGCCCGAGGTCGGGCCGCGCGAGGCGGCGTACCTCTCGCCACTCGTCGAGCGGGAAGACCGGGTAGGCCGCGTCCCCGGACGGCGAGAGGTGGACCTCGGTGAGCACCTGGTGGGTGGCGACCGGGAGCGCCAGCTCGTAGACCTGTCCCCCGCCGACGACGTACGCCGCGAGGTCGAGGTCGGCGGCCAGCGCCAGCGCCGCCTCGAGGCTGTGGACGACGTGCACGCCCTCGAAGCCCGGGTCGAAGTCGTCGGACCGCGTGAGCACGATCGTGGTCCGGCCCGGCAGCGGTCGTCCGATCGAGTCCCACGTCGCCCGGCCCATGATCAGCCCGCCACCCATGGTCACGGCCTTGAAGTGGGCGAAGTCCTCGCTGATCCGCCACGGGATCGAGCCGGCGTCGCCGATGACCCGGTTGTCGGCGTACGCCGCGACCAGCGTGACCGGGGTCGCGGCCTCAGACGGCAACGGGCGCCTTGATGGCGGGGTGCGGGTCGTAGCCCTCGAGGGTGATGTGCGCGAGGTCGAAGCCGTCGATGGTCGTCACGGACGGGTCGAGGGTGAGCGTGGGCAGCGGTCGCGGCTCGCGGGTGAGCTGCAGGCGCGCCTGCTCCACGTGGTTGGAGTAGAGGTGCGCGTCGCCGATCGTGTGCACGAAGTCGCCCACCTCGAGCCCCGTCACCTGGGCGACCATGTGGGTGAGCAGGGCGTACGACGCGATGTTGAAGGGCACGCCGAGGAAGACGTCGCCGCTGCGCTGGTAGAGCTGGCAGGAGAGCTTGCCGTCCGCGACGTAGAACTGGATGAGCGTGTGGCACGGCGGCAGCGCCATGTCGGGCACGTCGGCGACGTTCCACGCGCTGATGATGTGGCGGCGGCTGTCGGGGTTGGTGCGGATCTGCTCGATCACCTGCGCCACCTGGTCGACGTGCCGGCCGTCGGGGGTGGGCCACGAGCGCCACTGGTAGCCGTAGATGGGACCGAGGTCGCCGTCCGCGTCGGCCCACTCGTCCCAGATGGAGATGCCGCGGTCGTGCAGCCACTTCACGTTGGTGTCGCCGCGCAGGAACCACAGCAGCTCGCCGAAGATGCTGCGCGTGTGCACCTTCTTGGTGGTGACCAGCGGGAAGCCCTGCGACAGGTCGTAGCGCGTCTGGTGGCCGAAGACGGAGAGCGTCCCGGTGCCCGTGCGGTCGTCCTTGGCCACCCCGTCGTCGAGCAGGCGCTGGAGGAGGTCGAGGTAGGACTGCATGCCCTCAGGCTAGTCGCCGAGGTCGACCTCGCCCACGATGCGGGAGACGGTGTCGCCGGCCACCCAGACCGCGTCCCCCTCGCGGGACACGTGGACCCTCCCGGCCCGCCCGATCGCGGTGCCCTGGGCGGCGACGTACGACGACGGCAGCACGCCGCCGGCCAGCCACTGGCCGATCCCGGCGTTGAGGGAGCCGGTGACCGGGTCCTCGGTGACGCCCAGCGCCGGGCACATGGCCCGCACCTCGCACGCGGTGTCGCCGCCGTCCCGGGGACCGACGACGCCGATGTCCATCCCGCCGAACTCGTGCCACGCCGGCTCGAGCGCGAGCACCGCGTCCGCGGACTCCAGCAGCACCCCGACCCAGCCGGGACCGTTGTCGATCCAGGCGCTGTCGAGGACGTCGTCGCGGCCGATGCGCAGTGCGCGCACGATCCGGTCCAGGTCCTCCTCGGACACCGGGCCGCTGCGGACCAGCGGCGGCGCCTCGAAGGCGAGCCGCTCGCCGCGGCGTACGGTCACGAGACCGGCGGCGCACTCCTGCACGACCACGCCGTCGGTGGCCGGCACTCCCCCGGCCTCGAGCCAGGCGTGCGCCGTGCCGAGGGTCGGGTGGCCGGCGAACGGCAGCTCGACGTCCGGCGTCAGGATCCGCACCCGGTAGTCGGCGGCGGGATCGGTCGGCGAGCAGGAACGTCGTCTCGCTGAGGTTGGTCCACCGCGCGAAGGCGCGCATCTGCTCGTCGGTGAGCCCGTCGGCGTCGTGGACGACGGCGACCGGGTTGCCGAGCATCGGCAGGTGGGAGAAGACGTCGACCTGGCGGAAGGGGCGCATGGCGTCACGCTAGCGAGTGCCACCGACATGAAGACCTGTTCATGTCGTGTAGTCTTCACGTAGCCCCGAGCCCGGGGTCGACCCCGGAGGAGCCGGCATGCAGGTGTGTCCGTGAGCGTCCCGCTCTACGAGGCGAAGGCCGAGTTCTTCAAGACCCTCGGGCACCCGGCACGCATCCGGATCCTGGAGATGCTGTCCGAGCGCGACCACGCCGTTCACGAGCTCCTCGAGCGGATCGCCATCGAGCCCAGCAACCTCTCCCAGCAGCTGGCCGTCCTGCGCCGCGCCCGTCTCGTGGTGTCCCGACGCCAGGGCGGTGAGGTCACCTACTCGGTGAGCGCCCCGGAGGTCCGCGACCTGCTGCTGGCCGCGCGTCGCATCCTGTCCGGTCTCGTCCTGGTCGACGACGAGCCGGCGGCCGACCGGTCCCCGAACCGACCCCGGTGAGGGGCTGGCTGCTCACGTCGGTCTCACGCACCGCCCGGCTGGTGCCGCGGCGGTCCGACTGGGCTCACGCCCGTGTCGGCCGCGACCTCAGCGCGGGCCTGATGGTCGGGCTCATCGCGCTGCCGCTGGCCCTGGGCTTCGGCGTGAGCTCGGGCATGGGCGCCGGTGCCGGCCTGGTCACGGCGATCGTGGCCGGCGCAGTGGCGGCCGTGTTCGGCGGGAGCAGGGTCCAGGTGAGCGGCCCCACCGGTGCCATGACCGTCGTCCTGGTCCCGATCATCGCGGCGTACGGGCCCGACGGGGTGCTGGTCGTCGGCCTCCTGGCCGGCGTCATCCTCGTCGGCCTCGGGTACGTCGGCGCGGGCCGGTTCATCCGCTACGTGCCGGTGCCCGTGGTCGAGGGCTTCACGGTCGGGATCGCCGTCATCATCGCGCTCCAGCAGCTCCCCGCCGCCCTCGGCTCCGAGGTGCACGCCGAGAAGGTGCTCGTGCTGGCCTGGCTGGCCGTGCAGGGGTGGGCGACCGCCCCGGTCTGGACCCCCGTCGCCATGGCCGTCACGGTGGTCGCCGGGATCCTCACCCTGTCCCGGATCCGACCCGGACTGCCCGGATCGTTGCTCGCCGTGGTCGCCGCCACCGCCGCCAACACGTGGCTGGACCTCGGCGCCGCCACCATCGGCCGGATCCCCAGCGGCATCCCGAGCCCGTCCCTGCCCGACGTCGCGTTCGGCGACCTCGACGCCCTCCTCCTGCCGGCCGTGGCCGTGGCGGCCCTGGCCGCACTGGAGAGCCTGCTGTCGGCCACGGTGGCCGACGCCATGAGCGTCGGACAGCGCCACGACTCGGACCGCGAGCTCGTCGGCCAGGGGCTCGCCAACCTCGCCGCCCCGTTGTTCGGCGGGATCCCGGCCACCGCGGCCATCGCCCGCACCGCCGTCAACGTCCGGTCGGGCGCCACCTCCCGGTGGGCCGCGCTCACCCACGCCGTCTTCCTCCTGCTCGTGGTGCTGCTGGCGGCGCGCTGGGTCTCCGAGATCCCCCTCGCCGCCCTGGCCGGGGTGCTGGTCGCCACCGCCGTGCACATGGTGCGGGTCTCCAGCCTGCGCGCCCTGGCTCGCTCGACCCGCGGCGACGCGGCCGTGCTGGCCGTCACGGCCGTCGCCACCGTCCTCGTCGACCTGGTGACCGCGGTCCTCCTGGGACTGGTCGTCGCCGGCTTCGTGGCCCTGCGCCAGACGGCCGCCACCGCCCGCCTCGACGAGATCCCCCTGGACGCGGGCGACCACACCGCCGAGGAGCAGTCGTTGCTCGACCAGCAGATCGTCGCCTTCCGCATCGACGGCCCGTTGTTCTTCGCCGCCGCCCACGACTTCCTCCTTGAGCTCGCCGAGGTCAGCAACGTCCGGGTGGTCGTCCTGCGGATGTCCCGCGTCACCACGATCGACGCCACCGGGGCGCACGTGCTGGCCGACACGATCAACCGCCTCGAGGGACGCGGCGTGACCGTGCTCCTCTCCGGGGTCCAGCCCCAGCACGAGCAGGTCCTCCGCGAGCTCGGCGTCCACGACCGCCTCGCGCACGAGCGTCACCTGTTCGACGACACCCCCAGCGCCATCGCCCACGCCCGGGTGCACGCCGCCCGCACCGCGCACGACCCCCTCAGCGGAGCCGCGCCCCCGACTCCACCAGCCGCGTGACGCAGCTGTAGGGCGTGCACAGGAGGAAGACCCGCCGCCCCGTCTCGGAGAGCCGCACGTAGGTGCCGGCCTCCGGGTTGGAGCTGAGCATCTCCACGAGGTGGAGCGTGGTGTCGCTGGGACCGTCCACCGACTGCAGGATCCGGTCGTTGGGGTCGAGCGGCGGGATGTTGTCGGTGGTGTCGCGGCCGAAGTCCACGCTTCCGGAGTACGCCGAGACGTCGCCGTCCGCGTCGACGCGCTGCACCTCCCCGTCGCGTCGCACGATCACGCCGTCCCCGTCGGCCACGAAGGCACCGAGGTCCGGCAGCGTCACCCGCACGTCGGCGAGGTGGAGGTCGGTGCCGTCGTACCACGGGACCGGCAGCGGGTTGGGCTCCTCCGCGACGGCCGGCGGCTGCGGCCGCAGCGACCAGAGCACTCCCGCCAGGACGACCAGGAGCAGCACCCCCACGGCGCGCAGAGCGATCCGTCGACGGCGGGGCCGGTCCAGCTCGAGCTCGACCTGGTCGCGCACCCGGGCCTCGACGTCGTCCTCGCGCTCGAGGCGGCGCCAGCCGCGCCGGCACCGGGCCAGGGCGCGGTCCACCGCGGCCTCCACGACCGGGCCGCCGCCGCGCTCCTCGACCAGCAGGTCGCGACGCGCCGCGACGAACGCCTCGTATCCCTCGTCCGTCGGCATCCGCACCTCCAGCGAGCGTTCGGCGCGGGTCGCGCGGCGGATGGGTCAGGCGGTGGCGTGGGCCACCGCGGCGCGGACCGGGAAGACCAGGTGATGGCCGTCGCGCCAGGGCATCGCAGCCTCGGTGAAGGCGGCTCGCATGCGCTCCTGCACGTCGGCCGACTGGGCGGCCCACGCGACGCCGAAGTTGCCCACCGTCGTCACCCCGGCCCAGAAGTCGTCCGGTCGCACCCGCCAGTCCCACTCGGTGGTGCCGACCTCGACCAGGTTGAGCCCGGCCTCCGCGAGGAGGGCGCCCAGGCCCTCGGGCGAGCGCTCGAAGTCCAGCTCCGGGGCCAGCCGCGGCATGGCGGGACGCGCTGCCCCGGCCTCGTCCAGCAGGGCGCCCCACAGCGTCGCCTGCGGCGGCGGGGACGCCGGCCAGATGCTGGCCACGACGTGCCCTCCGGGACGTGTCACAGGTGCGATCCCCCTGGCCGCGGCACGCGGGTCGTCGACGTGGTTGAGGACGAAGTTGGCGACGACGGCGTCGAAGGAGGCGTCGTCGTACGGCAGGTCGGGCAGGCCGCCGGGACGTACGTCGGCGGCGGACCGCGACGTCGCGAGGGCGACCATCTGGGGGTCCGGGTCGACGGCGTGCACGACGTGGCCCGCTGCCACCAGAGAGGCGGCGACGTGCCCCGATCCACAGCCGACGTCGAGCACCCGCGAGCCGGGTGGGACGCGGTCCAGCAGCGTCCCGGTCGTGCCCGCGCACAGCGTCGCGAAGGACCGGTCGTACGTCGCGGCGACGTCGGTCCAGAGGGCCTCGGCCATCGAGCGGGTCCTCAGGCGTGCAGCGACATCGGCCCGTAGACCTGCCGCTCGTGCTCGAAGAGCGTCACCGCGTCCACGCCGGCCTCGGCGAGGTCGGCGTACACCTCCCCCACCCACGACTCGGCGTCGGCCTGCGACGCGAAGCGCTGGTCGGCGTGCTCGGGGGCCTCCACAGTGGCGCCGTTGGCGTCCTCGAGGCGCCACCACCAGGGGCGCTCGGAGGCGTTGGGCTGGCGGAAGGTCGGGGGCTGTCCGGGCAGCATCAGGACTCCCTCACCGACGTGTCGACGAACGGTGGCTTGGTCAGCCTGAAGATCTCGCGGCGCCCGCGCACGTCGACGCCGACCTCCGCGTCCTCGGCCACCATGGTCGGGATCAGCGCGAGGCCGATGCCCTTCTTGAGCGTCGGGGAGAAGGTGCCGGAGGTGATGTCGGCGAGCGGCACGTCCTGGGTCAGGGTGACGCCCATGCCGGGACGCGGGATGCCGCGGCCGACGGCCACGAGGCCGCGGAGCCGGCGCTTGGGGCCGGCCTCCTTCTCGGCCACGAGGGCGTCCTTGCCCCAGAAGCTGTCCTTCTTCCAGCCGACCGCCCAGCCGAGGCCGGCCTGCACGGGGGTCACGTCGAGGCTGATGTCCTGGCCGTGCAGCGGGTAGCCCATCTCGGTGCGCAGGGTGTCGCGGGAGCCGAGCCCGCACGGGAGGATGCCGTGCTCGGCGCCAGCCGCGAGGATCGCGTCCCACAGGCCGCGGGCGCCGTCGTTGGCGACGATCAGCTCGTAGCCGCGCTCGCCGGTGTATCCGGTGCGGCAGACCACGACGTCGGCGCCGTCGAGAGGCGCCTCGACGAACGACATGTAGTCGTGCCCGGTGGGCAGGCCGACCGCCTCGAGGACCTCGTCGGACCGGGGTCCCTGGACGGCCAGCACGGCGTAGTCGCGGTGGTGGTCCGTGATGGTGACGCCCTCGGGCGCGGCGGCCAGCAGGCGGCGTACGACCTCGGCGGTGTTGGCGGCGTTGGGGACGAGGAGCACGTGCTCCTCGTCCTGGTAGTAGGCGATGAGGTCGTCGACGATCCCGCCGGTCTGCTCGTCGCAGCACAGCGTGTACTGCGCCTTGCCGGGCGGGAGCTTCCGCAGGTCGTTGGACAGGGTCGCGTTGACGAAGTCGGCGGCTCCCGTCCCGGTGATCATCACCTTGCCGAGGTGGCTCACGTCGAAGACGCCGACCGCCTCGCGGACGGCGGTGTGCTCCTTGACCACGCCGGAGGGGTACTCGAGGGGCATCGACCAGCCGCCGAACTCGGCGAGCTTGGCGCCCAGGGCGACGTGTGCCTCGTGGAGGGGCGACTGCGTCAGGGTCTGCTCGGACATGCTCGGAAACCTACCGCAGCGCGAGGTGTCGGACGCCTCGCCTAGCATGCCCGGGTGACGACGACGTACACGCTTCGCAGCGCCAGCCCCGCCAAGACCCGCGCCGACGCCGTGGTGGTGGGCGTCCTGTCCACCGACAAGGGTCCGGTCCTCTGCGAGGAGGCCGCCGAGGTCGGCGAGGCGTGGGGCCGCAAGCTGCGCCCGCTGCTGTCGTCGCTCGGCGTCACGGGTCGCGCCGGCGAGAGCGTCAAGATGCCGACCGCGGGCGTCGTCCGGACCCCGCTGGTCGTGCTGGTCGGTCTCGGCCCGGCCGCCGCCGACGGCTCGGTCACCCCCACCGCCGTACGCCGCGCCGCCGGCGTCGCCGCCCGCAGCGTGCCCAATGCCGCGTCCGTCGCCCTGGCCCTCCCGGCCGGTTCCCCGGAGCTCGTCGCCGCCGCCACCGAGGGGCACCTGCTCGGCGGCTACACCTTCACCCGCCACAAGTCCGGCGACACCGAGGACACCACGGCCGGCGAGGTCGTCGTGCTGAGCCCGGTCGCCCGCAAGGCCGAGGCGATCACCGCCTTCGAGGAGGCGCAGGTCGTCGCCGGGGCCGTGATCACCTGCCGCGACTGGGTCAACGAGCCCCCCGGCCACCTCACCCCGCCCGCATTCGCCGACGCCGTCACCGAGGCCCACCGCGAGCTGACCAAGGGTCGCGGAGCTCCCAAGGTGACCCTCGAGGTCCTCGACGACAAGCAGCTCGCCGAGCTCGGCTTCGGCGGCACGCTCGCCGTCGGCAACAGCTCCGACGCCAAGCCCCGACTCGTCCGGCTGACCTGGTCGCCCAAGGGCGCGTCCCGGCACCTCGCGCTCGTCGGCAAGGGCATCACCTTCGACTCGGGCGGCCTCACCATCAAGCCGTCCAGCAGCATGGTCGGGATGAAGGGCGACATGGCCGGCGCGGCCGCCGTGATCGCGGCGACCTTCGCCATCGCCCGCCTCGGCCTCCCGGTCAAGGTCACCACCTACGCCCCGATGGCCGAGAACATGGTCTCCGGCACCTCGATGCGTCCCGGCGACGTCGTCACGATGTACGGCGGCACCACCGTCGAGATCGCCAACACCGACGCCGAGGGACGGATGCTGCTCGGCGACGCGCTCCAGCTGGCCAGCGAGCAGGAGCCCGACGTGGTCGTCGACGTGGCCACCCTGACCGGCCACCTCCAGATCGCCCTCGGCGACCGGGTCGGTGCCGTCCTCGGCACCGACGAGTCCGTCCGAGCGGTGCTGGACGCCGGCGCGGTCGCGGGCGAGCAGCTGTGGCCGATGCCGATCCCCGAGGAGATGAAGGAGCGGATCACCTCGTCCAAGGTCGCCGACCTGCTCCAGCACGACTGGGTGCGCTGGGGCGGTGGCCTCTACGCCTCGGCGTTCCTGCGCGAGTTCACCGGCGGGCTGCCGTGGGCGCACATGGACATCGCGGGCAACGAGATCAACGGCGGCGGACCCTACGGCCACGTGCCGTCCGGCGCGACCGGCTTCGGCGTCACGACGCTCGTCGCCTACGCCCGCAGCCTGGCGACCACGGACTGAGCTACAGGCCCCCGGCCTTCTTGCGCCGGTTGTAGTCGCGCATCCGCTGCGGGATGCCGACCACGGCGGCGTCGTACGACGGCACCTGGTGCTTGTTGGCGAAGTCGTGCGCCCACTTGACGCTCGGCACCCGCCGGCGCGTCCACTCCCCGTCGTGGGCGACCAGGAGCAGCGTCACGTCGCTCACGGCGGTGCGCGGCTCGACGAATCCCTCGACCCCCCGGTGGGTGGTGACGAAGTCGCTCAGGTGGGTGACGTCGTGCCCGTCGGCGGCGCGGACCCTGGTCGATCCGGTCCGCGACGCATCACTGGCAGGACGTCGCGTGCGGCCGGAGCGACGGAATCGGTCGAAGAGTCCCATGCCGACATTCTGCCCGCCCGCCCGAAGTGACCCGGTGTGGACAGGCTCACGAAGAGTGCAAAGATGGGGCCCGATCATCGGGAGAGCGGAAGGCATCAGGTGGCGGAGGGCGACTTCGACGTACTCATCCTCGGGGCGGGCTCGGGCGGATACGCCTGTGCACTCCGGGCGGCGCAGCTCGGGCTGACGGTGGGACTGGTCGAGAAGGGCAATCTCGGGGGCACCTGCCTCCACGTGGGCTGCATCCCGACCAAGGCGCTGCTGCACGCCGCCGAGGTCGCCGACTCGGCCCGCGAGGCCTCGCAGTTCGGCGTCCACGCGACGCTCGACGGCATCGACATGACCGGCGTCAACGCCTACAAGGACAAGGTCGTCGGTCGGCTCTTCAAGGGCCTCACCGGACTCATCAAGTCGCGCGGCATCACCGTGATCGAGGGCGAGGGCCGGCTCACCGGACCGCGCACCGTCACCGTCGGCGACACCGCCTACACGGGCCGCCACGTCGTGCTCGCCTCCGGCTCCTACTCCAGGTCCCTGCCCGGGCTCGAGGTCGACGGGGAGCGGGTGCTCACCTCCGAGCACGCCCTGCGCCTCGACCGCGTGCCCGCGTCGGTGATCGTGCTCGGCGGCGGCGTCATCGGCTGCGAGTTCGCCAGCGTGTGGGCCAGCTTCGGCTCCCAGGTCACCATCGTCGAGGCACTCCCCCGGCTCGTCGCGGTCGAGGACGAGGCGTCCTCCAAGGCCCTCGAGCGGGCCTTCCGCAAGCGCAAGATCGACTTCCGCACCGGCACGCCGTTCCAGAGCGTCAAGCACACCGACACCGGTGTCGCCGTGACGGTCGAGGGCGGCGACGTCATCGAGGCCGAGCTGCTCCTGGTCGCTGTCGGTCGCGGTCCCTCCACCCAGGGGCTCGGCTACGAGGAGCAGGGCGTGGCCATGGAGCGCGGCTTCGTGCTCGCCGACGAGCGCTGCCGCACCAACGTCGACGGCGTCTACGCCGTGGGCGACATCGTCCCCGGACTCCAGCTCGCGCACCGCGGCTTCCAGCAGGGCATCTTCGTCGCCGAGGACATCGCGGGCCTCGACCCGCGTCCGATCGACGAGGCCGGCATCCCGCGGGTCACCTACTCGCACCCCGAGATCGCATCCGTGGGCCTCGACGAGGCGACCGCGCGCGAGAAGTACGGCGACGAGGTCACCACGATCACCTACGACCTCGGTGGCAACGGCAAGAGCCAGATCCTGGGCACCTCCGGCTTCGTCAAGCTCATCAGCCGCACCGACGGTCCCGTGCTCGGCGTCCACATGGTCGGTGACCGCGTCGGCGAGCTCATCGGCGAGGCGCAGCTGATCTACAACTGGGAGGCCCACGCCGACGACGTCGCCCCGTTGGTGCACGCCCACCCCACGCAGAACGAAGCGCTCGGCGAGGCCCACCTGGCCCTCGCCGGCAAGGCGCTGCACGCACACTCCTGACCCAGACCCACCTACCCCACGTCAACGCGAGCGAAGGAATCCCATGGCCTCCGAAGTCACCCTCCCCGCCCTCGGTGAGTCCGTCACCGAAGGCACCGTCACCCGCTGGCTCAAGCAGGTCGGCGACGCCGTAGCGGTCGACGAGCCGCTGCTCGAGGTCTCCACCGACAAGGTCGACACCGAGATCCCGTCGCCGGTCGCGGGCACGCTGCTCGAGATCAAGGCCAACGAGGACGACACCGTCGAGGTCGGCGCCGTGCTGGCCGTCGTCGGCGAGGAGGGCGAGTCCGGCGGCGACGCCGACGACACCGCCGAGCCCGAGGCCGAGCCGAAGGACGAGCAGGAGGCCGAGAAGAAGGCCGAGCAGGAGGAGGAGATCGTCGAGGAGAAGGGCGAGCTGCCCGCCGGCGACGAGACCCCCGAGGCCGACAAGTCCGACTCCGACTCCGAGGAGAAGCCGGCCGCCGAGCAGTCCAGCGGCGGCTCCTCCGGTGGCGGCTCCAGCACCTCCGTGACCCTGCCCGCGCTCGGTGAGTCCGTCACCGAGGGCACCGTGACTCGCTGGCTCAAGAAGGTCGGCGACGAGGTCGCGGTCGACGAGCCGCTGCTCGAGGTCTCCACCGACAAGGTCGACACCGAGATCCCCTCCCCGGTCGCGGGCACGCTGCTCGAGATCAAGGTCGAGGAGGACGAGACCGTCGAGGTCGGCGCCGAGCTCGCCACCATCGGCTCCGGTGACGCCGCTGCCTCCGGCTCGTCGTCCGAGGAGAAGTCGGAGGACAAGGCCGAGGAGAAGGCCGAGGAGCCCGCCGCCGAGGAGAAGGCCGAGGAGCCTGCGCCCGCCGAGGAGAAGGCCGCTCCCGCGGAGGAGAAGCAGCCCGAGCCCGAGCCCGAGCCCAAGCAGCCGGCCCAGGAGCAGCCGGCCGCGCAGGAGCAGCCGAAGCAGGAGGCGGCACCCGCCGCCGCTCCGTCCCGCAGTGACGACCAGAGCGCGTACGTCACCCCGCTCGTGCGCAAGATGGCCTCGCAGCACGGGGTCGACCTGGCTGCCGTGACCGGTACCGGCGTCGGTGGCCGGATCCGCAAGCAGGACGTCCTCGACGCCGCTGCTGCCGCCCAGCAGCAGGCCCAGCAGCCCGCCGCCCCGGCAGCGGCTCCGGCCGCCGCCGCGGCTCCGGCAGCGGGTGGGTCCTCCGCCCCGACGGGCACCCCGTCGCCGCTGCGCGGCACCACGGAGAAGATGTCGCGACTGCGCAAGATCATCGCCGAGCGCATGGTCGACTCGCTGCAGACGTCGGCCCAGCTCACCCAGGTGGTGGAGGTCGACGTGACCACCATCGCCCGCCTGCGCGATCGGGTGAAGGCCGACTTCCTGGCCCGTGAGGGCGTCAAGCTGAGCTACCTGCCGTTCTTCGCCAAGGCGGCGATCGACACGCTCAAGCAGCACCCCAAGCTCAACGCGACGATCGACACCGACAAGGGCGAGGTGACCTACTTCGACCGCGAGAACATCGCGTTCGCCGTGGACACCGAGAAGGGCCTGCTGACCCCGGTCGTCAAGGACGCCGGTGACCTCTCGATCGCCGGGATCGCCAAGAAGATCGCCGACGTGGCCGAGCGCACCCGCACCAACAAGATCGGTCCCGACGAGCTCTCCGGTGGCACGTTCACGATCACCAACCTCGGCAGCTTCGGGGCGCTCTTCGACACCCCGATCGTCAACAAGCCGCAGGTCGCGATCCTCGGCCCCGGTGCCGTGGTCAAGCGCCCCATCGTGATCGACGACGCCAACCTGGGCGAGACGATCGCGGTGCGGCACATGGTCTACCTGTCGCTGTCCTACGACCACCGCCTGGTCGACGGCGCCGACGCCGGCCGCTTCCTGCGCGACGTCAAGGCGCGTCTCGAGTCGGGACAGTTCGAGGTCTGACCCGACCCGCTCCACCCCGCGTCACCACGGACGCCCCGCCCACCACGGGCGGGGCGTCCGTCGTGCTCCACCGGCGTAATTCGCGCGCGCGGTGTCGGTGCCGACACCTACGGTGGTGCCTACCGTGAGCACCCTGGACACCTCTTCCGCACCCGCCCGCACCGAGCCGACGCCGTCGCCCGACCCGGGGCAGGGTCGCGTCCCCGTCGACTGGCGGCGGCTGCGCCAACCGTTGTCGGTCTTCTGCTTCTCGCTCTCCTTCATCGGTGCGATCGGCACCTCGCTGGGCTCGGTGGCGGCCGGCCGCCTGGCCGAGGAGCCCACGGAGCGGCTCGCGGTGCTGCTGGCGATCTGCGTCGTGGGCGCGGCACTGGTGGACACGGTCGCCAAGACGATCTGGGCCGGCATCGTCGACCGGGCGGAGGGCAGGCTGCGCTCCGACCTGCTCGACGCCGCGATGTCCCAGCCGCTGGCCGACCTGACCGAGCAGGCCGTCGGCGAGGTGCTCGACCGCATCGACGACGACACCTGGGAGGTCGGCCAGCTGCTGCGGTGGGGCGTCTGGATGGCGGCCCGCACGCTCCTCGCGTCGGGACCCCTGTGGGTCGTCGCGACCCTCACCTGGTGGCCGGCGTTCTTCCTGTTCCCGCTCACCGCGGTCGCGGCCGTCCTCGTCGTACGCCGCCTGCTGCCGCTCGTCTCCCAGCGCAAGGTGGTCGAGGAGGCCGCGTGGACCGACCACGCCGCCGCCACCGAGGAGGGCGTGGCCGCGCGCGACGACCTGCGCACCAGCCTCGGCCAGGCCTACGTCCTGCGCCGCAACGCACGGGTGGCCGCCGCGGTCCACACCGCGCTCGACGCGGTGCTCGCGGTGGAGGCCCGGATCACCCGGCGCAGCGGCACCCTGCTCGCCGGCGTGCTGGCCGGCACCGGCGTCCTCGGCGTCGCCCTGGTCTTCCGCGGTGACCTGTCCACGGCCGCCCTGGTGACGCTCTTCCTGGTGACCACCCAGTTCGTGGGCCAGGTCGACATGCTGGCCCGGCACCTGCCCGACCTCCAGGAGGGCTTCGGGGCGGTGCTGCGGCTGCGCGGGATGCTCGCGTCCCGGGCCGAGCCGACCGGCGGGCTGCCCCTGCCTGCCGGGCCGCTCGACGTCGAGTTCCGCGACCTGAACTTCTCCTACGACGCCGGCTCCTTCGCCCTGCGCGACGTCGACCTTCTCGTGCCCGCCGGCCACACGTGCGCGCTCGTCGGCCGCACCGGCTCGGGCAAGTCGACCCTGGCGTCCCTGCTGTCGCGGGCCGCGGAGCCGGAGCCCGGCACCGTCCTGCTCGGCGGCACCGACGTCCTGGACCTCGACCTCCAGGCGCTGCGCGCCGCGGTCGGCGTGGTCACGCAACGCACCGAGATCCTGGCGGGCAGCCTGGCGGACAACATCACGCTCTTCGGCGACCACCCCCGCGAGGTCGTCGAGGCCGCGGTGTCCGAGCTCGGCCTCACCGACTGGGTCGCCGGCCTGCCCGAGGGCCTCGACACCACGCTCGGCCCCGGCGGCACCAGCCTGTCCGCGGGCGAGGAGCAGCTGGTGGCCTTCGCGCGACTGCTCGTGCGCGACGTGCGCGTCGTCGTGCTCGACGAGGCGACCGCCCGGATGGACCCGGTCACCGAGGCCCGGGTCGTCCGCGCCGCGGACCGCCTCATCTCGGGGCGCACCGGCATCCTGGTCGCGCACCGCCTCTCCACCACCCGGCGTGCCGAGCAGGTCGCCGTGCTCGAGTCGGGCCGCGTCGTGCAGCGGGGGCCGCGCGAGCGGCTGGCGGTGGAGGACGGTCCGTTCCGGGCGTTGCTGCGCGCGTCGGCCCACGAGCCGGTCGTGGAGGAGCACCACCACGACGCCACCTCCATCGGCTCCGTGCGCCGCTCGACGACTCCCCCGCCGGCCCCGGCGGTCGCGCCGCCTCCCAGCCTCACCCGGGCGACGTGGAGCGCGCTGACGATCGAGCCGCGCTGGGGGCTGCTCGGCATGGGGCTCTTCCTCCTCTCGGCGCTCACCGGTGCCTTCGGCGCGCTGACCGGCTGGGTGTGGGGACTCGCCGTCACCGAGCTCCAGGACGACCAGCTCCCGATCGGTCCCACCGTCGCGCTGGTGGCGTCGCTGCTCGTCAGCCCGCTGCTGCTGTCGCAGGCCTTCCGCACCTACCCGCGCTGGTGGATCTCGGTGCGGCTGCGCGTCCGACTGGCCGTGCTGCACGGCCAGACCGAGCAGCACCGGCTGGAGCGCACACCTCCCGGTGAGGTCGTCGCCCGCACGATGGACGCCGACCGCCTCGCCCGCTACGCCGACCGCTGGGTCGACTTCGTCAACGGCCTGGTCATCGTCGCGGTCACCGCCCTCATCGCCCGCACCTGGCTGGCCGGGCTGGTGCTGCTCGCCGTCATGGTCGCCTCGGCCGGGGCCTCGACCCTGGGCCGCCGGGTCGCCGGTCGCTCCGCGGCCGCCTCGTCGACGGCGCGGGCCGGCTTCGGCCGCTCGCTGGTGTCGGCGCTCGAGTCAGTGCGCACCGTCAAGCTCGCTGCGGCGACCCCGTCGGTGCACGAGCACCTGCGCCAGGTCGACGCCGGGCGCGTCGATGCAGCCGTCCGCGAGCACCGTGTCCAGGCCCTCCTCGAGGGTGTGCCCGTCGTCATGGTGCAGTGCGGCGTCGTCGCCGCCTGGGTGGGCCTGCTCACGGGCCGGTGGGAGCTCGCGACCGCCCTCCTCGTGGCCAACGCCGTGAGCGGCTTCGACTGGTTCGGCCGGGTGGCGGGCTCGGTCGTGACCGAGGCGCCCGGCGTCCGTGCCTGGTTGAACGCCACCAGCGCGCTCGCCGGCGGTGGCGACCTCATGCACCTGCCTCCCGGCGTCGACATGGTGTCGGGCACCGCGCCGGCACCGGTCCGGCCCGAGCGCGACCCGTTGCACGAGCTCACCCTGCGTGGTTTCTCCGCGATCCACGACGACGGCACGCTCGGGGTCCGCGACGTCGACCTGACCGTGCGGGCCGGCGAGCTGGTGCTGCTGCTGGGACAGGTCGGCTCCGGCAAGTCGAGCCTGCTGTCGGCGCTCGCCGGGCTGGTGAGCAGCACCGGCGAGGTCCGGTGGAACGGCGACCCCGTCCGCGACCCGCAGGTCCAGCTGCGTCCCTCCCGGGTCTCGCACGTCGCCCAGGTCCCGCGCGTGCTCTCGGGGTCGTTCACCGGCAACGTCGCCCTCGACCACGAGGGCCGCGACGTCGGGCCCGCGATCACCATGGCGCGCCTCGGGCGGGACGTGAACGAGGCCGGCGGTCCCGACTCCCTCGTCGGGCACCGCGGCGTACGCCTCTCCGGTGGGCAGGTGCAGCGCCTCGCGCTGGCCCGGGCGCTGGCGTGCGACGCCGACCTGCTGCTCGCCGACGACGTCTCGTCGGCGCTCGACGCGACGACCGAGGTCGAGCTCTGGGCGTCCCTGCGCGAGGGCGGGGCGACCGTCGTCGGCGCGACGAGCAAGGCGGCGGCACTGGCGCAGGCGGATCGGGTCGTGGTGCTGGTCGACGGACGCGTCCACGACGAGGGCCCGTGGTCGGAGCTCGCGTCGCGGTGGTCGCACCTCGCCGGGTGACACTGTCCGCCCGCCCGGGCGTCCTTGGACGCCATGGTTGGGTGGAGGCATGCGAGCGGTGATCGCCGGTGCGTCCGGTTTCCTGGGTACCCATCTGACCCATCACCTGCGGGCGCAGGGCCACGAGGTGGTCCACCTCGTCCGGCGTGCCGGCCACTCGTCACTCGAGTCGCAGTGGGACCCGTACGGCGGTGAGCTCGACCAGGCCGTCATCGATCGCGCCGACGTGGTCGTCAACCTCGCGGGCGTCAACATCGCGGGCAACCCGCACTCCAAGGCACGCGCGGAGGCGGTGCTCTCCAGCCGGGTCACGACGACCCGCGCCCTCGCCGACGCGATCGCGGCCGCCCCCCGCCCCCCGGCGTTCCTCGCCGGCAACGGCATCTCCTACTACGGCGACCACGGCGCCGACATCCTCACCGAGGCGTCCGACTCGCGCGGCGACGCGATGCTCACCCAGGTGACCCGCGAGTGGCAGTCGGCGACCTCGCCCGCCGAGCAGGCCGGCGCCCGGGTCTGCGTCCTGCGCACGGCGCCGGTGATGGACCGCCGGTCCTCCCCCCTGCGCGAGCTGCGCCGCCTCTTCCAGCTCGGCATGGGTGCCCGGCTGGGCTCCGGCGAGCAGTACTTCCCGATGATCTCGCTGCGCGACTGGGTCGCCTCGGTCGCGTTCCTCGCCGGCTCCGGTGACGTGTCCGGCGTCTTCAACCTGTGCTGCCCGCGGACCCCGACCAACGCCGAGTTCACCCGGGCCCTCGCCGACGCCGTGCACCGCCCCGCGTTCCTCGTGGCACCCGCCCCGGTGCTCAAGGTCGCCGCGGGCAGGATGGCCCCCGAGCTCCTGGGGTCGGTCAACGCCCGCCCGGCCGCTCTCGAGCGCGCCGGCTACGACTTCGAGGACGAGGACGTCACTGCGGTGCTCGCCGCCGGGCTCGCCTGAGCATCGCGCACCCGGTCACTCCCGCACCTCGTCGACGAGCCACTCCCCCTCCACGAGCCGCAGCACGACGGACCGCGTCGACGGCCGGTCGTCGGGCAGCGGGATGACCGTCTCCCCGTCGACCGCCTGCGCCCCGCCGATCCGGTCGGTGACACGCACCTCGACGGACACCGGCGACTCGTCCAGCACCTCGAGCGCCAGCACCTGCGTGCGCATCCCCTCCACGGTCAGGCCGCGGTCGACGTACGACGCGAGCATCCGCACGTCGGCGCGCCCGCTGCGCGACCCGTCGACGTACAGGTCGCGCAGTGCCGAGACGTCACCGGCGGCCCAGGCCCGGGCACGCCGAGCGTCCCAGTCGGCCAGCACGGACCGGGGCCCGTCGTCGGGCGCGGCGGCCACCGGACGGGACAGCGGACCGGGCGGACCCGGTCGCAGCGTGACCAGCGCGGCCGTGCCGAGCACCGCGCTCAGCGTGACGCAGAGCAGGATCGGGAGGAGTCGTCGCGGGTCCACTCCCCCACGGTGCCCCAGATCGCCCGAAGGCGTCGGACGTCATCCACAGGCTCGGCCCCGGGGCGGTGCGGCGTACGCTGGCGCCATGCGCTTCGACATCGCAGGGCTCGGACCCGAGGCCGTCGACTACCTCGCCGCGTGGGAGCTCCAGCGCGACGTGCACGCCCGGGTGGTCTCCGGTGAGCAGGAGCCCACCGTGCTGCTCCTCGAGCACCCGCCGGTCTTCACCGCAGGCAAGCGCACCGACCCGCACGAGAGGCCCCTCGACCCGGGTGGCGCCGACGTCATCGACGTGGACCGCGGCGGCAAGATCACGTTCCACGGTCCCGGCCAGCTCGTCGGCTACCCCATAGTGGCGCTGCCCGACCACGTCAAGGTCGTCGACTACGTCCGTCGCGTCGAGGAGGCGCTGATCAGGGTGTGCGCCGACTTCGGTATCACGAGTGCCCGCGTGCCCGGTCGCAGCGGCGTGTGGCTGCGGGCCGACGAGCGCGGCCCCGAGCGGAAGATCGCCGCCCTCGGCATCCGGGTCAGCCGGGGCGTGACGATGCACGGCTTCGCCCTCAACTGCGACGTCGACCTCGGCTGGTACGACCGCTTCGTCCCCTGCGGCATCGCCGACGCCGGCGTCACCTCGCTGAGCACCGAGCTCGGCCGCGACGTCACCGTCGACGACGTGCTGCCCAGCGTGCGCCGCCACCTCACCGACTACCTCGCGTGGGAGCCGTACGACGCGACGCCGGACTACGAGCCGCGCCCCGAGCCCGCCCGCGGTCCGCGCATCGAGCTCGTCACACCCAGTCCCGCAACCGCCTGACGGCGGAGCCCCTGCGCCACTAGCGTGCCGTTCGTCGGTCCCGACGGGACCGCTGACGTGCGGGGGGACGCATGCCGGGACGGTTCGACGTGCCACCACGCGCGGTGGTGCGGCTCGCGCTGGCGCTCGTCCTCGTCCCCGTCGTGGCGTGGCTGGTCGTTGCCCAGACCACGCGACCCGTGGACCCGGCCAGTGTGATGGTCGACCGGGCCCGGGTGGAGGCGACGCCGGAGTACGCCGAGCACCGTGACGCGTGTGCCTCGCTCTGGGGCCTCGGGCTCGACTGTGACGAGGTCGCCTACGACCTCTCCACCGACTTCGAGGAGGAGCCGACCGAGCTGGGTGCGTCACCGTGGAACGCATCCGCGATCGCCCTGGTGTGGATGGTCGGGGCCAGCCTCCTCGTCGGGGCCGCGTGGCCCGCCGGACCGGGCGTGCGTGGCCTGCTGCGCCGGACGGCCCTGGTGGCCGCGGCCGCGTGGCTGGTGACGGCCTTGATGGGGGTGGCCTGGTGGTGGGGGCTGCAACGCGTCGCGACGGCGCGCGGTCTGGACCTCGTGGTGGGCGACCAGACCTGGTCCTTCGTGCGGTACGCCGCGCTGCTGGCGGCGCTGGCTGCGGTGGCAGGCGCGTCGGTCGCCGTGCTCTTCCGGGGATGGCTTCGCGGGGTGCTGAGCGTCGCGCTCGGAGCCTTCGCGGTCGGAGCGGTCGTCCTGCTCGCCGGACCGCCGGTCGACCCGTGGCTCCCGCACGTCAACGCGGAGGCCTTCCTGTTCGGTGAGGCCGTCTACGCGGGACCGCCGGAGGCCGAGGTGTGCACCGAGCCCAGCCAGGTCGACCAGCTGTGGATCGTCCCCGGCTTCGGCGCGCATGCCCCGGCGGCGTACTGCACCCGCGACGTGACCCTCACGACAGCACGGGCGGCGACCCACCTGGGCGGTGCCGTCGGGCTGCTGGTGCTCACCGCCGCGGTCGTCACGGGGGCCTCAGGTCGCCAACGCCCCGCGCGAGCCTGACCGGCGTGCCGCGAGACGGCCGTCCCCGCCGGCTGCCACAGTGCGCTCCACGGGGAGGACGCCGAGCGGCGTCCGGGAGGGAGCGCCGTGTCGAGCACGGCCACCGCAGACCTGGTCATCGAGACCCGGGGACTGCGCAAGGAGTTCAGCGGGAGGCGGGGGACGCGCGTCGCGGTCCAGGACCTCGACCTCGCGGTCCCGCGCGGCGGGGTGCACGGCTTCCTCGGGCCCAACGGGTCCGGCAAGACCACCACCATCCGGATGCTGCTCGGTCTGGCCCGCGCCACGCGCGGCGAGATGGCGCTCTTCGGCACCACCGTGCCGTCCGGCTTGCCGCAGGTCATCGACCGGGTCGGCGCCGTCGTGGAGATGCCCAAGTTCCTGCCGCACTTCACCGGTCGGCAGAACCTCACCATCCTGGCCCGGTCCAAGGGCATCGCCGCCGAGCGGGTGGACGCCGCCGTCGACACCGTCGGCCTGACCGGCCGCGACGGGGACCGCTACCGGGCCTACTCGCTCGGCATGAAGCAGCGCCTGGCCATCGCGGCCACGCTGCTCAAGGACCCGCAGCTGCTCATCCTCGACGAGCCGACCAACGGCCTCGACCCCGCCGGCATCCGGGAGATCCGCGAGACCATCCGCACCCTGGGCGAGTCCGGCGTGACGGTGCTGCTCAGCTCGCACATCCTCGCCGAGGTCCAGCAGGTCTGCACCTCGGCCACCATCATCGGCAACGGCCGGCTGCTCGCCTCCGGGCGGGTCGAGGACCTGCTCGGCGCCAGCACGTCGTTCCGCATCGTCGTCGACGACCCGGACGCCGCCCGGCGGGCCCTCGCGGAGGGTCCGTACGACGTCCGCACCGACGGCACGTCGCTGCGCGTCGAGACGCAGGCACCCGCCGCCGAGATCACCCGCACCCTCGGTGAGGCCGGCATCTGGCTGTCCGAGATCGTCTCCGTCCGCCCCGACCTGGAGACCGTGTTCCTCGAGCTCACCTCCCAGGACACGCTCGGCAGCACGCCGGGGGGTGGACAGGCATGAGGCTCCTCGGTGTCGAGCTGACCCGACTGCGGTGGCGTCGCGCCTGCCTGGTGCTCATGATCGCGTCGGTCCTGGTCCCCGCCCTGATCTGGGCGGGCACGGTCTGGGGCACCCGCCCCTACTCCGAGGCCGAGGTCCAGCGGGCCACCGAGCAGGCCCAGGCCCAGCCCGGCTTCGACCAGGAGGTCCGCAGCTGCGAGCGCAAGCCCGAGCAGTACCTCGCTCCCGACCAGCTCCCCGTCGAGGACGAGGCCGACGCCTCCGAGCAGTGCCGGGCGCTCATCACCCAGTGGTGGACCGGCCTCTACCGCGAGCCCCTCGACCTCGAGCGGGAGCTCGAGGGCAGCGGCATCGGCATCGCCATCGTGATGGCGGGGCTGATGATGCTCCTCGGGGCGACCTTCGTCGGCGCCGACTGGGCCAGCGGGTCGATGAGCAACCAGCTGCTCTTCGAGCCCCGACGCCTCCGCGTGTACGCCGCCAAGGCCGGCGCCGTCGTCGTCACCGGGCTGCTGCTGGGTCTCGCCGTCGGGGCACTCTGGTGGGCCGCCCTGGCCGGGGTCGCCAACGCCCGGGACCTCCCGATCGCCGACGGGGTCAGCGGCGAGGTGGGCTGGCAGGTCGTGCGGGGTGCGGTCCTCGTGGCCGGGGCGGGGCTCGCCGGACTGGCCACCACGATGCTCTTCCGCAGCACCGTCGCCACCCTCGGCATCCTCTTCGCCGTGGTCGTCGCCGGCACCTTTCTCATCGCGGTGCTGCCCTTCGAGTCGCCGGAGCGCTGGATGCCGCACCTCAACGTGGTGGCGTGGATCGCCGAGGGGACCGTCTACTACTCCGACGACGCGCAGACCTGCGTCGACGACGGGACCGGGATGGTCTGCTCGGGCGAGCGCGTCCTCAGCGCCGGCGCCGCGGCGGCGTACCTCCTCTCCATCCTGGGCGTCGTGGTCGCCGCGTCGCTGGCGACCTTCACGCGCCGCGACATCCCGTGAGCCTTACCACCCCTCCGACGCTCGGAGGGGTGGTGCAGGAGTCGGACGGCTCTGGTTGGCTCGAGCAATGAGCCACCTCCCCCTGTCCGTCACCGTCAACGGAGAGCAGCAGTCGGTGGACGTGGACCCCCGCCGCTCCCTGCTCGACATGCTGCGCGAGACCCTCGGCCTCACCGGCACCCAGAAGGGCTGCGACCAGGGCGCCTGCGGCGCGTGCACCGTGCACGTCGACGGCCGCCGGGTGCTGTCCTGCCTGACCCTCGCCGCCCAGGTCGACGGCCGCGAGGTCACCACCATCGAGGGCATCGGCACCGCCGAGTCCCTGCACCCGGTGCAGCAGGCCTTCATCGACTGCGACGCGTTCCAGTGCGGTGCGTGCACGGCGGGCCAGGTGATGTCCGCGGCCGCGCTCCTCGAGGAGGACGGCTGGGAGACGGCCGACGACGTGCGCGAGCTGATGAGCGGCAACCTGTGCCGCTGCGGTGCCTACCCACGCATCGTCGACGCCGTCCTGTCCGTCCGCGACGCCCGGGAGGCCTGAGATGCATCCCTTCACCTACACCCGCGTCGACGACGTGGACGCGGCCGTCGCCGCGGTGACGACCGACGCCGTCGCCCGTGCCGTCCAGGTGCCCGAGGACGCGGCCTTCATCGCCGGCGGCACCACCCAGCTCGACCTGATGCGCGACGGCGTCTGGTCGCCGGGCACCCTCGTCGACATCAGCCGGCTGCCCCTCGCCGACATCGAGGTCGAGGACGGGGTCGACGGCACGGTCCTCGTCGTCGGAGCCGCGGTGACGATGGCCGACCTCGCCCGGCACGAGGCCGTCGCGGGGCTCGACGTGCTCCGCGACTCGCTGCTGCTGGCCGCCTCTCCGCAGCTGCGCACGATGGCCACGATCGGTGGCAACGTGCTCCAGCGCACCCGTTGCCGCTACTTCCGTGACCCCACGGTCAGCCAGTGCAACAAGCGCGAGCCCGGCAGCGGCTGCGCGGCAGTCGAGGGCACGGCGCGCATGCACGCCGTCCTCGGCGTCGACGCCGGCTGCATCGCCCTGCACGCCTCCGACCTCGCGGTCGCCCTGGTCGCCCTCGACGCGCGCGTCCGACTGCACGGCCCGGACGGGGTCCGCACGCTGCCCGTCGCCGAGCTGCACGTGCGGGCCGACGACGACCCGGCCCGCGACAACGTCCTGGCGCCCGGCGAGCTGGTCACCCACCTCGAGATCCCGGTCCCCGACGCGCGCACCGGCTACCTCAAGGTGCGCGACCGCGCGTCGTACGAGTTCGCGCTGACGTCGGCCGCAGTCGTCGCCCGCGTCGAGGACGGCGTGCTCGCGCACGTCGCGATCGGGCTCGGCGGGGTGGGCTCGGTCCCCTGGCGCGCCACCCGCGCGGAGGAGGTGCTGCGCGGCCGGCCGGCCTCGCTCGCCCTCTTCGAGGAGGCCGCCGCCGCCGAGCTGGCGGACGCCTTCACCCTGCCCGGCACCGACTTCAAGCCCGAGCTCGCGCGCCGCACCCTGGTGCGCCAGCTCCGCGACGTCACGGAGGTCACCGCATGACGACGACCCAGGCCCCCACCAGCACCGGCGCCCCGGTCATCGGCGCCGGCGTCACCCGCGTCGACGGCCCGCTCAAGGTCACCGGCGCCGTGCCGTACGCCGACGACCTCGCGCCCCGCGACGCCCTCGTCGGCGTCCTGGTCGGCAGCACGATCGCCGCCGGGGAGATCTCGCTGGTCGACACCAGCGACGCGCTCGCCGCCCCCGGTGTCGTCGCGGTGCTGACCCACCACAACGCCCCGGCGGTCACCCGGCCCAACGAGGCGTCGTCCGACGAGCGGGCCCCGATGCCGCCCTTCCAGGACTCCACCGTGCGCTTCCGCGGCGACTACGTCGCGCTCGTCGTCGCCCAGACGCACGAGGAGGCGGCACACGGCGCGTCCCTGCTGCACGTCACCTACGACGCGACCGAGCCCGTCGTCGACCTCAACGACCCCCGGGCCACCCGCGAGACCGACGACCCGGCGGGCGCCGACAGCACCCGCGGCGACCTCGACCGCGGGCTGGCGGCCGCCGACGTGGTGGTCGAGGCCGACTACGTCTCCGGGGACAACACCAACAACCCGCTCGGCCTCTTCGCCGCGTGCGCGCAGTGGGACGGCGACGCCCTGATGATGTGGGCGACGACCCAGTGGCCGTTCAACACCGCCGACTGCCTGGCCGAGGCGTGGGGCATCGCCCGCGAGGACGTCCGGGTCGTGTGCCCCTACCTCGGTGGCGGCTTCGGCTCCGGCCTGCGCCCGTGGCCCTACATCCACGCCGCGGCCATGGCCGCCAAGGTCGTCGACCGGCCGGTGCGGATCGTGCTGAACCGCCCCCAGATGTTCACCGGGGTCGGCCACCGGCCCGAGACGGTCCAGCACGTGCGCCTCGGGGCGCTGCGTGACGGCACCCTGACCGCCGTCGAGCACACCGCGACCATCCCGGTGGCCATGGACGACGACAACCCGGAGAACGTCGTGTCCGGCACCCGTCAGGGCTACGCCGTCGAGCACCTGCGCGCCGACGTCGACCAGGTGCGCCTGCACATCTCGCCACCCGGCTCGATGCGCGCCCCCGGTGAGGCGCAGGGCAACTTCGGCCTGGAGACCGCGCTCGACGAGCTCGCGCTCGAGCTGGGGATAGACCCGGTCGAGCTGCGGATGCGCAACTACGCCCACACCAACCCCGACCAGGACGACCTGCCGTGGTCGAGCAAGGCCCTCGACGAGTGCCTGCGCCGGGGTGCCGAGCTCATCGGCTGGGACGACCGCGACCCGACTCCGCGCTCGATGCGCGAGGGCGACCAGCTGATCGGCTACGGCATGGCCGCGGTCTCGTTCTTCTACTTCCAGCAGCCGTGCACGGTCCGTGTCGTCGTACGCCGCGACGGCAGCGCCGCCGTCCACTGCGCCGCCATGGACATCGGGACCGGCACCTACACCGTGGTCACCCAGGTGGCCGCCGAGCGGCTGGGCCTCGAGCTGGCCGACGTCGAGGTCGTGCTCGGCGACAGCTCCCTACCGGCCTCTCCCCCGGCCGGCGGGTCGGGCCTGGCGATGGCCATCTCCAACGCGACGGCGCGCGCCGTCACCGGCGTGCTCGGCGACCTCGACCTGCCGTCCGCCCCCGGTCGCGATGCACTGTCCCGCGCGGTGGGTGACCGCGACGAGGTCGCCGCCGAAGCCACCGCGGACAAGCCCGACCCGACCGAGGTGGGCATGTCCCCCTCGGGGGCCTTCGGTGCCAAGTTCGCCAAGGTGCGCGTGGACGCCGACCTCGGGCTGGTCCGGGTCGAGCGCCTCGTCTCGGTGATCGACTGCGGGCAGGTGCTCAACGAGCGCACCGCCCGCAGCCAGGTCGTGGGCGGCACGGTCGGTGGCATCGGGCACGCGCTGCTAGAGCACACCACGACCGACCTACACGCCGGGCCGCAGACGGGGCGCATCACCAACGCCCACCTCGCGGACTACCTGATCGCCGTCAACGCCGACGTACCCGACCTGGAGGTCGAGTTCGTCGGCGGTCCGGACCGGCTCAACCCGGTCGGGGTCAAGGGCGTCGGGGAGGTCGGCCTGTGCGGCGTCGCGGCGGCCATCGGCAACGCCGTCCATCACGCCACCGGGCGGCGCATCCGGCGCCTGCCCATCACCCCCGACCTGCTCCTGTGAGTCGTCGGCCCGGTGCCCGGAGGGCGAATTGGGTGCCCTCCGGGCGCGGCGTAGAGTGACGACGTGACTGCACCGGTACCCGAAGGACGCAAGCTCCTCCGCCTGGAGATCCGCAATTCCGAGACGCCGATCGAGCGCAAGCCGGAGTGGATCAAGACCCGGGCCAAGATGGGTCCCGAATACACCGAGCTCCTCAACCTGGTGAAGGGCGAGGGCCTGCACACGGTGTGCCAGTCGGCCGGCTGCCCCAACATCTTCGAGTGCTGGGAGGACCGCGAGGCGACCTTCCTCATCGGCGGCGACCAGTGCACCCGGCGCTGCGACTTCTGCCAGATCGACACCGGCAAGCCGCAGCCCCTGGACCGTGACGAGCCCCGACGGGTCGCCGAGTCCGTGCAGAAGATGGAGCTCAAGTACGCCACGATCACCGGCGTCGCGCGCGACGATCTCCCCGACGGCGGTGCCTGGCTGTACGCCGAGACGGTGCGCGTGATCCACGAGCTCAACCCCGGCACCGGCGTCGAGAACCTCATCCCCGACTTCAACGGCAAGCCCGACCTGCTGCGCGAGGTCTTCGAGTCGCGTCCCGAGGTGCTCGCCCACAACGTCGAGACGGTGCCGCGCATCTTCAAGCGCATCCGCCCGGCGTTCACCTACGAGCGCTCGCTCGACGTCATCACCCAGGCCCGCGACTTCGGGCTGGTGACCAAGTCCAACCTGATCCTGGGCATGGGCGAGACGCGCGAGGAGGTCAGCCAGGCCCTCCGCGACCTCCACGACGCCGGCTGCGAGCTCATCACCATCACCCAGTACCTCCGCCCCTCTCCCCGGCACCACCCCGTCGAGCGCTGGGTCAAGCCCGAGGAGTTCGTCGAGCTCAAGGACGAGGCGGACGAGATCGGTTTCTCCGGCGTGATGTCGGGACCGCTGGTGCGTTCGTCCTACCGGGCCGGTCGGTTGTACCGTCAGGCGATGGACGCGCGCGACACCGCCGGCGCGACCGTCTGACCGTTCCGCACGACCCGTGCATCCAGAATCCGCCCGATAGGTAAAGGCCAGCATGTCGACGCCCGCCACCCCGCCCACCTCACGGCGGCAGCAGTTCATCCAGACCTACCGGATGGCGAAGAAGACCGACCGCACCATCGGGTTGTGGATCTTCGGCGCCTTCATCCTCGGCGCCCTCATGGGCTTCGCGTTCATCTGGTTCCTCCCCGGTGACGGCCTCATCGCCTGGATCATGTCCGGCGTCGGCGCGTTCCTCGTCGGCCTGCTGCTCGCCGTCACGGTCTTCGGGCGCCGTGCGCAGAAGGCGGCGTACGGGCAGATGGAGGGCCAGGTCGGTGCCGCGGCATCCGCGCTCACCATGCTGCGCCGCGGCTGGAAGACCGACCCGGTGGTCGGCTTCAACCGCCAGCAGGACGTCGTGCACCGCGTCGTCGGCCCGCCCGGCATCGTGCTCGTGGGCGAGGGCAACCCGACCCGGTTGCGCCAGCTGATGGCCAACGAGCGCCGCAAGCACGAGCGGGTGCTGCCCGAGACCCCGATCCACGAGGTCGTCTGCGGCAACGGCGAGGGCGAGGTCCCGCTCCCCAAGCTCGTCAAGCACGTGACCAAGCTCGGCAAGAACCTCAAGCCCGCCGACATCACCGACGTGCGCAACCGCCTCAAGGCGATCGACGCCCAGCGCGGCACCGTCCCCCTGCCCAAGGGCCCGGTCCCCACGTCGATGAAGGGCATGCGCGGCCAGCAGCGCGGTCGCTGACCCAGGTCTCAGCCAGCGCTCAGCCCGACGAGGCGGCCTTCAGGTCATCCAGCCGGGCCGTGCGCGAGCCCGCCGCGATGTCGTGCAGTCCGCGCCCGTCCGGCCGGAAGACCAGCGGCGGGATGACCACCGCCACGAGCAGCTGTCGCAGCACGCAGCGCAGCAGGGACACCGGTCCGTAGGACCCGTCGTTGCGTACGACGCGCAGCCGCGTGGCCAGCTTGCCGAACGACCCGCCGGCGACCGCGGTGAAGACGGCCGACTCCGCGACGAAGAGGCCCAGGACGTACCAGCTCGACATCGGGTCCTCGCTCCAGGACCGCGGTCCGATGAGCGCGACCACGACCAGCGTGCAGGCGAGCCAGTCGACGACGAGGGCGAGGATGCGGCGTCCCCAGGAGGCGGTCTCGATCACGGGTCCCAGCGTAGGTGGACCACCGCAGCCGACCGGTCAGCGGACCGGCTTCGCCCCCTCCGGCGCGGTGACCTCGACCGGCTCGTCCCAGGCACTCCAGCCGACCTGCGCTGAGCGGGCCGCGTCGTCGCCGACCTGGTAGGCCAGCTGGACGGGGCGGGAGTCCTCGTCGATCCACAGCTCGGCGTCGAGCTCGGCAGGCACGTCCATCACCCGGTAGATCGACTGCTCCGGCAGCGCGGCCAGCCACGCCTCGGTGTCGAGGGTGACGTCGTAGCGGGTGGCGTCCTCCCCCGCCACCTCGTCCGTCGTCCCCTCGCCGACGTCGGTCACCCCGGCCTCGAGCGCGGCCAGCTCGGCCGGCACGTCGATGGCCAGCAGGATCGGCACCACCCCGGCGTCGAAGCCCTCGGCACCCTGCAGGCGCGGGTCGTCCTCCTCGAGGTAGCGCCACTGGTCGTTCGCGGCGGCCCCGCCGACGTAGACCCGGCCGCCGACGCGGCGTACCTCCAGACCGGCACCGGTCTGGTCGCCGGTCACGGCGGACAGGACCGGCTCCTCGCCCCAGCTGACGTCCACCTCGACGTCGTCCGGTGACTCCTTGGTCCCCAGCGTGACGTGGACCGACTCGGCGTCGGCGACGGCGTCCTGCACCGCCGGCAGCAGCGTCTCGGTGTCGTACGCCGCGGGGTCGCCGGCCGCGTCCCCCGCGTCCCCCTCGCCGCCGTCGTCGCTGCCGCTGCAGGCGCTCAACCCCAGCACGCAGGTGGCGAGGGCGGCGGTGACGAGGGACGTCGTACGGGCGGGGCGGAGGCGGGACAGCATGGTGACGACCCTAGGAGGCACCCGGGAACCGACCGCTGGCCGGGACATCTGTTACATCGGCGAAACAAACGGGATACGGTCGAGAAACCGCCCGTGCGTAGTTTCGCGGGCATCCGGTGCAACGGTGCGCCGTACTCCACGTCGGTTCCACACACTTCGGTGCGCGACCCGCGGGTCCCACCCAGGAGGACGCATGTTCAGCAACAGCGACGAGCTGCTCAAGTACATCAAGGACGAGGGCGTCGAGATGGTCGACGTCCGCTTCTGTGACCTGCCCGGTGTGATGCAGCACTTCACTGTGCCCGTGTCCTCGTTCGACCAGTCGGTCTTCGACGACGGTCTCGCCTTCGACGGCTCCTCGATCCGCGGCTTCCAGGCCATCCACGAGTCCGACATGTCGCTGTTCCCGGACGTGACCACGGCCTACATCGATCCCTTCCGCGTCTCCAAGACGCTGGTGGTCAACTTCTTCATCCACGACCCGATCACGGGCGAGGCCTACTCGCGCGACCCGCGCAACATCGCCAAGAAGGCGATGGCCTACCTCGCCTCCACCGGCATCGGCGACACCGCCTACTTCGCCCCCGAGGCCGAGTTCTACGTCTTCGACAGCGTCCGGTTCGCCACGTCGCAGAACGAGGGCTACTACCACATCGACTCCGAGGCGGGCGCCTGGAACTCCGGCACCGCCGGCACCGAGGACAACCCCAACCGCGGCTACAAGGTGAAGTACAAGGGCGGCTACTTCCCCGTCGCGCCCTACGACCACTTCGGCGAGCTGCGCGACGAGATGGTCATCGAGCTCGAGAAGTCCGGCCTGCTCGTCGAGCGCGCCCACCACGAGGTCGGCACCGCCGGCCAGGCGGAGATCAACTACAAGTTCGACGAGCTGCTCAAGGCCGCCGACGACGTGATGAAGTTCAAGTACATCATCAAGAACACGGCCTGGCGCAACGGCAAGTCGGCGACCTTCATGCCCAAGCCGATCTTCGGCGACAACGGCTCCGGCATGCACTGCCACCAGTCGATCTGGAAGGACGGCGAGCCGCTCTTCTACGACGAGACCGGGTACGCCGGGCTGTCCGACACCGCGCGCCACTACATCGGCGGCATCCTCAAGCACGCCCCGTCGCTGCTGGCCTTCACCAACCCGACGGTCAACTCCTACCACCGCCTGGTCCCCGGCTTCGAGGCCCCGATCTCGCTGGTCTACAGCCAGCGCAACCGCTCGGCCTGCGTGCGCATCCCGATCACGGGCGCCAACCCCAAGGCCAAGCGCGTCGAGTTCCGCTGCCCCGACCCGTCTGCCAACCCCTACCTCGCCTTCTCGGCGCTGCTGCTGGCCGGCATCGACGGCATCCAGAACAAGATCGAGCCGCCGGCGCCGATCGACAAGGACATCTACGAGCTGCCGCCGGACGAGATGGCCGACATCGACCAGGTCCCCACGTCGCTCAACGCGGTCATGGACAACCTGGAGAGGGACCACGAGTTCCTCACGGCGGGCAACGTCTTCACGCCCGACCTGATCGAGACCTGGATCGACTACAAGCGCACCAACGAGATCCTGCCCGTTCAGCTGCGGCCGCACCCGCACGAGTTCGAGCTGTACTACGACATCTAACCGGGCCTCCGGCCGCGGTCATTCGGCAACGCCGAACGACCGCAAAGAACAGCCGCTGACCTGCACAAACGCCGCCGAGCGACCTTTTGGTCGTTCGGCGGCGTTTGCTGTTGGTAGCCGCTCGTCTGTTACAAATCCGGTACAAATATGGGTAGCGCCATCCGCTGCCACACGGTCCCCAGGAGCCGCTCCGGGTAGGTCGGTTGCCCGAGCCACCAGCCTCGCATCGCACGGGTTCGGCGACCATCGGCGCGATGCCCGAGCCATCTTGCTGCCACATCATTTCCCCGACGTGATCGCTCCCATGCCGCCGTCGGACATAGGTGCCCGTAGACCAACTGTCCGTCAACGCTGCGAGGAGGGGCTTGATGATGGCAACGAACTCGAACGTGCCGGCTATGGAACCGGGAATCTTTGGGCCGCGGCGGCGCGGAGGCCGCGGCAACCGGGCACCCAGGCTTGTCGACGCCCAGGAGCTGTGGGACATCGAAGATGTCGCGTCCTACCTTGGCGTGACCAAGCAGACCATCTACTCCTGGCGGACGACGGGCTACGGCCCGGCCGGCTTCCGCGTCGGAAAGCACCTGCGCTGGCGGGCAGCAACCGTGATCAATTGGACGGTGCAACTCGAGGAGAATCAGTGATGCCGAGGGGCCTTCAGCCTCACGCGGAATCGGTTCCAGCGCCACCAGGCCGCAGATGCTCGTCAGCATTGCTGACCACCCGGTCGGAGTCTGCCAAGGACAGCCATGGCCAGCGTTAGTCCCGGTAGGCCAGCGGACGACGGGAGCCCGCGTTACGTTGTGAACTATCGAGATCCCGAGGGGCGGCAGCGCCGCAAGACCTTCAGACGCAAAGCCGAGGCGATCGCGTTCCGCAATACGGTTGAGGCCGACAAGCTCCGTGGAACCTACCTCGATGTCGACGCCGGCAGGATCTCGTTTCGGGCCTATGCCGAGGAGTGGCTCGACAGCCGGACCTTCAGTCCACTGACCTATGAGGCGACGGAGTTGCGACTCAGGCTCCACGTGTTCCCGACGCTGGGACACCTCGAACTGCGCCAGATCAAGCCGTCGACGATTCAGAAGCTCCTGCGATCGATGGAGATGGCCGAGACCTACCGGCGCGTCATCTTCTCCAACGTGTCTGCCATCTTCTCGGCTGCGGTCGACGACGACATGATTGCCAAGAATCCGTGCAAGGCCAGTTCAGTGACAAGGCCCGCAACGTCGCGCCGCAAGGTGGCCCCTTGGCCGTCCGAATGGGTCTCCTCCATGCACGACGCGCTTCCGCCCCAATACAGAATCGCAGTCACGTTAGGTTCGGGGCTGGGACTACGCCAAGGCGAGGTATTCGGGCTCGCGGTCGAGGACATCGACTTCCTCCGCGGGGTCGTCGAGGTCAGGCGACAAGTCAAGGTGTTCGGAGGAAACCGCCTCGTCTTTGGCCTGCCGAAAGGCGATAAGACCCGCACCGTCCCCCTGCCCGAAAGCGTCGCAACGGAACTCAGCAGCCACCTCGCGACCTACCCGCGACGTAGCGTCACGCTCCCGTGGGGAACGCCCCAGGCGAACACGAAATCGAGCGCAGGACTGATACTCACCACACGCGAGCGTTCCGCCCTCAACCGCAACTACTTCAACACACGGCTGTGGAAGCCCGGCCAAGCCCATGCGGGCATCGAGCAATCGCGTGACAACGGCATGCACGCCCTACGCCATTGGTACGCCTCCGTGCTCCTAGACGCCGGCGAATCGATTCGCGCTGTGTCCGAGTACCTCGGCCACAGCGACCCCGGCTTCACCTTGCGCACCTACACCCATCTCATGCCCAGCAGCACGGAGCGAACCCGGGCAGCAGTGGATGCGGCCTTTGCAGCCGGGCGCCACCTGGGAGAAAGGGCCGACAGAGAACTCGAGCAACCCTCTCGCGGCTAGCGGGCGCCAGCCCGGCAACCCAAGGTTGACCGGACTAGCGCAGCGATATCCTGACCGCCACCTTGACATCACCCACTCTCGGCCGCGGATCGCCTCCGGCTTCCAGGACTCCAGCCCGCCCGACCCAACCTGTCACCTGTTCGTGCAGCTCTGACCAGCCCCTACGACACCCGGCGCGATCGGCGCTGACGTCCCTTCGCACCTGGATGGCAGAATCCCGGTGATGACTACGCCAGACTCCTACTCCACTGCGGCCGGCTGATCGGGGTGGCCGCACGATCCTGGCGCGACAAGCGCATCTACGACCTCCTGGCGGCCATCTCCGACCTCGGCATGGCGATGTCCCGCTCCGCTGCCGGCGAGTTGCTCGACGAACGGGTGCAATTCGTCGCCGAGCAGATGCGCGTCACAGACACCACAGCCCGCCGGTACCTCACCGACGACGCCCTCGCCGGCATGGCCAGGGAGATCGTCTTCGGCTTCGTGGAAGAGACACCAGGTGCGGACCTGATGAGCGCACCGCGGACCGCCGCGGTTCCCGTTAGGTTCGCCGGCCGGGTCTTCGCGGGGTTGGGCGAGGTCGTCCGCATCCTCCTCGTCGAGCGCGACGACCTCGAGCACACCCGCGATCGGGTGGCTCAGATCGCACACGCGCAGAGCTATCTCGGACTGCTGGTCCACGACCAGGTGGCCACCACAGGCTTCTACAACGAGCCTTCGGTCCAGATGCCCCCGGCGCTTCTCCTGCGCGTGGCGCGCATCCTGGAGACCGCCGCAGACCTGGTAGAGGACGGCCTGATCGGCTACCAGGTCGATCCGGAGGAGAGCGCCGGGCTCCCATCAGCACTCCGCCGCGACGTTCGCCTGATGCGCACTATGGCCGGGCAGAAGTCGAGCACGTGACCGAGACCGCAGCACGAGTCCTCACCCTGTACACCACGGTGCAGGAGATCCCGCTCGACCACCGCGGCGGCTACACCCTCGGCCGGGACGAGTTGACCGTCGAGGACTCCGACTACGACCAGGCACTCGCGGCCGCCCGACGCCGCGTTCCTGACGGGTGGCGAATCATCGCCCTGCGAGTCGAGCGCACCTAGCAGCGGATCCGATGCCGCCCGTGCCGCTCCCGCCGGTGCGTTGCGCGTTCTGCGGCACGACGGCGCCGAACCTGTCGGCCACCGCCCGCCGCCTAGCTGGCGAAAGCCCTCGCACAGCTGATCGCTCCCAAGGTCCGGGATCACATAGGTGACCAAGCAGAGGAGGACCCAATGAGAACGTCACCCGCGGAGCAGCCGGGCTCCGACATCGTCACCTTCACCCAGCAGGGCGACCGCGCCCTCGATCGCCTCGCCGCCGACCTGGTCGACCGCTGCGACGGCTCCACCGCCAGCATCGCCGACATCCTCGAGCAGGTGCTGTCGGCCGACATCGCCGAGCTTGCCGACAACCTCGGCGAATCCCTCGTCGCCGGCGAGGCCGGCCCTGCCCCCGAGAGTCCCGATAATGCAGCCCGTCGACGCATCGGGGCCAACCGGTCCATTGCCGGCGGCGGTCCTCCTCCGCCAACCAGGATCGGCCGTGACACGCCGGTCACACGCGCGAGAACTCCTCCGGCCCGGTGAGCCAGCTGCGACCTATACTGACCTAGAAAACCCTCTAAATCTAGGTGAGTCTAGGAAGGTGGCGCGGGTGGATCAGAGCCCGTACACGCCCGGTGCTGGCCACAACCCGCCCGTCCTGGCAGGACGCGACGGCCTTCTCCGTGACTGGCACTTGGTGCTCAACGACATCGTCACGGGTGGCCGCGTCCGTGCCCAGGACATGATCCTTGCCGGCCCGCGCGGTGTGGGGAAGACCGTCACGGTGAGCGCGTTCGCGGACCTGGCGAAGGAGCAAGGCTTCGAGGTGGTCAACCTCCAGGCTGTGTCGGGCCACGCTGGTCTGGTAGAGGCGCTGCTCCAGCGCGCTCGCACCCGCATGGCCGAGGAAGCCGGCCCATGGCAGCGCGCCCGCAAAGCCTTCGAGCGGATCGGTGGGGTCAACCTCAGCATCGCGGGCATCGGTGCCGGGATCTCGACTCGCCAGTCCGACGCCGCAGCACCAGGCTTGGACGCGGGAACGCTCGCTGACGCCCTGGCCACGCTCGCGGCCGAGGTCCGCAAGGACGCCCACAGCGGCGGCCTGCTGATCACCGTCGATGAGCTCCAGGTCGCCTCTGGGCCCGACCTCGCCCTGCTCGCGGCGACGCTACACCGACTCAACGTCGACCACCCCTCCGCGCCGGTCCTGTTCGCCGGCACCGGACTGCCCTTCACCCCCGATGCGCTCCGCAAGGCTGGCGTGACCCACCCTGACCGCCTCTTCGTGCTGGAGCCCATCCCCCTCACCCTCGAACCCGATGACGCCCGTTACGCCGTGGTGGAGCCAGCACGCCAGGCCGGTGTCGCGTGGACCCCCGAGGCGGCGGCAGCCGTGGTCGAGGCCAGCAACGGCTACCCGGCCCACCTGCAGCTGTTCGCCCACGCCATCTGGATATCCGCGCCCGGGCCCGACCAGATCACCCTCCGCGACGTCGAAACCGCACTCCCCCAGATCGCCGACATGCTCGAGCGCCGCACCCTTGGCCCCCGCTGGGACCGAATCAGCGATCGACAGATGGAGTTCCTTGCCGCCCTCGCTCTGCATGGCGGGCGCGCCTCGACAGCGGCGATCGCCAAGACTCTCGGTCGCTCCCAGCAAGAGCTGTCCTGGCTCCGTGAGGAGCTCATCGAGGAGGGCGACGTCTACGCACCCAAGCGCGGTCAACTGGCTATGGCGGTCCCGCTCTTCAACCGCTACGTTCTGAGCCACTACGAACGCACGCGGCCCGAGGCAGCAACCGAACTGCTGAGCCTGCAGAAGATGATCGCGAACGCCGGGCTGGATCCCTCAGCAGCGCACGCGGGCCCGGACATGCTGCGCCGAAGCGAGCAGAACGAAACCCGCCAGTTGCCACCGCCCAGCGGCGGATCTGGGCGGCGGCCGCATTCCTGACGGGCAGCGCGCACCGCTACCGAACGGTGGTGGCATAACAGACTTGGAGCGGGCCGACACGGACCGCGACAGCCCACGCGCCGCTGGAGCTTGGCGGTGAGCCTGCCGCAGCATGGGAACTGTCACGTCGGGCAGCAGCGCGGAAAGGGGCTGCGGCGGCGCGACGTCGGTCGATAGGCCTCGACATCCTGGGGGCGTTGAACCACGCGGCGGCGGACATCGCGACGCGCCGCGCGATCAGGGCCGCTTTGTCGTCCATGGCTGCTCAGCCTCCCGCCCCGCAGGCGTGGAGGGAAGCCCTTCCCCCCGTTGTCCACAGGCTCGACGCCGGCGGCGGGCGCCGTCTGGTGAGATCCGCGAGACTCAAGTCCTACCGCCGGTGCATGCAGAGCTCGATCGCCCAGAGGGCGGCTTCGAAGAAGTCATCGAAGTCGGCCTCGTTGCGATGCCATTTGGGCGAGTCGACAACCTGCAACTCGACGCCGAATGTCTTGCCGGTGCTGAATAGGAGCATCCACGTTGATTTCGGCACGTCACGCGTCTCTCCGTCCTCGGTGTCGGGGCCGATCAGTACGGCTGGGCCGTTGATGCAGTCGACCTGGCGGGCCGGCGGCTGGTGCAGCCACCAGAACAACGTGGCCCTGCGGTTCATGGGGGTCCCCATGAGCTTGGCTTCGTCGTGACCAAGGAAGGCCATCCCGTCGAGTCCGACGCTGATTGCCTCGACGTAGCCGCCGACGGCTCGCTGGTAGTCCTGGAGGCTGTCAAACCTCATCAGGACCCGTGGCTCTCGCTCATCGAGCGGGAAAGAGATGCCGAGAGGCATCGCGATCACCTCTTTCGTAGGCGCTGCTCCCCAGTCCGGATGACTGGGGAGTTCCACCTGCGGGGGTGAGAGGCGGAGCCCTCCTTGGCGCCATCCCCGCTGAAGATCGCGGCGATAGCGTTGCGGCGGGTCTGAGCTTCGCGCTCGATGTCCGCCCTGACCGCCTCGGCCTTCTTGAGCACCTCGGGATCGGACTTGGTCCGATCGATCCAGTGCTCCAGGGCCAGGCGGATCTCCTCGGTGGCGCTGCGGCCGGTGAGCTGGGCGATGATGTCCAGCTGGGCCCGCAGGTCCTCCGTGATCCGGACAGCCAGCGTCCTGAGCTGTCCTCCGGTGCCTGCCGCAGCAGGCGGCGAGTGCTCACTCATGTGAGCCACCTCCTCGGGTGATGCGACCGACCAACGCGCGATTCGCGTTGATTCAGCCGCAGAGGACCGACGAGGGCGAAGTCCAGAGAGCACGCGTAGTGCTGACTTCACGCATCCTTTATGCACGAGTGCTGCGTAAAGTCAACAAAATCAATAGACATGCTATTATTCGTGTCGATCTTCTAAACTTGGGTCAGATGCTCGTCCCCAAGTCCCCGTACGACCTGGCCGTTATCGCTCCCGACTCGATGCAGTGCTGGTCTTCCCTACCCCGGGTAACGCACAGTCGGGCTCGCCATTCCTCTCCAGTCCGCGCGATCGGTGTGGACTCGCGCGAAGTGCCGGCCGCTGAGGCTAAGGTCAAACGTGCGGCTCCTCCTCGTATCGAGGGGGTCGCTGATGCGTGGTCGATCGACAATCAGGAGCTGCGCCACCATGGCGCACACGAGGGCTTGGGGTAGTGGCGTTGGCGCTCAAAAAGTCGGATCTGTACAGCTCGCTTTGGAGCAGTGCTGACGAGCTGCGCGGCAGCATGGACGCCGGCCAGTACAAGGACTACGTACTGACCCTCCTCTTCGTGAAGTACGTCTCGGACAAGGCCAAGGCGGACCAATACGCCCTCATCCACGTCCCGGATGACGGTTCCTTCGACTACCTGGTCACGCTCAAGGGCAAGTCGGACGTGGGCGAGAAGGTCAACGTCGCCATCCGCAAACTGGCTGAGGCGAACGACCTACAGGGCGTCATCAACAACGCCGACTTCGACGACCCGACCAAGCTCGGCTCCGGCAAGGACCTCCAGGACAAGGTCTCCAACCTCATCGGCATCTTCCAGGACATGGACTTCACCGGCTCGAGAGCCGAGGGGGACGACCTGCTGGGTGATGCCTACGAGTACCTGATGCGGCACTTTGCCACTCAGTCGGGCAAGAGCAAGGGGCAGTTCTACACGCCAGCCGAGGTCTCTCGGGTGATGGCCCAGCTACTACAGATCCCGGCCGGTACGCCAAAGGCCACGACCGTCTACGACCCGACGTGTGGCTCAGGATCGCTGCTGATCAAGGTGGCGGACGCGGCGCCGAACGGTCTGACCATCTACGGCCAGGAGAACGACAACGCCACCTGGGCACTCGCCCGGATGAACATGATCCTGCACGGCAACGAGACGCACGAGATCGTCCAGGGCAACACACTCTCGGACCCGAAGTTCCGGCGGAACGACACCCTGGCAACCTTTGACTACCTGGTCGCCAACCCGCCGTTCTCGGTCAAGACCTGGAAGAACGGCGTCGAGAAGGACTATGGCCGCTTTGACGGTTACGCCTCGCCGCCCGACAAGAACGGTGATTACGCCTTCCTGCTGCACATGGTGAAGTCACTCAAGTCGACCGGTCGTGGCGTCGTCGTGCTGCCCCATGGCGTGCTTTTCCGCGGCAACACCGAGGCCACGATCCGCCGGGAACTCATCAACCGCGGTCTCGTCAAGGCGATCGTTGGTCTGCCGGCGAACCTCTTCTACGGCACTGGCATCCCGGCCTGCCTCATCGTGCTCGACAAGAGGGACGCCCAAGCGCGCACTGGCATCTTCATGATCGATGCGTCCAAGGGCTTCGAGAAGGATGGCCCCAAGAACCGCCTCCGGCCGCGTGACATGCACAAGATCGTTGATGCGTTCGTGAACCAGAAGGACATCGAGCGCTACTCGCGGATGGTGCCGCTGAGCGAGATCCGCGACCCCAAGAACGACTGCAACCTCAACATCCCCCGCTACATCGACAGCTCGGAGCCCGAAGACATCCAGGACCTCCACGCCCACCTGCAGGGCGGCATCCCGAACCGTGACCTCGACGCCCTCCAGTCCTACTGGGACGCATTTCCCAGCCTGCGTGCCGAGCTCTTCCGGCCGCTGCGCGAGGGCTACTCCGAACTCACGCTCGACAAGGCGGACATCCAGACCAAGGTCACCGAGTCGGCCGAGTACCAGGCCTTTGCGCAGGACACTGCCGACACCGTCGACGCCTGGTGGGCGGACAAGCGCAAGTTGCTCGCGGACATCACCTCGACGACGCGGCCGAACGAGCTGATCCACGATGTCTCCGAGGCGCTGCTGGAGGCCTTCCGTTCGCGGCCATTGATCGATGAGTACGGCGTGTACGAGCAGCTCATGAGCTATTGGAACGCCTCCATGCACGACGACGTCGCGCTTATCGTGGGCGAAGACTGGGCGGACGCTGTGAAGCCGCGATCTGCTCGCTGGTGGAAGGCCAAGAACAACAAGGTCAAGTACGAGGACGCGCACATCGTGTTCGGCACCGGGGCTAAGGCCGCCCGATGGGTCATGGACTTGCTCCCGCCTGTCTACGTAGTAGCCCGCTACTTCGATGACGACCGAGTCGAGCTCGAGCAGCTGATTGGGCAGGTGGACTCCGCGTCCTTAGCACTCGCTGACTACCTTGAAGAGCACGCCGTCGAGGGTGGTCTTCTCTGGGACGCAGCTGGCGACGATGGCAAGGTCACAAGCGCGCTAGCGGCTGCGCACCTGAAGACGCTCGAAGGGACCGCGGGTGACCCGGAGGAGTTGGCCGCGCTGGGAGAGGTCGTCGCGCTGTTCAAGGCGGAATCTGCCGCAAAGGCAAAGGTCAAAGTGGCGGCCTCCAAGCTAAATCAGAAGGCCTTGGCGCAGTACGGAAAACTCACCCTGGACGAGGTCCAGGCCTTGGTGATCGATGACAAATGGGCAGGCACGATCCGCGGTCGAATCGGCTCCGAGGTGAGCATGCTCGGCCGTGACTTGGTGGCGCGTCTCCATGTTCTGGCATCTCGGTACGAGTCAACGCTCCTGGAGCTCGACCACGACGTAGAGAAGCTGGGTGCCAGGGTGGCGGCTCACCTTGCGGCGATGGGGGTCAAGGGATGACTGCGCCCGACGACTGGAGCACCTTCAAGCTAGGCGACTTGTTCGAGTTCTCGAACGGAATCAACGCAGGAAAATCCGCGTACGGCAGCGGGACGAGGTTTATCAACATCCTCGAGGTGATCACAAAGGAGTCGCTCACCGAGGGAGACATCCCCGGTCGAGTTTCGTTGCCGAAGTCGGTGCTGGCCCGATACCGGGTGAAGACCGGGGACGTGCTGTTCAACCGGACTTCAGAGACGCAGGACGAGGTTGGGCTCGCGTCTGTGTACGTCGGCGATGAACCCGTTGTGTTTGGCGGCTTCGTGCTTCGGGGGCAGGCAAAGACCAAGAGGCTGGAGTCGTCGTATGCGAAGTACGGACTCCGAGCCCCTGATGTCCGTCGCCAGATAATTGCTCGAGGACAGGGCGGCATCCGTGCGAACGTCGGGCAGCGGGACCTGAAAACGGTCTCGGTCGAGCTCCCTGAACGGGATGAGCAGAAAGCGATCGCAACGGCGCTCGACGACGCCTCGGCACTCGTGCAAAGCCTCACCCTACTGATCGCCAAAAAGCGGGATCTCAAGGTGGGCATGGTTCAAGAACTCCTCACGGGGCGGACACGCCTTCCTGGTTTCACCGGTGAGTGGCGACCAACCCAGGTGAGTCGTCTCGGGTCATTCCTCAAGGGGCGAGGGATTAAGCGTGACGAAGTGCGAGCAACAGGTGTGCCCTGCATCCGGTACGGGGAGCTCTACACGGTGTTCTCCGACTACACGGACCACGCAGTGTCGTTTGTGGACTCGGCCGTCGCAGCAGGAGCCCAGCCGTTGAACCCGGGGGACGTGCTATTCGCTGGTTCGGGCGAGACGAAAGCAGAGATCGGCATGAGTGTTGCCTACGTGGGGAGCCAGCAGGCAGTGGCTGGAGGCGACACCATAATCTTGCGCGGGTCTGGCTACGATCCGGTGTTCCTCGCCTCGTTGCTGAACACACCCGCTATCGCGGCCAAGAAGGCGAGTGCTGGCCAGGGCGACGCGGTTGTGCACATCAGTTCCCATGCGCTCGGGGCTCTCGACGTTGTCCTGCCTCTAATCGATGAACAAGTTGCCGTTGCGAGGATCATCAAGGACGCCGATGCCGAAGTCGAGGCTCTCGAACGCCGCCTCGAGTCCGCCCGTGCCACCAAGACCGGCATGATGCAAGAACTGCTCACCGGTCGAACTCGGCTGCCCGTGGAGAATGCCTCATGAACGTCGAATGGGCTATCGCCGAGCTGAACAAGTTCATCGAACTGACCGTCATGCGGAATGCGAGCAGCTCGTCGGATGGTGGTGTCTTCATAACTTCCCGCAACAAGACCGCGGCGTCCGACGCCGAAGTGACCAAACAAGCCCAGGTAGTCGAGAAGATATTCGAGCGCGTGATCCCCGGCTGGCGTGAGGGAATCGACAACTCGAAGAACAACCGCTGGACGCGCCATCGTGAGGCGGCGATACGAGCTCGTGAGGAGCTCCTTCGTGCGGAGGAGATCGAGGCCAATCTCGGTGAGAGCGCCCCGGAGCTGTCCGCGGCCGAGCTACACCCCTGGGTCTGGAGCGGCGCCAAGTCACTCTGGTACTCGGGCCATTTCCGCGAGGCGGTCGAGGCTGCGATCCGCAAGCTCAACGCCGAGACCCAGAACAAGGTTGGCCGTCGTGACGTCAGCGAGACGGACCTGTTCAAGCAAGTCTTCTCCCTCGACGAGCCGAAGCCAGACAAGGCGCGACTGCGCCGCATGAAAGATGACGGCAGCGACACCTACAAGTCGGTACAGCGCGGCGCCATGACCTTTGCCGAGGGTGTGTTCGCGGGCATTCGGAACCCACTTAGTCATGAGGCCGGCCACGAGCTGTCGGAGCAAGAAGCCCTGGAGTACCTAGCCTCCCTCAGCGTGTTGGCGCGCTGGGTAGATGCCGCGAGTGTGGAGGCTGTCATATGAGCAACGTCGGCCAGAGGGAACGCAAGACTCAGAACCGCGTGGTTGAGCTCTTTCGGAACCGTCTCGGGTACGAGTACGGCGGCAACCTGGAGGACCAGGACAACAGCAACGTCGACGAGGCCTTGCTTCGTCAGAACCTGCTGGCCCGCGGCATCGATGCGGAACTCGTCAGTCGCGCGGTCCAGCAGCTCCAGACCGCCGCCTCGCTTGGTGCTGGGCAATCGCTCTACGACGCCAACCGCAAGGTCTACGACCTGCTGCGCTACGGCGTGAAGGTCAAGCGCGACGTCGGCGAGAAGTTCGAGACCATCTGGCTCGTCGACTGGAAGAACCCGCAGGCAAACCACTTCGTCGTCGCCGAGGAAGTGACGGTCAAGGGCGAGCACAACAAGCGCCCTGACATCGTGCTATACGTCAACGGCATCGCCTTCGGGGTCATCGAGCTCAAGCGTTCGTACACCCACCTCAGCGAGGGCATCCGGCAGAACATCGGCAACCAGAAGCAGCACTTTGTCCGCCCCTTCTTCACGACCGTGCAGCTGCTGTTTGCCGGCAACGACGTTGAAGGCATGCGCTATAGCGTTATCGAGACGCAGGAGAAGTACTGGCTGGAGTGGACGGAGATCCAGGGCAGCCCGATCGGAACCGACGAGCCGAACCCGCTCGATCGGGCGCTCACGCAGATGTGCTCCAAGGAGCGCTTCTTGGAGATCATCCACGACTTCATCGTCTTCGACTCCGGCGTGAAGAAGACCGCCCGCCATAACCAGTTCTTCGGTGTGAAGCAGGCCCAGAAACGTATCGCGTCGCGCGAAGGCGGCATCATCTGGCACACCCAGGGTTCCGGCAAAAGCCTGACCATGGTCTGGCTGGCCAAGTGGATTCAGGAGAACCAGACGGACGGCCGAGTGCTCATCATCACCGATCGCACGGAGCTCGACGAGCAGATCGAAAAGGTCTTCGGCGGCGTCAACGAGAAGATCGTCCGGACAGGCTCCGGGACCGAGATGCTCACCATGCTCAACCAGAGCCATCCCTGGCTGATGTGTTCGCTAGTTCACAAGTTCCGCGGTTCCGACGACGACTCGTCGCGCGACGAGGATGCCGACGCCTTCATCGAGCAGCTCAGGGCGACCGTCCCGGCTGATTTCAGGGCCAAGGGCAATCTGTTCGTCTTCGTCGACGAGGCCCACCGCACGCAGAGCGGCAAGATGCACCGGGCCATGAAGCAACTCTTGCCCGACGCGATGTTCATCGGCTTCACGGGTACACCGCTCATCAAGGCCGACAAGACCACCAGCATCGAGACGTTCGGCTCCTTCATCCACACGTACAAGTTCGACGAAGCCGTACGTGACCGCGTCGTACTGGACCTGCGTTACGAAGCGCGCAACGTCGATCAGGAACTGAAGGGCGCCGCTCAAGTCGACAAGTGGTTCGACCTCAAGACCAAGGGTCTGACGGATCTCTCCAAGGCGCGCCTCAAGAAGAGGTGGGGCACGATGCAGAAGGTCGTCTCGGCCAAGTCTCGCGCTGAGATGATCGTCCAAGACGTCCTCATGGACTTCGAGCGCGAGCCCCGCCTGATCTCTGGTCGCGGCAACGCCATGCTCGTCGGCGACAGCGTCTATCAAGCCTGCAAGTTCTACGAGCTGTTCGTGCAGGCTGGCTTCAAGGGCAAGGTCGCCATCGTCTCCAGCTACGTCCCCAGCGCCAGCGCGATCTCTAAGGAGGACGCCGGCGCGGGCGACAACGAAGAACTCCGCAAGTACGACATCTATCGGCAGATGCTCTCCGACTACTTCAACAAACCTGCCGACAAGGCCGTGCTGCGGATCGAGGAGTTCGAGAAGGACGTCAAGCGTCGATTCATCGAAGAGCCTGGTCAGATGCGGCTGCTCATCGTGGTCGACAAGCTGCTGACCGGCTTCGACGCGCCGAGCGCCTCTTTCCTCTACATCGACAAGACGATGCGCGACCACGGGCTGTTTCAGGCGATCTGTCGCGTGAATCGGCTCGACGGCGACGACAAGACTTACGGCTACGTCATCGACTACCGCGATCTCTTCAAGTCCCTCGACAAGGCCATTACGGACTACACGTCCGAAGCTCTCGAGGGCTACGCCAAGGAAGACATCGAGGGTCTGCTCGAAGACCGCATCAAGCAGGAACGGGAGGATCTCGACGAAGCGCTGGAGAGGATCCGCGCCCTGTGCGAGCCGGTCGCCATGCCGAAGGACACGCTCCAGTATCAGCACTACTTCGTCGCGACCACTCCCGGCGACGCCGAGCAGATCAAGGCCAATGAGCCGAAGCGCGTCGAGCTCTACAAGTCCGTGTCGGCCCTCGTCCGGGCCTATGGCGCGATCGCCAATGACATGGCGCGGGCTGGCTACACCGAGGTCGAGGCGGCGGCGATCAAGAACGATGTCACGCACTTCGTGGCCGTCAAGAATGAGGTCGAGGTCGGCGCCGGCGAGAACATCGATATGAAGCAGTTCGAAGCCGGCATGCGAGCCCTCCTGGATACCTACATCCAGGCCGACCCGGTCGAGCAGGTCGCGACCTTCGATAAGGGCCTCGTCCAGCTCATCGTGGAGCGCGGCGCCGATGCCATCGACTCGCTGCCCGCGGGTATCAAGAAGAATCAGGAAGCGGTCGCCGAGACCATCATCAACAACGTCCGCAAGACCATCGTCGACGAGCGGGCTATGAACCCGAAGTACTACGAGCGGATGTCTCGACTGCTCGACGCCATCATCGAGCGGCGTCGCCAGGAGGCCACCGAGTACGCCGATTTCCTCGCTCAGCTCCTGGCGCATGCTGAGATGGTTGGCAAGGGTGAGTCAGATGCTGGGGTGAGCTACCCGAGTTGGGCGAGTACCGCAGCTCGGCGCGCCCTGTATGACTTCGATTGGCCCGAGGGCGCCAACGTTGACGTCGAGCGCGTCCACGAGCAGGTTCAGAGCGCCAAGGAACACGGCTGGGCAGATAGCCCTATGAAGGAGCGGGCGCTGGCCCGCGAGTTGCGCAAGGTGCTGCCGAGCGACTTCCCCGGAGAGAGCCTGAAGGCGCTCATCGACCGGCTCAAGGAGCACGATGAGTACCGCTAACGCCTACCTCACCGTCGCCGGTCTTGGCGTGGACGTTGTCTACAAGGACATCAAGAACCTGCACATCTCGGTCTACCCGCCGGTCGGACGCGTCCGGGTGGCGGCGCCAGAGCGCACCGACGAGGACACGATTCGACTGGCCGTCGTCCAGCGGTTGCCCTGGATCAAGCGCCAGCGCGAGCAGCTCCAGCAGGCCGACCGTCAATCCACACGCGAGATGCTCTCGGGCGAAACGCACTACGTGTGGGGACAGCGGTATCAGTTGGACGTCTCCCGCACCAGCGGCCACTACGGTGTTGAGGCCAAGGGAAAGACCCTCTGGGTAATCACGCCGGAAGGCACAGACTCTGACAGCCGCCGCGCGACATTGGATCGCTGGTACCGGCGCGAGCTCAAGGCGGCCGTGCCTGATCTACTTGCGAAATGGCAGCCGATCGTCGGCGTCAAGGCGGACAACATCGTTGTCCGGCGAATGAAAACCAAGTGGGGCACCTGCATCGCGCACTCCCGCACCATCTGGCTCAATCCTGAGCTGGCGAAGAAGAACCCGCGCTGCTTGGAGTACATCGTTGTTCACGAGCTGACCCATCTTCTTGAGCGTGGCCATGGAGAGCGCTTCGTCGCTCTCATGGACAAATTCCTCCCTGACTGGCGCCTTCGCCGCGACGAGCTCAACGAGGCGCCGCTGGCGCAGGAGTCCTGGACGTGACCGGCTTGTCCACTCGGAGCGGCAATGCCAGCGTCCTCAAGCAGTCCGAGCTGCTTGCCGCGGCAGCTGGGGACGCTGGCGCATGATCTACAACGGGGGAACAGGCCGATGATGTTGAGACGGCTCAGTATCAGCAACTTCCGCGGGATCAAGTCATGCGACTGGTCCATAGATCAGCGTCTGGTTGCGATGGTCGGGCCTGGCGACAGTGCCAAGACCACGCTGCTTGACGCCATCGGCTTGGTCCTGAGTCCGAACTACAGCCCGCAGTTCACGGATGCGGACTTTTTCAATTTGGACATGTCGGAGCCCCTCACGATTGAAGCCGTCGTGACGGAGCTGCCGGACTCGCTCGTCAAGGAGAGTCAACTGGGCAAGGAGCGCTCGGGCCTCAAATCAGACGGCACCCTGGTTCATGACCCACTCGACGACGCTGAGGAGTGCCTGGTCATCCGCTTGACGGTGACTCGTGAACTCGAGCCGACGTGGGAGGTCGTGCGACCGGGCTCGGATGAGACCCGCGGGATCACCGCTTCTCAGCGGCGCCAACTCGGCTTCTTTCGCTTGGGGGAGCGGCCGGACTTCCATCTGCGGTGGGCGCGCGGGTCGGCGCTCTCGGGCCTGACTGAAGGGAGTGATGGTGCATCGTCGGTCATCCTCGACGCGCAGCGCGAGGCACGCCGGGCCGTCTTCGACGCTGAGCCAAACCCGCTTCACGCGGCGGCAGGGGCAGCCCAGTCATCGGCCACAAAGCTCGGCATATCCCCGTTCACGAAACTGCGACCCGGACTGGAGCCAGGCTCCGCTGCATCTGCCCACGCCCTGATGCTCCACGACGGCGAGGTTCCGTTGTCGAGTTTCGGCCTCGGCACACGTCGCCTCACGAGCCTTTCTGTCCAAGACCAGGCCATGGCTGGCGGGTCGATCATCGGAATCGATGAACTTGAACACGGCCTCGAACCGCATCGCCTGGCCCACGTCCTGCGCTACCTCAAGAAGCGCGCCGGCGACCAGCACCTGCAAGTCATTCTGACGACGCACTCCCCGATCACGGTTGAGACCCTCGAAGTGCAGCACCTCGCGGTGATTCGTACGGACGGCGGTACGACGTCCTGCCGCGCCGTCCCGGACCACTTGGAGAACGCTCAAGGGGCCTTCCGCTCCGCCCCATCGGCGCTATTGGGACGCCGCGTCATCGTCGGAGAGGGGGCAACCGAAGTTGGCTTCTTGCGCGGTCTGATTCTTCATTGGGATGAGCAGCGCCTTGCGGCCGAACTAAGTCTGGTGTCAGCGATCGGCACCGTGATCGTCAACGGCAGCGGAGGAACTCAACCGACACAGCGCGCCCGCAACTTTCAGAGCCTCGGATATCCAAGCCTGCTCCTCATGGACAACGACGACCGAGCGGTTGACGACGAGGTGTCTTCGGCTGTGGCTGACGGGGTCGTGGCCGAACGATGGAGCTATGGCCGAGCGCTTGAGGATGAGGTTGTCCAATCCCTCACGATCGAGGGACTGCAGGCCCTCGTCGATCTCGCCACCGAACTTCGCGGGGAGGAGTCGATCCGAGCATCGGTCGGCGCCAAGCTCGGTGACGCACAGCTGACGGGGACCGATTTCGCGCAGTGGCAGACTGAAGCAGGGGTCGACGAGAGCGGGCTGCGCGACGCGGTTGCCGCCGCAGCCAAGGGAACGAAGAGCAAGGGCAACGCCTGGTTCAAACGGGAAGATGCTGGCGAGTCGTTGGCGGCAGTCGTGATGAAGGACTCGGCCAACCTCGACGGCACCGCGCTGATGGACATCATCGGTCGCATCCAGGAGTTCGCCTACTACGAAGCCCCCGTCCCAGACGCGGCAGCCGAGCAGCGGACGGCCGAGACAGCCGAGACAGCCGATGCCTGACGACCCTTCCCTTGAGGATGGTGTCAGAGCGATACGCGAGGGGATGCCATGCTCGGTGTCGCTCCCTGCGGGATGTGGCAAGACCGAGCTCATCGCCGCTGTTGTCGCGGCAACGGCAGCTGCCGGCGGTACAGCTCTCGTCCTCACCCACACCCATGCCGGTGTCGACGCGCTTCGGCGCCGCATGGCCAAATTCGAGGTCCCACGGGATCAGGTGGTTGTTCGCACCATCGACTCATGGGCCTTCGACCTAATCAGCCACTTCCCGCTCCTCGCTGAGCTCGACGTCCCGCCAGCACCCGACTGGGACCGATCGGCTGAGTATCACCGAGGCGCAGCCACGGCCGCGCAGTCCAAGGCAGTGCGCAAGATGTTGCGTCTGAGCTACGACATCGTGCTTGTTGATGAGTATCAGGACTGCCTGATCGACCAGCATGGTCTCGTCGTCGCCGTCGCAAAGGCGGTGCCAACAACAGTGCTCGGTGATCCTCTGCAGAGCCTGTTCAACTTCGGCGGGAACCAGCCGGTGGATTGGGCGACCCACGTGCTGCCCAACTTTCCCCTCGTCGAAGTTGACTATCGGCCGCGGCGTTGGCCCGAGAACGAAGCGCTCGGCACGTGGCTGGTCGAGATCCGGGAGAACTTGCTGCACGGCCGGCCGATCGACTTCTCGACTGGCCCCATCGCCTTGGTGCGCCGCGACGATGCACGGACGTTCGTGAGGGTCTGCTTCCGTGCCTTGAAACTCGATGGCGCCGTCGCAGTCCTCGGCCAATTCCGCAACGACTGCGTCAGCGCCGCCTCCAACCTGCAGGGCACCTACTCGGTCATGGAGGCGATCGACGAGAAGGTCCCCGCCAAGCTGGCGAGCACCATCGACACCAAGCCTGCCGCCCAAGTGGCGAAGGCGCTCGTGGACTTCGCGATCAACGCCTCGGCCGGACTGGCGGGGCACATCCCCAGCGCTAAACGAGTTCGGCTTGGAAATGGCCAGACGTTCACGACGACCAAGGATGAGCTCAAGAGCGCCTATGCCGCGATCAACAACGTGCGATCGAAGGTATCGCCGACTGCAATTCGTACGGCCTTGAGCGAGATCGCCGCGCTACCTGGCGTCACGATCCATTGCCGGGAAGCCTGGTACGAGGTCACTCGGTCGATCGCCGTCGCAGAGACTGACGACTGCACCGTCGCTGAGGCACTTCTGCTGACTCGGAATCACGCCAGAGTTGCTGGCCGGCGACCGAGCGACCGCATCGTGACCAGGCCCCTCCTTGCAAAAGGCCTGGAGTACGACCACGTCGTGATCCTGGATCCCAGCCGCTACTCGGCTCAGGAGCTCTACGTGGCGCTGTCGCGGGGAGCACGATCGGTAACTGTTATTGCCGACAGTCCAGTTCTGGCAGCCCGTCGTGTGGCCGGAGGCTCCTCTGAATAGAGCGTCCCGGGCCGATCCGAGCCAGCTGACCGGTCTACCCAGTTGGTCCAGTGAGGCCGTCGAACAACGCCGCCTGCTCGGCTCCGTCACCCTTGGTCTCCTGCGACAGCGGTGTCGTGAGCACCTTGTCGACCGGCCCTTGCACGCCAAACTGGCCGCGCAGGAACGCCGCGATCAGGTGGACCTGACGCTCGGTGGCCTGGGTCATGTTCAGGCGACCCTGCAGGGCGACCGTGAGATCGCGTCGTCGTACCAGGCGCTCGAACAGTAGGGCGTCCATCTGCCGCGGCAGGTTGGCCGTGGTCGCGGCGTCAGCGGCGAGACGCGAGATGAGCTCAAGCAGCGGCTCGGTGTAGTCCGGTGCCAGTGGGAGGAAGGCCCCCATGGCGCCCGTGCGTACGTCTGCCGGGGCATCGAGGGAGTTGAGGATCTTCGCCACGTACTCGTCGACCCGCTCCGCCTGCTTACGCATGGCGTAGTACGGGACATCGCCGGTCGCAAGGCGCGCGGTGGCGACTTCCTGGAACGTTGCCGCGTCCATCGTGTTCGCCTCGCCCGCGATGATCGCCAAGTTCAGGGTCACGATGGAGATGGCCTCTGCGAAGAACCACCTTGCTGCCTTGGTGGCTTCCGCGTGGGTCTCAGGTGGCCAGGCCTTGCTCAGCTCGCGGATCAAGCCCAGGGTGCGCTTGACGGCGTCGAAGGGCTCGAGAAACCAGACCTCGGACACCAGGAACCAGAAGCCGCGCTCCAACATGGCGTCGGACTTCACGAACGCCAGCACTTCCTTGCGCAGCAAGGCGATTGCTACACCCTGAGAGCCCACGTCGTCGACGCTCCCGATGGCAAGCCGCTTCTCTCGCGAGGCCAGGTCATCCATGTGCTGGATGGTCACGCCGAGCCGGCGGCAGGCGTCGCGGGTGGCCGTGGTCGTCTTGAACGCCGTCGTGATCTCACCTCGGTCGGCGCGGACGAGCTCGCGGAGTCCACGACTCCAGAGGGCACGGTCGAGCGGACGCGGGGTGCTCTTGGAGGTGCCGGTCTTCACCTCGCCGATCTGCTTGTGGAGCGTCAGCGCGGGGCTGAAGGCGTAGCCCAAGGCATCGAGGTCGGTGACGGTCGAGACCTCGGATCCAAAGCGGTGCTGCAGGTCGACTCCACGACGTACGTAGAAGCCGTCCCAGAACCAGGCCTGGGCAACCCGAATCTCGGCCAGGTCTCCGGCATCAAGCCCAGGGGTCGTCGCGGCGCGCGGCACGCTGCATCTCCTTCCGCAGCTCGTGGATGGAGGCGACCATGATCTCGTGAGAGGCCCCAAGGCTCTCCTTGGTGCGGCCGTCCTCCGGCGTGATGAACGTAGCGGGTCGCTGCCCGCGGGTCAGGTCGGCAGTCCCAGACGTGTCGGTGATGCGACGGATCCAGGTGAGCGCGGACTCCGCGATCTCCGGCTTGACGAGACGCAGGAAGGCCCGGCCACCCTCGTTCGGCTCGACGGCGACGACGCCGGCGGCCTCCAGCAGGTGGTAGTCCGTGCCGATGTTGGTGGCGGGGCCCACAGTGCCCCTGCGCAGCAGCGCATTCACCAGAACAGCCGGGTCCTGGACCCGGCCACCACCTAGGGCCGCCGAGTCGCGACCGAAGAGAATGTGCGCGACGAACAGCTTCCGCAGGTGGAAGGCCTCGGTCGTCGTGCAGGCGTTGTCCTCAACCTCGAGAAGGGGCGAGAAGACGTACGTCGAGGAGGCGCCCGTGGCGGAACGAACGGTGGCTGCCTGGATGAGGCCGACGTTCGTGGCACTGCGGATGATTGCCGGGTTGGCGTTCAGCTTCGACAGGTGGAGGCCGGGCGTCGACAGCACCTGCTCGCTCATGCCCAGGAGCGCTTCGCGCTCGTTGGGCGGGAGCCCGCCAAGGAAGGTGGCAAGCGACAGCTGCTTCGTGCCCCAGACGTACGGACTGAACACCACCAGCTCGTTGAGCTCGTCGGACGGCGCGTCGAGGTTGAGGCCGACAGCGCGGGCCAGGCGCAATGCCTCGAGCGCTTCTGGCTCGGTGAAGCCCCGCTTGGTGATCTCCTGCAGGTGCTGGCTCGCCGCCAAGGGCGCGATCGCGCCGATCTCCACCGAGTGCAAGAAGGCCAAGTCCGACCGCTGTGGCCCCAGCGAGTCGAGCAGGGCGACCGTCTGCTCGGTCACCGTCGCTGAGACCCCGATGTACTCCTCGAGGTGAGAGATCCGGCCAGCCTGGTCAATGCGGTAGTCGATCAGGCCAGCTGCCTTGAGCGCCGGGAGAACGGTGTTGATCAGCTCCAGGCCACCGAGGCCGGCGTGCTTGGCGTAGCCAACGACGAGCTCGTGGGTGAGCACGACGAGGCTCTGGTGGCCCTTGAGGCGGGCCGCGAGGTCCATGGCCTTGCCTGTGAGCAACAGGATCTCGACCTCGGCACGCACCAGAGGGTCGGTGATCTTGTGGTCGTGCTGGTGGACGAAGACAACGGCACGCCCGAGCCGCTTGACCTCGTCGCGACGCTTCTCGTCGTCCACCGGGTCGACCCCCTGCTTCCTGCTCGGCGCTGGCGCCGCGTAGTCGTGTTCGCGACGAAGGAATCGCCGGTAAGTTCATTCTGTCACAGAAAATACTGGCAGAGGGTGTAGATTCGGTTCCGTGACCGAGAAGACCGACATCATCAGCCAGCTCGAGGACGGTGGCCTCCTGGGCGCCTTGGCGTGGGCGTACACCTCCGCGGTGACCCGCACCCTCGACGACTACTCCGAGGATGCCGGGTACGACGCAGCTTGGCTGGGAAACACGCGCTTCACTCTGTTCCGAGATCGCATCGATCGGGTGACTTCCTGTGGCAAGTACGCGCTCCAGGTCGGAGCTGACTCCAGCGAGGGTCTGGATCTCGTCCACGCCGAGCTGACAGAGCGTGAGATTGAGACCATGCCCCAGTTGCCGCCGGATCTCGTTCGGCGTGCGGATCTCAACCACAGCCCCGGCTGGCGTATTGACGACCTGCGTTTCCTGCTCGCCTCCTGCGCCTTCGGCAAGATCGACTCGCTTCCCTGGCCACAGAAGAGTCCGACCAAGCAGTTGGTCGCCAAGCAGCCGAACCCCGAGCCCGAGATGACGCTGTTCGACGACTTGGTCGCCGAGGAGGTTGCGGGTCTGCTCGCCCTCGATGATGATGCGCTCGATCTGACCACCCTTGTCTCCGCCCACTCCCTTGATGCTGTTAGTCAGCGCCGTGAGTTGGTCCTTGGCCGGCCACGCCTTAACGACGGCGGGGGAGATGCGTGGCACTGGTATGTCGACCTCCTTGGTGGTCCGACGTCTTCGGGCTCGCGACAGCCGGAGAGTCCGGCACCTTCGGCGCCGGACGAGGTCCCGGATGCGCCGGTTCGTCTTCGTCAGCGACCCGCGCAACAGTCCCAGGCTGATGACCGGCGATGAACGCTTCGATGTCGGCAGCCGATGCTGCCGCTCTCTTCGACGGCGCCCGCTTAACTCTTGCTCGCCAGTTAGCCGGCAAACGGAAGAGTGACCTCGCGGGACTAATCCGCAAGAGTCCAACAGCTGTCGCTGCCTGGGAGTCGGGAAACAAGCGGCCGACGGCGTCGACCGTTGCCGAACTGTCTCTCGGCCTAGGAGTCGACCCCGCATTCTTCGCGGTCGCTCATAAGGACGTATCGAGCCTGACGAGCCCTCCCCACTTCCGATCCCTGCGCTCCACAAGCCAGCTCGCCCGAGATCAAGCACAGGCCTACGGCCAACTTGCGGTCGATATCGCGACCGGCCTTGAGCGCCACGTCGAGTTCCCGGACGTTGACATCCAGCGGCTTGCCGTCGACGTCGACGACATCGAAAACGACGGACCCGAAGAGGCGGCCCGTCAGGTTCGGGAATCTTGGGGCCTCGGTGTTGGACCGGCAGGTCACCTTGTCCGCGAGTTGGAGAACCACGGCGTGCTGGTGGTGTTCAGCCCGCCACAAGCCGCAGCGGTCGATGCCTACTCATTCGACAGTCGCCTCCGTCCCGTCGTGGTCCTCAACCCGCTGAAGCGGGACTACTACCGACAAAGATTCGATGTGGCGCATGAACTCGGCCACTTGGTGATGCACGCCGATGCCGAGCCGGGCGGACGCATCGTTGAAACTCAGGCGCACCGCTTCGCGGGCGAGCTGCTTATGCCGGCGGAGGAGATAGCCCCGATGCTGCCGCGCTCCATCAACAGCAGTAGCTGGACCTCCTTGGCCAGGCTCAAGGAGCAGTGGGGGGTCAGCATGCAGGCGCTCCTCTTCCGCGCAAGGGAGCTTGGTGTCATGGGTGATGTGTCCTATCGGAACGCGATGACCACAGTCGCGGCGCGCGGCTGGCGCCGTGCCGAGCCCGGTCAGATTCAAGTGCTCGAGCAGCCGTCCCTCCTGCCCAGGGCGCTCGAGCTGCTGGAGGGCGAGGGTGTCGATGCTGGTCTTCTGGCCGCGCAGTGTCGTGTCCCCATCGAGCTCTTTCGGTCAGCGACGAGTCGAAGCCCTCTGGCAACTTCGAATGCGTTACGAAGCGACGCTGACGAGGACCGAAGGCGTGTGGTGTCCTTGCTGAGACCCGAAGGGTCTAGCGACTAGCAACCTTTCAAAGGGGCCAGGTGGGAATGGAATTCACGCTAGCGGGGCAGTCGTTTGAGCTGACCACGGACATCGTTCGGCGTAAGTTGGCGGGCCGCGCGCCGGAGTCGATCCAGGAGTATTGGGTCGATGTCGACGGCGTGCGCTGGCCTGTGAAGCAGGTCATGGCGCTTGCCACAGGGCTTAATCGTCGGGCCTTCCAGTCCCAGAACAGCCGACGTCTTCTGGAGCGCATTGGCTTCTCGGTCGGGCAAGGCGGGTCGGTGATCTCCGCCAATCAGGGGAGCGCGAGGCCACGCGTAAGCCGCACCGCGTTCGATCCCGCTGCGCTCGATCTCCTTGAGACCATCGATATCCGGGTCGCCTTCGATTGGCTCCGGGCTGGCCCGATCATCTTGGACAACGAGGGACTGCCGAAGTTTCCGCCGCTGCCGCGCGTGCCCGGCCTCTACCGGTACGACTTCGGCCTGGACGACGCCGGAGTGCGCACGCTCTATATCGGGGAGTCAGTCGAACTGGCCCGCCGAGCAAGCAACTACCGCAATGCCAAGACGGATCGAAGCCGACAGCGCACCAGCCGGCGGATTCACAAGGAGATCATTCAGCACTTGGAGGCCGGCGGCTCGATCGACTTCGCGATCGCCACGCGCGTGACCATCCATGACGGCGAAGATACCGACCTGCGCCTGAAGTCAGCTCGTCGCCTGGCAGAGAACGCCGCGGTGCTCCGGGCACAGACCACCCCCGTCACGCGGGTCTTGAACATCGATGCCGATCTCGGTGATCCCGAGGCCGAGGAGTGACCAATACGAAGCCGAGCGACATCAGGGCGGCAGGCGGAGGTCTTGTCCTTGGTGTCGACGTCGGGTCCTGGCTCACCAGGTGCTCAGCATGGATGCGATGACCGCCGAGTCGGACCCGGCGATGGCGATCGGCGTCGCTCGCCTCCACCTGGAGGAGGCCCGCGGGCTCGCGGTCGACCTCCACAAGCATCTCAACGCCGCGCGGAACGCCACCGCGCACATCATCAGCCAGCGCGTCGACGACTGACGGCCAGGAGTCGATGCCCTGGGGCCAGCCCTGACCCGACTCCGCTGAGGTGTCCGCGAGATTTCTTCGTGTCGGGTGATCGCCCCGACAGGTCGACCTTCCTTTGGTGACTGAGAGATGACCCCGGTCCACCAAGGAGCTGCCCGTGAGCACGCCCACCGATTCCCCGTCCGCCGCGGCCGACCGTGACCCGGTTCAGGAGGCCCGCGCCCACCTCGAGCAGGCCCTGGCCGCGCTCGATCGACTCCGCGAAGTTCTGCCGCCTCCCACCGCTCCCCCGCCCGAAACCGGAGGCGGTGAGCCGGCATGACCACCGACAACACCCTGAGCGCCGCCGATGCCGTGTTCGAGGCCGAGCAGGCCGTGAGCAGGGCCCGCTGGGTCGTGGAGGAGCTCCAGGAGACGATCACCTCCGCGCTCCGCGTGCTCGACGATGCCGAGCTCGACTCGGCAAAGGCCAAGCTGTCCGAGCGCAGCTCCTTCTACCTCGAGGCCGCCGGCGAGCACCTGGGCCGGTTGCGCACGCGGTGCAACGACATGCCTGAGCTCACTCGCGACCTGTTCGCGCACCTCAACCGCGCCTCGCAGTCCGTCACCGACGCCCGCACCCTCCTCGACCTGGCCGACACCTCCGATCTCGTCATGGCCAGCGAGGTCGCGCAGCTCAAGCCGCGCATCGCGGTCGTCGGCGAGATGGTCGCCCTGGCCAAGCCCTTCGCCCAACTGGCTGCCCAGCACGTCGAGACCGCGCACCAGGCCAGCCGGGACGTGACTGCCATGGGCCTGCTGGAGCCGGTCAGCCTGGAGCGCAGCATCGCGACCGCCGGCAAGGAGCTCGGCCGCGCCGACGAGGACGTGCGCCTGCTCGGCAATGTCGTCGACCGCGCCGCGGCCAGCGCCCGGGAGTCGGCCGGCATCGCCAGCGAGATCACCGACAACGCCAGCCGGCGGATGTCCGAGCAGAGCCGGGACCCGATCACGAGCCCCTCGCTCCCGGCGCCCAGGTCCCCGGGTCGATAGGGGGAGCGATGGACCTCGACCAGGGCGGCCGCCAGTTGGCGGGCCTCATCCTCGACGCGGCCGGCCGCGGCCAGCACGAGCAAGCGGCCGACCTGATCGCACCGCTCGATGCCGAGCAGCTGCGATCGCTGGTGACGGTGCTGGCCGTCCAGGTCGACCAGAGCGCGCCGGCCTCCTCGGCAACCGACCCCTCCGCGGTGTGCGACCTGGCCATCAACGCCCCGGCGCCGATGTTCGGCACCACACCGGAGGCGATCATCAGCGCCGAGCGCAGCCGACCGGTCAGCGATACCCGCGCGGTGGCAATGACCGCCGCCCGCGAGACCGGCCTGTCCCTGCCGGCCATCGCCGAACACTTCAACAAGGACCATGGCTCGGTGATCTATGCGGTCCGCCGCACCGCCGAGCGGCCCCGGCTGGCCGACGCCGCGGCCCGGGTGAGCGAGCACGTCAACAGCCGCTACACCGCCCGTCTCCCCCGTGCCGAGGAGAACGGGGTCAACCTCCACCAGCAGCCGCCGGCCTCGACGTTCGAGCCCGATGGTCCGGTCGAGCACGCCGTGGTGGCGACCGCCGCGGCCTTCGACACCACACCCGAGGTCCTCCTGGGTGCCGACCGGAGCCGGGTGTCCGCGGACGCCCGGGCTGTGGCCATGACCGCTGCCCGCCTGCAGGGCCATAGCCTGCCCACGATCGCCACGCACTTCGACCGCGACCACACCACGGTGCTGCAGGCGACTCGGCGCATCGAGAAAACCCCGCCTCTGCATGACCTGGCCGCGAAGATCGCCGCAGATCTCCCCGATCAGCCGGCAGGCGCCGGTCGGCTCGACGTGGACGAGCAGGTCCCCGAGAGCGGCTTCCGCTCCCACGGGCTGCGCGAGCAGCAGCGTGCGATCTCTGTTGCCGGCGAGCGTCCGCAGCTGAGGGTCGCCCGGTGAAGGCCCTGATCGGCCTGGCCGCGGCCGCGCTCTTCGCTCTCACCGCCAGCGGTATCAAGGCCGCCCTGCCTGGAGCCCAGACAGACCCCGAACCAGCCGAGGGCAAGACCAGGCAGGTGCGCGTGACCGCGGTCGTCGACGGCGACACGATCCGCGTCGAGACCCTAGGTGGCCGCCAGCTCGGCCGAGTCCGGCTGCTCGGGATCGACGCCCCCGAAGTTGAACACCCGCCGGAGCCGGCCGAGTGCTACGCCGAGGACGCCACCGGTTTGCTTGAGCAACTCGCGCCCGTCGGCAGCACGGTCGAGCTGGTCACCGACATCGCCCAGCCCAACCGCGACCGGTACGACCGGCTGCTGCGCTACGTCGACCACGACCACGACGACGTCGACGTGGCTCGCGAGCTTCTGGCCGGCGGCGCCGCCCGCCGCTACGAAGCCGACAAGGCGCTCTCCCGCGAGGCGTCGTTTTCCGCGGCCACCGACGAGGCCCAGGGCGCTGAGCGCGGCCTGTGGGGCAACTGCTGAGAGCCAGGGAGGAGGCAGGTCGTGGACGAGCAGCTGACGACGGCCGCGAAGATGCTGGCCCGGTGCTGCTAAGCCCGTGGCGTCGACGAACGCGCCCACGGCTGCGGTGAGCACCTGCTTAAGGCGGCGGTCGAGCAGGCGCTCGGCCGACCGGCTCCGGCGCACCTCGAGCATGCGCTGTGGCAACGGACCGCCGCGCCGCTGGGCCAGCGCCGCGACTGGGACCGCGCCCACCAGGTGTCCGGTCCCGCGGCCGCCAAATGCCTGCTCTGCGCCGTGGCCCGCGACCGGTGCCCCGAGCACACCCGGCGCCGCTGCCGCGTGTGCGCCGGCCCGCTGCACCGGATCGTCGAGGAGGGATTCGAGACCCACCCGTGCTGCGACCGCCCCGGTGAGAACGGATGCTTGGTCGTCCTCGAGCGCACCGCGCAGCTGCTGGGAGCCACGTTGGTGGCACAGCCGGCCTGAGAGCACCCGGGGGCGACAACACGGCTCAGTCGAGGTGATCGCTCCCACCCCTGGTCTGCACTTAGGAGACCAAGGAGGACTGGTGCAGCCGGTGCCGGTCCACGGGATCCATGGGAGTTCACATGAGTGACGCCGCTCGCGAGGAAGCCGCGCTCGAGGAAGAGGCCCGTCAGCGCGCCGAGGAGATCAGGGCCACCGAGGAGGCCGCCGCCCAGGCCGCGGCCGCCGACACCGGCCCCTCCCCCGACGCCGAGATCGCGCAGGTCCACCGATCCGGCCGCCAGCGCGACCACACCGACACGGCCGCCTACCACCGGCCCCAGCTCGGCCGTCGCCGCGGCCCGCGTCGCTAGGAGGTCGCGATGGCTACCGCATTCGCATCAGCGGACACCAGCCGCATCGCCGGCCGAACGACGGTCCGCTGGGTCGACTGCTCCCACAAGCTGGGGTCGCTGCCGTGCATGAACCACAAGCCGCACGAGGGCAACGGCCGCGGCTGCGTGCACCACTCAACGTCCGGCTTCCAGGACGACGAGTAGCCCGCGGACCCTGTAGCGCCCAGAGAGAGCTCCTCAGCCGTGCACCAGGTGCAGCCGCGGTCGCGGCTGCTGCTCGACGGCTGTCTCCAGGCGCTGCAGCCGCTCGAGCGTCATCGGATGCCCATGACGCCGGAGCAGACCAGCCAGCACGGAGCCCAGGCCGAGGGAGACCACCAGCCGGTCGGCCGCGGCCTCCGACCGGGCCTCAATCCGCCGGTTGGCCGCCGGCACCAGGTAGGTCAGGGCGATCACCGCGCCGCCCAGGATCCCCGGAGCGGCCCGGCCCTCAGCGACCGACTGCACGATGCAGATCACACCGACGACACCCCGCAGCGTCCACGCCAGCCGCATGAACGGAAGCCAGGCGAAGGCTCGGCCCACGCCACGGAACGTCGCGACCACCAGCCGCCACGGCGTCGTCGCGGCGAGCACAGCGAGTTCCAGCCGTGGCCGGATCAGTCGCCGCCGGCCGACGGCATGAGTCATCGCGGCGGCCGCTTCCGCAGCGGTCACTCCCCCGCGGTACGTGGCGTCGACCAGTCCGGGGGTGATCACGACGGCGCGATCCGCGATCGCCACAGCCACCGGGGTGCTCGGACCCTGGCGCCGGCGCACGAACAGGGCGTCGACGCCGACGCTGCGGCCACCCAGCTCGGCGAGCACGGGCCTCATCACCTGGAGCTCAGCTGCGGTCGCGGGACGCGACCGGGTCAGCGTCGCGATCGCCGGCACCTCGAACTGCCCGAGCGCCAGCGTAACGAGCAGGCCGGCTGCAGCCAGGAACGCCACCAGGCCAAGGGTCGGCGGGACCAGGGCGCACATCACCACGGTGAGGAAAAAGCTCATCAGCAGCGCCGGCGCCAGCGTCACCACCCTCAGCGCGGTCATCGGGAACCACATCATCACGACCCTCCTCCATCCGTCAGCACTAGTGCGAATCTCTTGACTTTGCTCGCGGTGATCGTCCGGCGACCGCCGTACGACATAGGCGAACGAGACCAGTTTGTGCCCAGCCGCCGACACGACCCCGAGTTATCCACAGCCCGCCGCTCAGCGGAGCGAGGACGGACCCGGACGTGGGTTCATGGGCCAGACCGACCTCCGACCGAAAGGAACACCCGTGGACACCCTGAACGCTGACGGCATTTGGGACCGCCTCGGCTCGATCGCCCTCCTGCTGCACCAAGCCGCCACCCAGGTGTGGAGCGACGCCGACCGGTCCGCCGTCGACTCGCCGCTGCACGACCTCGGCCTCGGTGTCTATCTCGCGCACTCCCAGGCCAGCGCCCTGCTCCCCGACGACTACGAGCTGCCCGAAGTGACGAGGACGCGGAGCTCAAGGAGCGCACGCCGCTGCAGTTGCTCACCGAGGCCGAGGAGCTGACCCGTCCGCTGCCGCTTCACCGGCCCGACCTGGTGCACGGTTCCCAGTTGGTCGTCGACCTGTGCGACCTCATCCGGGAAGCCCGCGGCCTTGGCTACTGACCTGCGTCTGGCGTATGCCGACATCGACGAGGAGCTCTTCGACGTCGACCAGATCCCGATGACCTCGCGTGACGTGCGCAGTGTCGGCGAGATGCTCTTCGACGTCGACTACCTGGCGCGCCAGCTGCTGATGGACGTCGACGGAGACGCCGCCGGCACGCTGCTGCGCAGCTGGCCGACGATGGTCGCGGCCGCCGAGGACCTGTGGGCATCCCTGCCCGGTCGACGACCTGGCGTCGACGAGCGCGACCGGCCCATCACCAGCCTCTCCGCCCAGGCCGCCACCATCGAGACCAGCCTCTCCGGCCGCACGGCCTGGCCAGGGCAGGGCCCGACCAGCCCCCGCATCGACCTGATGACCCAGGCCTTCCTCAACGCCGCCTCGCTGGTTCGCCGCTACGGTGCCGAGATCCGCCACGCGCAGCCGGCCGCTCACCGCGATCTCGAGGCAGCACGCACCAGGATCATGCACGGGCTCTACCTCACCGCCCACGCCGTCAATGTCGCGCTCCACGAGCACGGCCGCGACCGCGTCAATGACGCCCGCAGCGCCGGGCGCCGGATCCACCTGGCGCAGCACCACTCGCCCTACGCGATCGCCCCAACCGGCGTCTGGATCGACCGGATGTCCGCCTGCGAGAACACCGCCGGCAGATACCTGACCACCCGATTCACCCAAGCCCTTGCCGGCGAGGCGATGCGGCCCGTCGACGATCCCGGCCGGCTGGGGCAAGCGCTCGCCAGCTGGGACATCCAGACCCACCGCGCGCTGGCCCGGAACGTCGAACCGTCCAACATCCTGCTGATCACCCGCACGCAGGGGCTGATCGCTGGCGCGAGCATGGTCGTCGTCGACGCGGCCGCGACCGCAGGCGTGCTCGAGCGCTCCGAGCGCCTGGTCCCCGCCATCGCCGAAGCAGGTCGGTCCTGGAGCAACCTGGCCAGCCGCTGGGGCGACCTCGCTCCCCCAGGAGCCCGCCTCGAGGAGCCGCTGGCTCGCGCGGCCGCGGAGGTCCGCGCCGCATACCGCCAGATCACCCACGACAAGACCGCTCTCGCTACCCCAGGCGTCATCGCCGGACGCCCAGGGCTCCCCCACGCCGTACCTGCAACGCTTCGCGCGATCGAGGCCGGGGCCGAGCTCGCGATCGTCGTCGCCGAGAAGGCCGACGCACCCGACCTCGTCGGGCCGGCCCGGGCCCTGTCCCGTCGGGCGCACAACGACGTTGAGGCCGGCCTGGCAACGGCGCCGGCATTCGGCCGTGATGTCGTGTGGGTCTCCCCCTCCGACATCCTCGCGAAACGACTGGTCCCTGTCCCGGCGCCAGTCTCGGAGGCGATGCGCGAAGCCAGCAGAGCCACGAGTGCCGCCGCGATCACCGCTTCCGCGGTCGCTGCGCTGCACGGTCTGGGGGGAGGAGCGTCACCTGTCGGTTCGGGTAGGTGCATGGGTCACGAGGTCCGAGAGCCACACGGGATGTCCGGCACGCGGCCTTCTGGTCCGTCTCGATAGGGTCAGATTGGCATGTTGAGGTGGATACGGCCGTGGACAGATTCCCTGGGCTAGGCCTCATAGGCGGCACTATGTCGACGACGCGTGAAAACTGACCCCTAATCGACGGTTGAAAACGGACCCCCTGCATGACCCTGTGGAGGGTGATGACAGTGGAGGACTGGGCTGAG
>NZ_LMSN01000019.1:0-242322 GCF_001428425.1 Nocardioides sp. Soil777
TCAGCCCAGTCCTCCACTGTCATCACCCTCCACAGGGTCATGCAGGGGGTCCGTTTTCAACCGTCGATTAGGGGTCAGTTTTCACGCGTCGTCGACACTGGGCAGAGGGCGCTGGGACACGCCGCTGACTCGAGGTGGAGCGTGACAACGACGATGCCTACCGGTCCTCTCGAAAGGCGTGGGCCTCATCAAATCCGGACGCCCGCAGGTAGCACCGCCTCTGAACCGCGCCTGCCTCGTACTGTCGGTGGCGACTCGTACCCTCAAAGAGCCGAGGCTCTCCAGATTCCTCGGCAGAAGCGAGGTGACCGGGTGGGAAGCGGTAAGCAGGTCAGCCGCAGCGCGCACATCGGCGATGCTGGTATTGCCCTTATCCACCAGCGGGTCAGCGCCATGGATCACGTCTGGCACGAGCGCACAGTCGACGCCGGGATCGATGGCACGATCGAGCTGCGCGACCCTGCGACGGGCGAAGTCAGCAACTGCCACCTCCAGGTGCAAAGCAAGGCCAGCGACAACGACTTCCCCGGTGAAACCGCCGACCGGTTCCACTACGACTGCGACGAGCGCGACCTGGACTACTGGATGAAGTCTTCAATGCCCGTCCTGCTGGTCTGCTCACACCCCAAGCGGGGCGAAGCCTGGTGGGCGCACATCCAGTCCTACTTCGCGGATCCCGCCCGTCGCGCCAGCGGACGTGTGGACTTCAACAAGATCACCATGTCCCTTGAAGGGGACGTCTCCGACCGGCTGTTCGCGGTTGCGGATCCTCACGGGCGCGCGCACACGCCCGTCGCTGATCTGCGTGATGAAACCCTGGAGTCGAACCTGCTGCCTGTGACGATGCCCGACGTGTTCTGGGCATACGACGCCGCGGTCACACTCCCCCGGAAGGTCTACGACCTACAGCGCGAGAGCAGCCTCGACATCCGAGACGACTTCACCCTCTTCGGCGGCCGGCTGCTGACGTGGAGCCCCGTCGAGGACACCGCGCTGGCGGGCGCGGTGAACGGTGACCCGACGATCGAGGCCACCGGCGAACTGCTCGACGGCAGCCCGGACAGCGAGCGAATACTGGTGCGCTTACTCAACAACGCCTTCCGGCAAGACCTCCGCGATGACTGCGCCTTCCACGGCAAGCGCCACATGCTCTACTTCCGCGCCACCGACGACCTGTCGCCACGGAGCTGGAACACCAGCGGCACCCATTGGCGCTCCGTCTTCAAGCCGCACGCCAAGAAGACCAACCCATCGCAGGTCAACTACTACAAGCACGCCGGCCTCAAGTGGCAGTTCCTCAACCTCGACGACGAGTGGTTCTGCGCCCTGACGCCCGACTACTACTACTCGATCGACGGCTACCGCGAGTCACGGTTCACAGCCCAGTACCTGAGCGGCATCAAGCGGCTCGAACGTAACCCCGCTGTGCTCGGCGAGACCCGCATGTGGGCCGCCATCCTCGCCGGTCGCGAGGGCGGCCATGACAGCTTGTTCAGCCAGAACGAGCGCATCCTCGACTTCGGCAAACTCGTCACCTTCGATACCGACCGCGGCATCGACGAGGCGAAGTGGAAGCGAGCGGCAGAGGCGTCGGACCCGACCGATCCTCTGGCTGACGGGGAGCTGGCGGAGACGGCATGAAACTCACGTTCATCGAAGAACCGGACCTGGAATTCGGCAACGGCAGCCGCCACATCGACCCACGTAGCGGCATCAACAACTACGGTCCGGCCGACCTGAGCCATACCGGAGTCCGGACGATCCAGATCGGCATCGTCGGCACCAAGGAGGCCATCGATGGGGTCAAGGCATGGCTCGACCGCTGCCGCGAACCAATTGCACCCAAAGAAAGCCCGCTATCGCACCTCTACTTGCCGTTTCCTGGGTTCCATACCAGCGTCGGCTTCCGCTCGACGATCATCTGGAACGGGCGGCTGGAGCGCACACTCGACAAACGAGCCCTGGAGAACATCGCAACGCTGAGTCCGCTGCAGGCTGTGCAGAAGGGCGTCGAACTGTACGAGGCCGAGCTGAGAACGCTCGATGAGGAACCCAACTGCGACGTGATCATCGTCTGCCGTCCCGACGATCTGCCGGAACGCGAGGAGCCGAAGACCAACCCTGACCGACCGTGGGAGCAACCAAGAGCTGCGTCTATCGGCTTCGACTTCCACGAACTGCTGAAGGCACGCTCGCTGAGCGGTAGTCGTCCCATCCAAATTATCCGACGCGAGACCTGGGACCCGACCTACAAGCCGAAGGGCCGCGACAGGCGACGCCAGCAGGACGAGGCAACCAAGGCCTGGAACCTGCACACGGCGCTGTACTACAAGGCCGGCGGCGTGCCATGGCGGATGACCCGCCATGTCCGGGACCTCACGACCTGCTACGTCGGCGTCGCCTTCTACCGGAGCACCGACAACGAAACACTGCAGACGAGCGTGGCGCAGGTTTTCAACGAGCGCGGCGACGGCGTGATCGTCCGTGGCGCCCAGGCCACTCAGTCGAAGGACGACCGACAGCCACACCTCACCGGCGACGACGCCAAGGACCTCCTTGAGCAGTCGCTGGCCCGTTACCGCATCGAGCACAAGACGGCACCCGCACGCGTCATGCTGCACAAGACCTCTTCGTTCACGCCTGAAGAGTTGGAGGGCTTCCGGGCTGCCGCCGAGGCGGAGCGCCTGGCCATGCTCGAACTCGTCTGGATCCCACGCGAGGACTCCCCCCGGCTGTTTCGGCAAGGCGAGCAGACGACCCTACGAGGCACGCTCCTGTCGCTCACTGACACCCGGCACCTGCTCTACACCCGTGGGAGCGTTCCGTTCTACCGGACTTACCCAGGGATGTACGTGCCGTCGGCACTCCCCTTCCGCCTTGTCGACGTGCAGTCGAGCGCGGCCGAGATCGCGACTGAGCTGCTCGCGCTCTCCAAGATGAACTGGAACGCCACCCAACTCGACGGACGGGTGCCCATCACGCTGCGCACAGCTGACTCGATCGGCCGGATCCTGAAGCACCTCGGCCCGAATGAACGCCCGGCGCCGCGATACGCCTACTACATGTGACTTGGCTCGGTGGGTGTAGCTGGGTTTGAGCTCGTCGCTTCTTCGGATCGCATCGGCCAGCACAAGACGGCCAAGCATCGAGAGGTGCCCGCTCCGAGCCGCCGGCGAAGTGCGCGCCGCCCTCCGCGAGTTCACGCACAGCCTCAACACCCCAGACAGCGTTAACGTCCTCGCAGCTCGGCCCCGCCTCGCCGAGGCACCCGCGACGTCCCCAACGCGCCCAACGGCACCGAGGCGGTAGATTGAGGCCGAGGACGTCTTCGTAGTTGAACGCCCCTGAAGGGCCGACAATCGCTCGGCTGTTACAAACGGGATACAAATCGCCTGAACGAATCGGAGTTTGCGCAGGTCAGCATGGGTCACTTACTCAGTACTACGACCTGTAGTCACTTCTAGAGCTCGAGCTCACGCCGTTCGAGCAAGAGGGCTCCGGCTATGCCGGGGCCCTCGTTGCATCTCGGTATCGCGACGCGGGCACTTCCGCCCGTCGCAGGCAGCGATCCGTTGCAAATCGCTTGATAACCGGGCTACTCCGCGCATCGTCCGCCATCCGGGTAGCGCGCTTCCCGAGGCTTGTCGTGGTGCGCCTGGGCGCTGCCATGGCTCTCAATCACGACAGATCCCGGGGCACCCCAGAACCTCCACCAGGCCCGGGGCGATTCACTTGCAGAGCTGATCCCCGAGGGACTGCTGGCGGGCCGCCGCACCACCGGAGAACAGCCTCAGCCGCGCACTAGGCGAAACCGCGGCAGCAGCGAGTCCCCGGGCCACCCTGGACGCGACCGTGCCATTCACCAGCTACTGGTCCTCGGGGTCGCCGGCGATCTCGCAACCTGAGCAACCGTCACGTCGCGATTCCCTGCTCCGGCGTGATGGGAAGCCCGAGGCACCTGAGTCCCACCTCAGTGATCTTCCGGGCGGTGTCCGCCCGGGACCTGGTCGGTAGGGCGAGGTGGCTCACGGTGAGCCGCACCAGGGCTTCGGCGGCGTCGGACACCTCATCCGCCCGCAAACCGGCCACGTGGGAGGTGAGCCACCGGGCCAGGGAGCCGGAGGCGAGCTCCAACAGCTGCGCAGACGTGGTGAGGAGGGGGAGGATGCCCGTCGCGGGTGGTGGGGAATCGCGGTTGGAGATCAGGACCGCTCTGAGCAGGGGACTGTTCTCGGCTTCCTCCAGCACGAAGCCCACCGACGCCGCGAGGCCGCTTGAAGCGTCGGAGCCGTGATGCGCGAGCACGTTCTCGATGCCCTCGATGAAGCGCGCCGCCTCCCTCAGGACGACGGCTTCCCCCAAACCGGGCTTGTCGCCGAACTCCTTGTACAGCAGTGCGCGCGAGACGCCGACCGCCTCGGCGATCTCGCCCATGCGCACCCGCTCCCAGCCCCGCTCAGCGATCAGGTCGTGGGCAGTCTCGAGCACCGCTGCACGAACGTGCTCGCGGTAGCGCTCTCGCATGGAGGGGGACGACACGGTGGACAGAGTATCGACAATGTCCGACTGCGGACACGCGTCAGATGGGCCGCGTCATGACATTCTCAGCGCGGTGCCTTAGGTTTGAACAAAAATCACTAGTTGTCTTCAGGAAGAAGCCGCATGGTCAACTCGAGCGACACTGAAGTGGTCAAGTACCCGCACCGACGCGGCGGGCACTGCGGCTCCGGGGCCATGCGGGACCTCCTGGAGTGGGCCGGACTCGGTTGGGAGGGCCCCCCTGACGAGGGCCTCGTCTTTGCCCTGAGCGGCGCCTTGGATCTCTCCTACGTCAGGGACGCGGCACTCATGCCGCCGGTATACCTCGTGGGGCGGGGAGGCGACCTGGAGACGGACCTCCCGACGCGGCTGGGCGCCGAGGTCTCCGTGCATGCGACGGATGACCCGCAGGAGGGCTGGGCGTGGGTGCGCGACGCCGTACGAGACGGCCGTCCCGCCTTGGTGTGGGCCGACATCGCGGAGCTTCCCTACCTCCGCGTACGCCTGCAGATGAGCCGCCACGACATCGTCGTCATCGGTTACGACGACGAGCAGCAGGTCGCGCACGTCGTCGACAACGACCGGGACGAGGTGCAGCTCGTGCCCTACTCGGCGCTGGCCCGAGCCCGGTCCTCCCAGGGGTTCCCGGTCCCGACGCGTCACACCTACTTCGACATCGCCTGGCCCGACCGGCTGCCCGACCTGTCCGAGATCGCGCAGGCGGCGTTCGCCCAGGCGGCGGCTGCGATGACCACCTCCACCGGCAGCTCTATCGTCACCGGGAGGGACTCGGCGGTCGGGGCCACCGGGCTGGCCGCCGTCGACCTCTTCGCCGAGGACCTCGCTGACTGGCCGGGAGTCTTCCCGGACGATGTCCTGGACCTGGTCCTCCAAGGACTCAGCGCCTTCGTCGAGAAGGCCGGCACCGGCGGCGGGCTGTTCCGCCGACTGCTGTCCAGCGGCGCCGCCGACATCGCGCGCCTGACCGGGGACGCGCGGGCGAGCGAGGTTGCCGCCGCCGCGCACCTGTGCGCGGAGACATGGTCCCTGGTCGCGTCGCTGGCCCGTCAGGACGGCCCAGCACGAGGACGGGTGGAGCAGGCAGCTCGCTCGGCCGCCGTACTCCCCTCGCTCGAGCGGGACCTCGTCACCGCCCTCGAGATCGCGGGGGCGCGCCAGGACCTCCGGACCGGCGCCTGATGAGGGGCGAGCTCGACCCACGGGAGGCCCTCGACCCGAGCCGGTTCGTCGACAGCAACCACCCCGACGTCCGCGACTTCACCGAGTCTGTCGTGCGGGGTGTCCGCGATCCGCGAGAGCGGATCGCGCTGCTGTTCGCGGTGGTCCGCGACCGGCTCCGATACGACCCCTACAGCGTCACCGCCGAGCCCCGGGACTACCACGCCAGCGCGATCCTCGACGGTGGCCCTACGTGGTGCGTGCCCAAGGCGGTGCTGCTCACCGCGAGCCTGCGCGCTGCGGGAATCCCGGCCGTACTCGGGTTCTCGGATGTGCGCAATCACCTCAACAGCGCGTCTCTGCTGGAGCTGATGGGGACCGATCTGTTCGTGTTTCACGGGTGGAGCGCGGTGTACGTCGACCAGCTGTGGCGCAAGGGGTCGCCGGCCTTCAACTCCGAGCTGTGCCGTCGCTTTGGCGTACCTCCGTTGGAGTTCGACGGGTCGCGGGATGCGTTGCTCCACGCAGCCGACGGCGCCGGCCGACGTCATATGGAGTATGTCCGCGAAAGAGGCATGTTCGTGGACCTGCCGTTCGACGAGCTCATGGCGACGCTGTTGCACACTTACGGTTCCGCCATGGTTCGCGGCTCCGACACCCCGCGCCCCCAGGATCCCCGCTTCCGGGCGTGAACGCCCAGTTCATTACGGCGGTGTGTCTGCTCCGCGCAGCTCGCACACCATCGAGGTGAGGGTGTCCTCGAGCCGTCGACGACCCACCTCGATGGCACGGGCCGGCTCCAGGTCCCGCAGGTCGTCCAGCGGGATCGGCGGTCCGACGAGCACGCTCACACGTCGTCGCCACCCCCAGCGCAACTGCCCACTGTAGGCGGGCAGGATCTCCTGTGCCCCCCACTGGGCCACCGGCACGAGCGGTACCGATGCCTCCAGAGCGATCCGCACCGCCCCCGACTTCATCGTCATCGGCAGACCGTCCTCCCGCTTGGTGATGGAACCCTCGGGGTACACCAGGAGGAGCCGCCCGTCGCGCGCCGCGCTCACAGCGTTGTCGTACCCCGCGCGTCCCGCGACGCGGTCGACCTCGACGTGGCCGGCAGCACGGAACCACCTGCCCACGACCGGCCCGCTGAAGAGGCTGTCCTTGGCCAGGAACCGCGGCACCCGCCCCTCGGCCAGCACCATCTCCGCGACCAGCAACGGGTCGAGGTGCGAGACGTGGTTGGCGGCCAGCACCGCTCCGCCCACCCGGGGGATGCCCGCGACCCCGCGCCAGTCCGGGCGACGCAGCACCACCAGGACTGGCTTGCAGACCGCCACCGCCAGCCACCAGGCGAGGCCACGTCGGTCGTTATGGATCGGGCGGCGCTGGACGGTCGAGGTCGTTCGCATCTCAGCCATTGTAGACATCAATGGCCGTTTCGTCTCTCGTGAGGACAAACATGCAAGGATGTTTCGATGCACTGTGGTCCTGGAGCCCGAGGAGCCCCCGATGAGTGATGCGCTGGTAGGCGACCACGACACCGAGCCCCCTACCCCGGGCCGCGAGATGCGTCTCGACGGGGGCACGGCGTCGACGCTGGATGCATGGATCCGGTCCATGTCGCGGCCCGCGCCGACGGCGGTGGGCCGCCTGCCCTCGCACTCCCCCACCTGCGCGGGATGCGGCAAAGAGAACCCCGCCGGCCTCGCCCTGGAGGTCGACGCCACCGAGCACGGCGTGAGCGCCGTGCACCGCTTCGACCATCGCCAGGAGGGGGCACCGGGGATCACCCACGGCGGTCTGGTCGCCGCCGCCTTCGACGACCTGTTTGGGTTCCTCCTCTACCGCGTCGGCGAGCTCGCCGTGACGAGGTCGCTGACCGTGGAGTACCTCCGTCCGGTGCTGCTGGGGGTGGATTACGAGTTCACCGCGCATGTCCGGGACCGGGCGGGACGGCGGCTCCACGTGAACGCTGCAGCCGCGGACGCAGGCGGCCGGCAGGTCGCGACAGCGCACGCGACGTTCGTCATCGTTGACGTCGAGCACTTTGAACAGGGCAGTCCCGCGAAGCGCTCGTGACTCACTCGCCAATGAAGGGCTCCAGCTCGACCGCCGGGTCGAGGTGGATGCCGTGGGCGGCCAGGGCGTCCTGAAGAACCAGGGTGACGTGGCGCGAGAGACGCCGCACCATCAGGTCCAGGGTTTCGTCGCGCTGGTCGAGCCACCAGATGACTGTGGCGTCGACCATGCCCATCACGCCAACCAGGATGCCCTCAGGGAACGACTCGTCCCCCGATTTGGTGTACCCCCGTGCCGCTGCGGCGATCTCGTCCAGCAGACGCGAACGACCCATCCGAGCGCGGTGCAGGGTCCGACTCTGCCCTCGAGCCGCCAGGAAGCGGTAGAGATGGGGGTGGGCGTCGGCCCAGGTCGCGCAGGCGTGCACCAGCCCCTCGACGACCTGTGCGGGCGTTCCCCGCCGAGCGAGGTGCGGGCGGACCCGCTGGATGAGGTCCTGCGCGGCGAGGCGGACCACTTCGTTATCGAGGTCCTCGCGGCTGGCGAAGTAGCGGTAGACGTGCGGCCTCGGGATCCCAGCCCGCTCGGCGATCAGTGCCGTGCCGGCGTCCGCGCCCCTCTCGTCGACGACCTGCAGAGCAGCGTTGGCCACGTGGCGCCGCCGGCGGTCGCGGACCTCATCATCGCGGGAAGACCGGCGCCGCACCGTGGAATCCACCCATCGCCCTTCCTCGACCACAGCCGCAGCCTATGCCCGGGGGCGCCGACGACCGGCGCTGACCGAGCGGCGCACAAAGGAACACCTTGTACCCAGCACCCGCATCATGGTCGAATGAGTACACCCTGTACCCGCTCCGCTGGAGGCTCCCCATGACCACTCGCCGCTCCCCTTGGATGGACGACGACCTCGACGACGTCCGTGACCTTGCGCGCACGTTCTGCGAGAAGGAGGTCAAGCCGCACATCGAGACCTTCATCGCCGACAAGCACGTCGACAGGCAACTGTGGAACCGCGCTGGTGACGTCGGTCTGCTCTGCCTGTCGATCCCCGAGGAGTACGGCGGCGGCGGTGGCACTTTCGCCCACGAGGCCATCTTGATCGAGGAGCAGGCACGGGTCGGCGACAGCTCTTGGGGGGCGTCTCTGCACAACGGGATCGTCGCCCACTACCTGGTCGGCTACGGCACGGAGGAGCAGAAGCAGCAGTGGCTGCCCAAGATGGCGTCCGGCGAGGTCGTCGGCGCGATTGCGATGACCGAGCCCGGGACCGGCTCGGACCTGCAGAACATCAGGACCAAGGCGGTGCGCGAGGGTGATGAGTACGTCGTCAGCGGCTCAAAGACTTTCATCACCAACGGCTCGCAGGCCGACCTGGTGCTCACCGTGGTCAAGACCGATCCGGACGACAGCGCCGCCGGCATCTCACTGATGCTCGTCCCCGCCAACGCGGAGGGCTTCTCCCGCGGGCGGGTGCTCGACAAGATCGGGATGAAGGGACAGGACACCTCGGAGCTCTTCTTCGACAACGTCCGCGTCCCGGTCACCAACCTGCTGGGCCTCACCGAGGGCCAGGGCTTCGTGCAGCTCATGCAGCAGCTTCCCCAGGAGCGGCTGCTCGTCGCGGTCTCCAACGTCGCTGCGATGGAGTTCTGCCTGGCCGAGACACTGGCCTACGTGCGCGACCGAAGCGCCTTCGGACGGCCGATCTGGGGGTTCCAGAACACCAAGTTCAAGATGGCAGAGGTCGCCACAGAGGCTCGCGTGGCACGGTCCTTCGTGGACGAGTGCATCCAGCTCCACGTCGGCGAGGGTCTGGATATCCCAACCGCCGCCATGGCGAAGCTGTGGTGCTCCGAACGAGCGCAGCGCGTCGCCGACACCTGCCTCCAGCTGCACGGAGGCTACGGGTACATGAACGAGTACCCCATCGCCCGGATCTGGGCCGACATGCGCGTCTCGCAGATCTACGCCGGCACCTCCGAGATCATGAAGGAGATCATCAGCCGGTCCCTGTGAGGACTGACCCCGCTCCGGCGGCACCGCCGGAGCGGGAGCCGGCGGGCCGGGTGTTGTGCGCCGAGCCCCGCCGGGAGCCTCCGCGTTGGGCGAGAGCACAAGACGCCCACTCCACCGACGTGACAGCCTCGACAGTCATCGTCTGAAAGGAGTGACATGAGCCAGCGAGTCGACTTCGTCTACCGCGTGTTCCTCCTCGCCGAGAGCCCGAGAACCAAGATGCACCGCATCGAACGGCTCGATGACGTCGGTTTCGCCATGTTCATCAAGATGCACCACGCCCTGATCGACAGTCACGCCGAGATGACGCTGCACAGTTGGTCAGCTCGCGGCCGTCAGTTACTCCTCGCTGCTCCTGGCTTCGATGGTGACCCCCGTGGGTCTCGCATCCGTCGGCGCTCTGCTGCCCGATCCCTTCAGTTTCAACCTGGTCGTCAGCGGCGTCTCCAGCCCGACGGAGGACTCCTTCTTCCGCGGCAGCCGTCTCGGGGGGATGAACCCGGCATCGCCGCAGCTCGACGCCGCCCACCCTCAACCTCACCCTGCTCTCGTACGCCGGAAGCAGCTGACTGCCTGCACGCAGATCCGTCAGATCGGCGGAACTGCCGGTCCGCTGCGCCGCTCGCGTCGAACCCCTCACCGAAGGATCCACATCCCATGACCTCGACCCACTACGACGTGCTGATCATCGGCTCCGGCTTCGGCGGCTCGGTAACCGCCATGCGTTTGGCGGAGAAGGGATACCGCGTCGGGGTGCTCGAAGCGGGCAAGCGCTACGACACCGACGACCTGCCCGCCTCGTCCTGGGACACCCGTCGGTTCGTCTGGGCGCCACGGCTCGGCTGCTTCGGCATTCAGCGTATCCACCTGCTGCGCGACGTCGTCATCTTGGCGGGCGCCGGGGTCGGCGGAGGGTCGCTCAACTACGCGAACACCCTTTACCAACCCCCTGCCCCGTTCTTCAACGATCCACAGTGGGCGCATATCACCGACTGGCACGCCGAGCTGGACCCGCACTACCGGACGGCACGGCAGATGCTGGGTGTCACGCAGAACCCCCACGTGACGCCTTCGGACGAGGTGCTGCGCGAGGTCGCGCGCGACATGGGTGTGGAGCACACCTTCACGCTCACCCCCGTAGGCGTCTTCTTCGGAGAGCCCGGCAAAGAGGTGCCCGACCCGTTCTTCGGCGGGGCGGGGCCGCGCCGCACCGGCTGCACCCAGTGCGGGTCGTGCATGACCGGGTGCCGGGTCGGGGCGAAGAACACCCTGGACAAGAACTACCTGTACTTCGCGGAGAAGCTCGGGGCTGAAGTACGCCCCCTGACCACCGTGGTCGACGTGCGCCCGCGCAGGGGAAGCGGGTACGTCGTCGACGCCGTCCGCACCGGCAGGTCCGTACGCCGGCGCCGCAACCGGCAGTCATTCACGGCCAACCAGGTCGTCTTCGCAGCGGGCACCTACAACACCCAAAAGCTGCTCCACCGACTCAAGGCCACTGGCTCCCTGCCGTACATCTCCGACCGGCTAGGCACGCTGACCCGCACCAACTCCGAATCAATCCTCGGGGCGAAGTCCCGCGATCGATCCAGCGACTTCACGCGTGGCGTGGCCATCACATCCTCGATCCACCCCGACGAGTTCACCCACATCGAGCCGGTGCGCTACGGGAAGGGCAGCAATGCCATGTCCCTGCTCCAGACCGCCCTCACCGATGGGGACGGCCGCGGCCCCCGGTGGTGGCGATGGCTACGGACGATCGCGACCCAGCCCTCGCACCTGACCTGGTTCAGTCCGCGACGGTGGTCGGAGCGGACGGTGATCCTGCTGGTGATGCAGACGCTGGACAACTCCATCACGGTGCGGTCGAAGAGGAACCTCCTCGGTCGCCACACGATCACCTCGGGACCCGGCCACGGAGCACCCAACCCCACCTGGATCCCCGTCGGCAACGAGGCCACCCGTCGCGTCGCCGAAAAGATCAACGGCGTGGCCGGCGGATCCACGGGGGAGATCGCCAACATCCCGATGACCGCTCACTTCATCGGCGGGTGCGCCATCGGGGACTCCCCGGAAACGGGGGTCATCGACCCCTACCACCGCCTCTACGGCCACGACGGGATCTTCGTCGTCGACGGCTCCAGCATCTCGGCGAACCTGGGCGTCAACCCCTCGCTGACGATCACCGCACAGGCCGAGCGGGCCGCCTCCTTGTGGCCCAACAAGGGCCAGCCGGACGAACGTCCCCCGCTGGGCGCCGACTACCAGCAGATCTCCGCCATCGAGCCGGAGCGGCCGGCCTTCACCCACCCGGAAGCGTCCGTCGCCGAGGGCGGCCAGCACCAGAGGTAAGCCCCAGACTGGAGACGACCGCGAGCGGCGTGGCGCTCGCGGTCGTCCCGGATGGCTCCGTGGCGCGAGATTACGCCGGTGGCATCAGCTGCGACCGACCCGCTCCAAGTAGGCCTGACGCGCCGCGGTGTCCACGCGGTCGAGGAAGACCGTGTCGGTCCCGAGCATCGCCCCGAGCTGGGTCGCGATCCGCTCGGGAACGAACTTCATCGCCGCCACCATCGTCCCGGCGATACGCGTGACTCGCACGAAAGGCCGCGGGCGCTCGATGAGATCCGCCGTGGCGCGCGCGATCTCCTGCGGCTCCGCGTTGCGCATGCCCTTGGCTCCGCTCGTCCCCGAGACCAGCTCGGTGTTGGTGAAGGTCGGACGCACCGTGGACAGGGCGACACCCGACCTGCGGTACTCCTGCCTGGCGGCCTCGGTGAACCCGATGACCGCGAACTTGGTCCCGCAGTACGTCGCCAGCCCCGGGACCGGAAGCTCCCCGGCCAGTGAAGCCGTGTTGATGATGTGACCATGTCGCCGGGGCAGCATTCGCTGCAGGGCGATCTTGGTGCCGAAGATGACGCCCAGAACGTTGATCTCCACCTGCCGGCGGGTGACCTCGTCTGTCTCCTCGTGCACGTGCCCCGTCGGCATGACGCCCGCGTTGTTGATGAAGACGTCGATCGGCCCCAGTGCCTCCTCGGTCACGTCGAGAAAGGACGCGATGGAGGCAGGGTCGGTGACGTCCAGGCGCACCGCGACGTCGAGGTCGAGCTCCTCGGCGGCCACCTTGAGCTGGAGCTCGTCGATGTCCCCGATGGCGACCCGATGACCGCGCCTGATGAGCTCCTCCGCGGTGTGATAGCCGATCCCCCGGGCGCCCCCGGTGATGGCGACCACTCGTCGCTTGTTCATTGTCGTCATGGTTCCTCTTCCTTTCAGAGGCCGAGTCGCTGCCGCAAGCCACGACCGGCGGCCAGGCGCAGCACTCGGCCGGCGATCGCCGTACGCCGGGCGGAATACGGGTACCAGGTGAGCTCTTTGGTGGCCAGCGGAATCCGCGGCTCAGTGATCGCTTGGACGCGGCAGTACTTCCGCAGACCCTGCGCGCCACCCAGGCGTGCACCCAGGCCTGAGGACTTCCAGCCGCTGTGAGGTAGCCCCACGGCGAACAGGTTGCTGAAGACGTCGTTGACGTTGACCGCACCTACCTCGAGCTGGTCGGCGATGCGCCGGCCGCGGGAAACGTCTCGTGTCCACACGGTGGCCGAGAGCCCGTACTCGGAATCGTTGGCCAGGGCCACCGCCTCGGCCTCGTCGGCCACCCGCATGACCGGCAGCGTTGGCCCGAACGTCTCCTCGGTCATACAGACCATGCTGTGGTCGACGTCGACGAGCAGCGTGGGAGCGAAGAAGTTGCCCTCGTCGCCCCGCGCCCCGCCGACCAGCACGCGCGCACCGGACTCCTGGGCCTCCCGCACATGCCGCTCGACCGTGTCCACCTGCGTCCGGGTCACCATGGCGCCGACGTCGTCGCGGGCTCGAGAGCCCTGCTTCAGCGCTCCGAGGGCCGCTTCCACCTTCTCCACGAACCGGTCGTAGACCGCGTCCACCACGTAGACCCGCTCGACCGAAATGCAGACCTGACCGGAGTTGAAGATGCCGCCCCAGACGATCCCGTGCGCCGCCCGATCCAGGTCGGCGTCCTCAAGCACGATGGCAGCGTCCTTGCCTCCCAACTCCAGGCTGACCGGCTTGAGCAGCTGAGCACAGCGAGTGGCCACCCGACGACCCGTCGCCGTCGAGCCCGTGAACTGGACGAAGTCGACAGCCTCGACCACCGCTTCTCCGGTCTCCCCCGCCCCGGCAACGTGCCGCAGGACCGGCGGGGCGCCGATCTCGTGCCACCCCTCGATGACGCGCGCGCAGGTCAGCGGGGTCATCTCCGACGACTTCGTCAGCACCGCACACCCCGCTGCGAGCGCGGGCGCTGCGTCCATCAGGAAGAGGGTGATCGGGAAGTTCCACGGGATGATCAGTCCGACCAAGGGGTAGGGCCGATAGCTGCGGGTCAGCCGCTTCGGGAGGCTGAGTAGTCCTCCTGCCCCCACTCGTTCGGGGGCGAGGAACTCCTTCGCATGGTCGGCGTAGAAGGAGATGAACTCGCACGAGCCGGTTGTCTCCACCAGCGCGTCCGGGCGGACCTTGCCGGTCTCTGAGACGAGCAGGTCAGTGAGCTCAACGGTGTGGTCGAGGATCCAGCCCCGCCACTTGCGCAGCCAAGTGGCTCGCGCAGCGGGACCCATGTCGCGCCACGCGACCTGTGCCTCGCGCAGCTCCTCGGCGGCGGCGCGCACGCGGTCGCGGTCGACGATCGGGATCGATCGGAGTGCTTCGCCGTCGGCGGGACGACGGATCTCCAGGGTGGGTGCGGACGGGGCGTTCATGAGACTTCCTCGAGGTCGGTGACGGTGCCCGGCAGGGCCTGGTTTGCTGCGCCGTCAGACGACGGCCGCCGTGGGAAGCGGTCGGCCTTCGGCAGCGTGCGCGGGACAGCGGTCGCGATGTCGCTAGCGAAGGAGTACGGAGGCGGGGTGATCCCGTGTTCGCGACACCAGCCACCAGGCTCACGCTGGCTACGCCGCGGGATGCCGTTGGACGGCTCCTGCTGTCGCGGGATCGGGAGAAGCGGGGGCAGCTCCTGGCCGCGCTCGGCCTCGAGCTCGTCGGCGTCCTTCTCCTCGGACATGCCGATCGGGCCGACCCGCTGGGCGTTGAGGAACTGGCGGACCACCGGCTCCTCCGACGACGGCAGCATCTCGCGCGGGCCGAACACGGCCAGGTGCCGGTGGTAGAGCAGCCCGATGTTGTCGGGCACTTTGCGCGCGGTGTTGCCGTCGTGGGTCACGATCAGGAACGTCGCGTCGATCTGCGCGTTGAGGTCGATGATCAGCTGGTTGAGGAACGAAGTACGGACCGGGTCGAGGCCGGAGTCGGGCTCGTCGAAGAGCACGATCTCGGGGTCCAGCACCAGGGCGCGGGCCAGGCCGGCGCGCTTGCGCATGCCGCCGGAGATCTCACCGGGCAGCTTGTCCTCGGCACCGAGCAGACCGACGAGGTCCATTTTCTCCATGACGATGTCGCGGATCTGGGACTCGGACTTCTTGGCGTGCTCGCGCAGCGGGACCGCGACGTTGTCGTAGAGGCAGTGTGCGCCGCACGAAGTCGTCCACCTTCTGGTTGCACCCGAGGAGCAGGAGTGCCTCGTGATCGGCGTAGAGGAAGACGCCCCGCTTGTCGGGGTGCACGATGTCCATGGTGCGCCGTGCCTGGTGGTGCAGGATGCGAAACTAGCCAGTCCAGGTCTGCTCGACTCAACAATGACGCGCAGGTCTCCGACGGGACTGTTGGAAAGCGCGAGTTCCGCGTCGGGGGGTAGTTGTCGACTTGTGGAAGCCCACATCCACGCCTGACGTCCGCCCGGACGCACCACGAGCGGCGGCCGCAGCCCGGCGTCTGCCGCCAGGTGTCGGCACGATTCCTCGAGCGACTCCACAGCGTCCTGCTCCTCGCCCGCAGCCAGGACGAACGCGGTGTGGTAGCCGCTCACGGGGTATCCGCCTAGCTCCGATGAGAGCCACTGGCTGTCCAGGACCTCACCGTCCAGCACCCGGGAGACCGTTTCGATCCAGCGAGCGTTCCGCCCGATCTCAACGCGACGGCGTGCCTCGTGGTAGACCCGGCTGGTTTCGTTGATGGAGCGATCGATCCAGTCGGACGCCGGACAAGCGACCTGCTCCAGTCTGCGCCTCACGTCCATCAATGAGCTCAGACCTCAACGACCGTGAGGACGCCGGCGGCGTGCTGGGCACGGAGCACCTTCTTGTCGAACTTGCCAACCGACGTCTTGGGCACCTCGGACACGAAGCACCAACGCTCGGGCAGCCACCACTTGGCAACCTTGCCCTCCAGGAAGTCTCTCAGCTGCGAAGGGGCCACCTTGGCGCCCTCCCGAACCACGATCACGGCGAGAGGGCGCTCCTGCCACTTCTCGTCCGGCACGCCGATGACCGTCGCCTCCAGCACGTCGGGGTGACCGGCGAGCAGCAACTCGAGCTCCACCGAGGAGATCCACTCGCCGCCCGACTTGATGACGTCCTTCGCGCGGTCGGTCAGGGTGACGAAGCTGCGATCGTCCATGCGACCGACGTCTCCCGTCCGCAACCACCCGTCGTCGAACTTCTCCGCGTCCTCATCGCCGACGTACGCCCCGGTGATCCACGGGCCACGCACCTGGATCTCCCCGACCGACTCACCGTCGTGCGGCACCTCGTTGCCCTCGTCGTCCACCAGCCGCAGCTCGACCCCGGCGACCGGCCGGCCCTGCGAGGCCCGCAGCGCCCAGTGCTCCTCACCGCTCACCGACGCCGGAGGCCGTGCGATGGCAGCCAGCGGTGAGGTTTCCGTCATCCCCCAAGCCTGCACGATCTGCACGCCGTACTTCGCCTGGAAGACCTGCATCAGGTGCAGCGGCACAGCCGACCCTCCGCATGCCACCAGCCCCAACGAGGAGATATCGTGCCCGGGGTTGGCCTCGAGGTAGTTGAGCACGTCGCTCCAGATCGTCGGCACGGCACCGGCGACCGTGGGGCACTCACTGGAGATAAGGCGGACCAACGGCTCTGCCTGGAGGAACCGGTCGGGCATGACCAGGTCGGCTCCGGCCATCAGAGCTGCGTAGACCAGCCCCCAGGCGTTGGCGTGGAACATCGGGACGATGGCCAAGATCGCATCGTCACCGCCGACGCTCAGCCCGTCGGCGGCGCACGCCGCCATCGAGTGGAGGTACGTCGACCGGTGGCTGTACGCAACGCCCTTCGGGTTGCCCGTCGTGCCCGAGGTGTAGCACATCGCCGCGGCCGAGAACTCGTCGACCTCCGGCCAGTCGAATGTCTCCGGCTGGCCGGCGATGAAGTCCTCGTAGGCCACCACGGTGACGCCGTCACGCTGCAGCGGCGCGAGGTCGACGCCGCCCGTCACCACCACCGTGCGCACTTGGGCGAGCTGGGGCAGGACCGCCGCCAGGAGGGTGGCCAGAGTGCCGTCTACGAGCACCACCCGGTCGTCGGCATGGTTGGCGATGTAGACCAACTGCTCCGGGGCCAGGCGAGGATTGAGAGTGTGCAGGACCGCGCCCATCGAGGGCACCGCACAGTAGGCCTCGACATGCTCCTGGTTATTCCACATGAGGGTCGCGACCCGCTCGTCGCCCGTCACGCCACGGGCGCGCAGGGCGTGAGCCAGTTGCGCCGACCGGCGACCCACGTCCGCGAACGTGCCGACCTTGACCGAGCCGTCCGGCTGGAGCGTACGGACACGAGCGGTAGCGTGCACGCGCGAACCGTGCCGCAGGATTGCGGCGGTCGTGAGGGGGATGTTCATCATGGTGCTCTGCATCGAGGTTCCTTCGGGGTAGTGGCGCGATTCGGAGCCTGGGACACGACAGCTGGCCCGCGTCGGGTGGGCCAACAGGCGGGACATCAGGATGCGCGGGCGGCCTTGAGCTGGGCCCGGTCGACGTCGAGCCCCCGACTGATCGCCTTCCTGGCCTCCATGAAGTCCCGCGGTCGATTCACGCAGTCCGCGGCCAGCAGCCGGCCCTGCTGGAGGTAGTAGCAGGTGAAGTCGCGATCATCTGTGGGGTCGCCACTCAGAACGAGCTCGTCGTAACCGGTGTTCAACCCCGCTATCTGCAGCTTGAGGTCGTACTGGTCGGACCAGAACCACGGCAGCGCTGCGATAGGGCGCTCCTTACCGCACAGCGTCGCGGCTGCCGTCTTGGCCTGTTCCCCGGCACTGGGCACAGACTCCAGCCTGACCAGTCGGCTGTAACGAGCCATGCGGTGGCTGGCACAGTCACCGGCGGCGACGATTCGAGGGTCGCTGGTGCAAGCCAGGTCGTCAATCACGATTCCGTCCTCGACTAGCAGGCCAGCATCGGCGGCCAACTCGGTGTTGGGAACCAGGCCCACACCGACGATCACGAGGTCGGCAAGGATCCGCTCTCCACCCGCCAGAATCACTTCACGGACGCGGTCGTCGCCGGCCATGGCGTCGACAAGGGCGCCCGTCCGGACAACCACACCGGCATCGCGGTGAACGCGCTCGTAGAACGCCGAGACCTCAGGTGCCGTGACCCGCTCGAGCACGCGCTCAGCGGCCTCCAGCACCGTCACCTCCAGACCGAGTGCCCGCAGGGACGCGGCTGTCTCCAAGCCGATGTATCCACCGCCGACGATCACGGCGTGGCGACCCGGGGCCGCCCAAGCCCGGATCGACGCGACGTCCGCGAAGGTCCGGAGGTAGAAGATCCCCGGCAGATCGATGCCGGACACGGACAGGCTGCGCGCCCGGCCCCCCGTGCACAGGGCGAGACCGGCGTACGCCATCGTCGTGCCGTCGCTCAGCACCACCTGTTGCGCCGCACGATCGATCTGCGTGACCGTCCCCTGCACGAGGCGGATGTCGCGCTTGTCGTAGAACTCCGCCTTGCGGATGGCGAGCTCTTCCAGGCTGCTCTTGCCAGCGAGGTAGGCCTTGGAGAGAGGAGGACGTTGATAGGGCAGCGCCGGCTCGTCACCGACCACGACGATCTCTCCTGCCCAACCCTCCTGCCGGAGTCCGGCCGCCACCTGGACACCGGCATGGCTGGCACCGACGACCAGCGCCCTCCCCTCGGTCACGCGTCGGTCTTCGGCGTCAGCTGGACCATCAGCCTGCTGATGCCGCGCACGAAGTTGGACTGGACGTACTCCGGTTCGTCGACGACCTCGATCTTGTCGAAGCGCGGCAGCAGCTCCTCCCACAGGATTCGCAGCTGCATCTCCGCCAGTCGGTTGCCCATGCACCGGTGGACACCGAAACCGAAGGAGATGTGGTTGCGAGCGTTGCGTCGGTCGATGATCAGGTCGTCCGGCCGGTCGAACACGCGCTCGTCGCGGTTGCCCGAGGCATACCACATCACGAGCTTGTCTCCCTTGCGGATGAACTGTCCGTTGAGCATCGTGTCCTTCTTGGCCACGCGGCGCATGTAGGCCAAGGGTGTCTGCCAGCGGATGATCTCCGAGACCATGTTCGGGATGAGGTCGGGGTTGGCCTTGAGCTTCTCGAACTGGTCGGGGAACCGGTTCAGTGCAAGGACACCGCCGCTCATGGAGTTCCGCGTGGTGTCGTTGCCGCCGACGATGAGCAGGGTGAGGTTGCCCAGGAACTCCATCGGACGATCGATCAGGTCCTTGGTGTCCTCGTTGCTCTGCAGCATCGTGATCAGGTCGAAGCCCGGCTCCTCGCCGGCCGCGAGCCGCGCCTCTTTGTCGCGCCACAGGGCACTCAGCCCTCGCGCTGCGTCGACGAACCCGCGGAACACCTCATCGTTGTCCGAAGGACCGCCGTTGGCCTGCTCCATAGAGCTAGCCAAGTCTGACCACTCGACGAGCTTTCGGCGCTCCTCGTAGGGGAAGTCCAGCAAGGTTGCCAACATGCGCGCAGTGAGCTCGATCGAGACGCGGTCGACCCAGTTGAAGGGCTCACCGATCGGGAGATCGTCTAGCACCTCTTGGACGCGCGAGCGGATCAGCCCCTCCATCTCCCGCAGATTCTTGGGAGCCACGACGCCCTGGACGGCAGCGCGCTGGCGGTCGTGCTTGGGCGGGTCCATCGCAATGAACATGGCGACATCCATGAACCGCGGGGGCTCGCCGATGATAATGAAGGGCTCCGCCGAGAAGGTCTCATGGTCCTTGTCGACTGCGACGATATCGGCGTGCCGGGTGACCGACCAGAAGGGACCGAAAGGGCTCTTGGCCTGAAAGTGCACGGGGGCCTCGTTGCGCACCCGCTCGAAGTACTCCTGCCACCTGCCCTGCCGGTACAGGAACGGGTTGCTCAGGTCGATATCGGCGAGGGCGACCTCCTCCACGGGGGGGATGGGCTCCTCTACGAAGATCTTTTGTCCATTGGTCCGTGTCACGAAACGACGGGTCTTGTCGTATAGGTGCGCCCCACGGATCTGTATCTGCATAGGGACGACGGACTGAACTCGCTCAGTCACGGCGTCGGTCACGGTAGTCAGGGTCGTCATGACGCGGTCTTCCTCTCGTCGGTCACATCTGGAATTCGGGGAGTCGAACGACGAGGCCGTCCCAGTTCTCGCTCACGCGCATCTGGCACGCCAGACGAGACGCCGGATCGCGCTCGGGGTTCATGGCGAGCATCTCCTCCTCGACCGGACCTGAACGGCCGACCTCGGCGACCCACTGGTCATCGACAATCACGTGGCACGTGCCACACGCGGCCTCTCCGCCGCAGTCGCCGTCGACCCCGGGCACCATGTTGTCGACCGCGATCTGCATGAGGGACGCACCCTCCTCGAGGGGTGCCTCGTGCTTCTCCCCGTCATGGGACATGAAGGTGACAACTGACATAGAACATCTCCTTGCTTGAACGTGTTTCAAGTGTTTGTGCTCCGTTGCTGCTGTGGCTATGGTCACCCGAGTCAATATGTTGTGATTTGGGCTCAGGAGGCAGAGTGAAGGCTCACGAGCCAGGGGTGCCGCCGCTCGCGTTCGTGCAGCTCTTGAATAGCGACGCCCTCGAGCCCGACGCCGTGGCCCACTTCCGTCGGATCATCGACCTCCATGACACCTCCGAACTGGAGCTGGTCCGGCACGACCGACAGGTGCCAATTCGGTGGTTTCGCGAGGTTTACCCCGACCTCGACCCCGAAGGCGCCACCCATCTAGGACTCGCGTTCGCCGAGAGTGCCCAGCTGACCTCATTCGGCCCCTTAAGCCTTCCCTTGGTTAGCGCTGGATCCGTGGCCGAGGTCTTCGAACTGCTCGGGTACCTGCCCGTCATCTCCGGGGCCCTTCGTCCCCACTTCCACCAGGGCCAGCGCAGCCTGACGGTAGGCCTCAGCGGCCACACCGACGACCCCGATCTCGACTGCCTGGTCATCACCTACGGTGGCGCGGCTTTGCTCCGACTGCTCGACATGCTGGCCGGCACGCTGCCAGGCGTAACATTGCACCTGGCCTGGAAGGCCCCCCAGTTTCCGGAGGGCCACATAGATCTCCTGACCGGACGTCTGGCTTTCGACGCGCACGCATCCTTCATCGACGTGCCCGCCGAGACGCTTCAGGCCCGCTGCCGATTCCCAGACCCGCTTGCTTACCGCCTGGCCATCGCCGAGCTGAGCCGCACCCTTGAGCGGAACACCAGTGCCACCAGTGTCACGGAGAGCGTGAGGCGACTGCTCGAGGAGGATCCCGGGCGTAGCAGCAGCCAGGAGGTCGCAGCACTCCTCGGCGTCTCCACCAGCACCATGAAGAGACGACTTGACGACGAGGGGACGACCTTCCGGGAGGTTCGACAATCCCTACTACGCGAGAGGGCCATCGTCCGCCTGCTCGACCACTCCCTGACGATCAGTCAGACCGCCGTCGATCTCGGCTACAGCGACCTGGCGAACTTCTCTCACGCCTTCAGGCGCTGGACCGGGCAGTCGCCAAGCGAGTTCCGCAAAGTGGGTCGACGCGGACCGGGGTGAGGTTGCAGTTGAGTCCTCAATAGTGGGGTATCGCGGTCGACGTGATCGTTGCCCCGCATGTCGCCGGGACGTAGACGCGGCCACCGCGTGATTCTTCGGGTGAGCCGTCTACAGCACTCTGGAGAGGATCATCACGATGACCGCTCCGCCAATTCTCACCCTGCCCAGCTGCTCGACAACGGCCTGTCGGCCGCGTCGCAGGATCTGATCTGGGACCTGCTCAACACGGTGATCAACGCGTTGATGTCAGCCGAGGCCGACGCGGTCTGTGGCGCCGAGTACGTCCGTGACTCGCCGGAGCGGGTTACCTTTCCCACAGCTACCGGCACGGGGATACCCGGGCCGGCACCATCGACGTCGCGATCCCCAGACTCCGCCCGGGGACCTACTCCCCCGAGTGGCTGCTCGAGCGTCGCAAGCAGGCCGAGGCGGCGCTGATCAACGTGGTCGCGACCTGCTAACTGAACCGCCTGGAGTTTCCGGTCTCCGGACATCCCGGGGCGGTTCAAACCGAGTCGCGCCAGCGTCCTGCACGCGGTCATCGACGCCATGCTTGCCCGAAGGGACGGGCAGATCCCCACCGAGATCACGGACTTCGACACCCTCTTCGAGCGTATCGACGACCTCTCGAACGCGCTACTCCTAACGTTGGTACACCCGCCTGATCGCATCGCTGGAACGCGGACCCCGCCCCGGGTCAACGCGGTCGAGGTCGTCTGTGTCCGATGACGAAGGCTGCATGCGGCAGCGGCCCATCGCCTTGGTCTGCGATTTTAAGCCTGCAGCTTCCCTTTGCGACATCATCCTTGCGCATACCGGCCGGACGCACCCGCTCGACACGTAGGCAGACGTCTCGCGAAGGTCGCACGAAGCGACGCGACCACGGTGACGGCCAACCCCGCCGTCAGCCAACCCGCAAATACGTCGGCGACGTAGTGCTCGCCGGTGTAGACGAGCGTGACTGCCATCGCCAAGGCATACGCCAGCAACAGCAAACGCCACCGCGGGCCGACCGACGGCCACAGAAACAGGGCGACGAGCAGGGCGGCGCCGGCGTGCAGCGACGGCATCGCGGCGACCGGGTTGCTGCCGTCCTGGGCGGAGGCGACCAGCGTCCCGACGAGATCGAGGTGGACGGGCTCCCAGCCGAGGTTCGAGATGCGCTCGACCGGGCCGATCGCCCCCTGCTCCGACGCCATCCAGGGCGGCGCGGCGGGGTAGGCGACGTAGCCCGTCACCCCGACGGCGGTGAACGCGAGGACCCTCGCCACCCAGACGGCGAAGCGCTCGCGCAGGCGGAACCACAGGACCGCCGTGAGCAGCGGGATGGCGACGAAGTGTGTGACGTAGACCAGCGCGGCGGCGACGTCGTACCAGTGCGGCGACCCGTCGACGAGGCGCGCCTGGAGCCAGACGGTCGGGACTTCGCCGAAGACGGCCCGGTCCGCGTCGGCCGGCCCGGTGACGTGCAGGCCGAAGCCGAGCCGGTTGGTCGCGGCGCCCGCGCTCAGCGGCGCGCTGATCCACTGCGCGACCCAGTAGACGAGCAGGATCGCGCCGAGCGGCGCCCAGGCGATGAGCAGCTGGGCCACCGGCCCGTGCCGGGGGTTCGAGGGCCGCAGCAGCGACGGCGGCCGCGTTGCGGTGGCCGTGCCGCCGGAGGAGCGGGCCGACCCGGGGGCGGTGTCGCGGGACGTCATGCGTACCGCCGCTCGAGCAGCGACTGGATGCGGAACCGGTTGTAGCGCTGGATGAGGATGAACGGCAGGTTGACCAGCACGCCGTACGTGACGAGGAGGCCCGCGGCGAGCGGCGGGTTCCACAGCACGAAGAGCGGCCCGCACGCCATGCACCACCAGTGGGTGAGCTCGGCCCGTCGCGTCTCGCGCGCGAAGAGCCGCAGCCCGGGTCCGTCGTACGACGGCAGCTCGCGCTTGCTGAGGCCGCCGGTGAAGAGGGCCCCCGCCTCGGGGAGCCGGTCCTTCCAGCGGTGGATCCGCAGGCGGCGTCGGTACCAGCGGCCCCCGTCCTCGAACCCTCGCTCCCGCAGCAGCCAACCGTCGCTCTCCAGGCGCTCGTCGCGCAACCGGTGGGCGGCGTAGCCGGTCGCGGCGTGGAACGTCCCCCACGCCACGATGTCGACGAGGATCGTCACGCCCTGCGGGATCAGCAGCCTCAGCATCAGGCGCCTCCCTCGACCGAGCGGTGCCGCAGGTCGACCGCCCGGCCCCGCCACCTCACCGAGCGGCGCAGCGCCGTCTGAGCGGCCGAGCGCGCGAAGACGAGGTCGAACGCGAGCAGGGGCACGGGGAACACCGCCCACGTCCACCACCGGAACGAGCCCACCCGCGCGAGCAGGGACCGCAGCTGCCCCGCGGCCACGACCCAGGCCACGGCCCAGACGAGCGGGTGCCCGTAGGACAAGGCGGCACCCCACCCGGTGACCGCCTCGACGAGCGCGAGGAGCGCGCCGACGGCGACGGCGTGGTGGGCGCTGATCCACAGCACCGTGCCGAGGGTCGGGCCGGGCGCAGCGGCGGAGGCGCCCGAGGCGATGTTCTTGGTCCAGCCGCTGACGAGCTGGCCGAGCCCGCCCGGGTAGCTGCGCATCCGGAGCCGGTCGCCGCCGACCCAGCACCGGACGGGGAGCCCGGCGCGGTGGTAGGCCACCGCGAGCTCGACGTCGTCGAGGATCGCCGACCGGACCGAGCCGTGACCGCCGGCCCGCTCGTAGTCCGCCCGCGAGGTCAGCAGGCACGGCCCGAACGCCATCGGCCGGCGTCCCCCGTCACGCGTGAAAGCGCCGCTGGCCAGCACCGCGACCACGTTGAAGTACGCCGACACCTGCTCGTGCGGCCGCTCGACGGCGTGGAACGGCTGCACGGACACCAGGCCGCCGTGCCGGTCGTGCAGGTCCACCAAACCGGCCAGCGCGTCCGGCGCCAGCACCGTGTCCGCGTCGAGGAACAGCAGCAGGTCGGACGTCGTCGCCTCCGCACCCACGTGGCATGCCCACGCCTTGCCGGTCCACCCGGGCGGCGGCGTCCCGGCGGCCAGGACTCGCGCTCCGGCGGCTCGTGCCACCGACGCCGTGGCGTCGCGGGAGTCGTCGTCCACCACGACCACGTCCACGCCCAGCCCGTGCAAGGAATCCAGCACCGCCGGGAGCGTCGCCTCCTCGTCGCGCGCCGGCACGACGACGGCGAGCGAGGGGACCGACCGAGTGGCTCCCCCGACGATGGTCCGGAGGTCGGCGGCGAGCCACGCTGCGGCACCGCCCGCGAGCAGGAGCACGACGACGAGCACGAGGTCTGTCATGCCGGTACCCGGAGGCGGGTGACGACGAGCGGCATGCCACCGCGGGGATGGACGGCGACCTGCGCGGCCGCCTGCGGGCGGGACCAGTCCGGTGTCACGTCGATCCGGTACGACGGCAGCAGCCGGCTGAGGACGAGGACCATCTCCCCCAGGGCGAACTCGCGTCCGATGCAGAGCCGGGGTCCCTGCCCGAACGGCAGGTAGCCCGAGCGGACCGCGCCCTCGCCGAGGAACCGCTCCGGCCGGAAGGCCAGCGGGTCGGGCCACGTGTCGGTGCGCCGGTGCAGGAGCCAGGGGCTGATGATGACGAGCGTGCCGGCCGGGACCTCACAACCGGCGACCACGTCGGGCTGCTGCGAGCGGCGGGAGAGCGCCCAGGCGGGCGGGTAGAGGCGTAGCGCCTCGTCGACGACGGCCCGGGTCCACGGCAGCCTGTCCCGGTGGCCGACGAGCGGCACCGGTCCCGGGTGTGAGGCCAGCTCGGTGCGCACCCGGTCCTGGGCGGGCTGGTCCTCGGCGAGCAGCATCAGCGTCCAGGCGAGCGCCGCGGCCACCGTCTCGTGCCCGGCGATCACCATGGTCACCAGCTCGTCGCGGATCTCGTCGTCACGCAGGCCGCTGTCGAGCAGCAGGCCGAGGAGGTCGTCGCCGTACGAGTCCCCGGAGTGGCCACGCACCCGCCGCTCGGCAATGATCTGCGCGGAGATGACGTCGAGCCGGCGCCGCGTCGCGCGCAGCCGGACCTTCAGCGGTGTCGGCACCCGGTCGGGGATCGGCAGGATCGCCCGGCCGGCGCGGACGACCAGCTCGGCCGCCTCGCTCGTGGCGTCCAGCAGCTCCTGGGCGTGCCCGGTGAGGTCAGCGGAGAAGAGCGCGCGACCGACGGCGTCGAGCCCGATCCGGTGCGTCAGCGCCGCCACGTCGACGACCGCGCCGTCCTGCACCGAGCTCCGCGACAGCCCGGCGGCGATGGCGCCGTCGGCGGCAGCGCGCACCTGGTCTCCCACCGCCTCCAGCCGCTGGTGGTGGAACGCGGGGGCAGCGAGCCGGCGGTGCTCGATCCAGGTCGGCTCGGCGGAGGCGAGGAGGCCGGGGCCGGTGACCCGGGCCAGCGCGGCGTACTGCACGGTCTGCTTGCCCCAGTGCCGCGCCGACGTCTGGAGCACGTGCCGGGCGGCGTCCGGGTCGTTGACGAGCAGCGCGGGTGGACCCGGCACCGGGAAGGAGACGAGGTCGCCGTGGCGCTCCGCGACCTCGACGAGGAAGGACAGCGGGTGCGCCCGCACCGACCGGAACGCCCGCGCCATGTCGAGGCTGCTCGGGCCCGGGACGCCGATGTCGGTGGGCTGCATCGCGTCGAGGCGGGTCCGGAGCGCGGCGCTCACGCGCTCTCCTCGCCGTTGCGTCTGCCGAGCCACACCCAGACGACGGTAGTGCTCAGCACCAGGGCGAAGCCGAAGCCGAGGTCCTCGACCGGCGCGAAGACGAGCCGGCCGTCACCCACGAACCGCACGTCGCCGCTGCCGAGGATCGCGTCGCCATCGTAGCGGACGATGCGGCGGCCGGTGAGCCAGCCGTTGGTCAGCAGCTGGAAGAACACGATGATGCCGTACGCGGACCACCAGCTCGCCGTGCTCGTCACCCGGGTGCGCGCGACCCAGCGGTCCAGCGCGATCGTCGCCAGCACCGCCACCACCGTGAGCGCCGTGTAGGTCATCACACCTCCTCGCGGCGTCGAGCGCTCCGGGGCGTGTTGCCGCGGACCACCTTCACCGCCTCGTACGTCAGCACCGTCACGACCGGGATGACGACGAAGAAACCCACCTCCTCGAGGGGAATGCCCGCGACCCGCCACGGCAGCGTCTGGGCCGGGTCGAAGTGCCAGTGACGGGCGTGCGTGGCGTAGAGGTCCCAAAGCAGGAACGGCGACCCGGCGGCCAGCACGGTCAGGAGCAGCCGGCCCGGCTGCCGCAGCACCCGCAGCCGGAACGCCGGCACCAGCGGCAGCGTGCCGGCCAGGCAGAACGCCAGCATCGCGACGTACGACCAGCGCTCGAGGCCCATCAGGACGGCACCGGCAGCGCCGACCGGTCGCCCGTCAGCCGCTTGAGGACGAGCTCGGCGCTGATCAGGCACATCGGCAGCCCCACCCCGGGGACGGTGCTCGCTCCGGCGTAGAGCAGCCCGTCCACCTTGGCGGAGGCGTTGCCGGGGCGGAGGAACGCGCTCTGACGCAGCGTGTGCTCGAGGCCGAGCGCGCCACCCCGCCAGGCGTTGTAGCGCCGCTCGAAGTCCGCCGGCCCGACGGTGTGCCGCACCAGGACGCGCCCCCGCAGGTCGCTGACCCCGGCCCACGTCGCCACCTGGTCGATCGCCGCGTCCACGGCGCGTTCGACAGCCTCCGACCCCCGCCCGTCGTCGCCCCCGCTGCCGATCTCCACGTCGGCGGGCACCGGCACGAGGACGAAGAGGTTCTCGCACCCCTCCGGCGACACGGTGCGGTCGGTCGCCGACGGCTTGCAGACGTAGATCGACGCGGGCTCCGGGACCCTGGCGTCCGGTCCGAAGATGTCGCCGAAGTTGCTGTCCCAGTCGGACACGAAGAACAACGAGTGGTGCGCGAGCTCGGGGAGCCGGCCCTCGATGCCGAGCATCGCCAGCACGGCGCCGGGGCCCGCTGACCGGTGCCGCCACGCCGGCTCGGGGTGGGTCTGCAGCGCGGCGGGGAGGAGCGCGGTCTCGAGGTGGTGCAGGTCCGCGGCACCGACGACCACGTCGGCCGGGAGCGTACGGCGACCGCCGCCGGCCACCTCGTGCTCGACCCCCGTCACCCGTGCACGGCTGCCCCGGGCGCCCCCCTCGGTGAGGATGGCCGTGACGGGGGTGCCGGTGCGCAGGCGGGCGCCGTGCCGCTCTGCCAGCGCAACGATGACCTCGATCAGCCTCGTGAACCCGCCCTGCGGGTAGAGCACTCGGTCACCGAGGTCGAGGTGGCTCATCAGGTGGTACATGCTCGGCGTCCGGCTCGGCGACGACCCGAGGAACACCGCGGGGTAGCCCAGCACCTGGCGGAGCCGGTTGTCGGAGAACCGGGCGGCCACGTGGCTGCCCAGCGACCGGGTCAGCAGCCGCCCGAGCTTCGGGCTCCGCCGCACCACGTCGGGACGCAGGAAGGCCGCGGGCGAGTCGAAGCTGTTGTAGAGGAAGCGGCGCAGGGCGACGTCGTAGGTGTCCTTGGCCGAGCGCAGGTAGGCGTCGAAGCGTTCCCCGGCGCCCGGCTCAAGCGACTCGAACACCGCCCGGTTGTGGGCGCGGTCGGGACGGATGTCGACCGGGTCGGGGTGCCCCTCGAAGAACACGCGGTAGCTCGGGTCGAGCACGGTGAGGTCGAGCTCGGCGGCCGCCGTGGTGCCGAGCAGGTCGAAGAAGTGCTCGAAGACCTCGGGCATGAGGTACCACGAGGCGCCCGTGTCGAAGCGGAACCCGTCCCGCTCGACGCTGCCGACGCGACCGCCCAGCTCGTCGTTCTGCTCGAGGAGGTCGACGCTGTGCCCACGCGACGCGAGCAGCGCGGCGGTGGCCAGCCCGGCGATGCCGCCGCCGACGACCACCACGCGACGGCTGCCGCGCTCGGGCTCCGTCGTACCCCCGAGCAGTCGGTGGTGGGGCAGGAGCGACGTCACGACCGGCCGCCGTACAGCGCGCCGGCGGCGATCCGGACCTTGACCGCGTCCGGGACCCGCACCCGCTGACGCCGGATCTCGGCGGCGGGCGTCGCGCGCAGCCGCGCGGCGAGCTCGGCGAACGTCGCGTGGGCCGCTGCCGCCGCGCGGCGGCTGCTCGGCGGCAGGTCGGGCACGACCAGGGCCGCCGCCGCGAGGTCGGCGTCGATGTCGATGAGGATGCGGTCGCGGTCGGCGTCGCAGAAGCGGTCGACGACGAGGCCCGGGAAGTAGGCACGACCCAGGAGGTCGTAGTCCTCGGCGAGGTCGCGCAGGAAGTTGAGCTTCTGGAAGGCGGCACCGAGCCGCCGGGCCCCCGGGGCGAGCCGGTCGTGCTCGGCGTCCCGCTCGGGCCCCGCGGGCCGGTCGGCGAGGAAGGCGCGCAGGCACATGAGGCCCACCACCTCGGCCGAGCCGTAGACGTAGCGGTCGAAGGTCTCCGGCGTGTGGGTCGAGGTCTCGAGGTCCATCTGCATCGACGCGAAGAACGGGTCGATCATGTCGTCGGTGATGCCGCAGGCGATGGCCGTCCGGGCGAACGCGTGCACGACGAGGTTGGCGCTGTACCCGGTCCGCAGGGCGTGGCGGACGTCCTCGTGGAGCCAGCCGAGCATCCGGGCGCGGGACTCGACGCCGAGGGACAGGTCCGGGTTGTCGACAATCTCGTCGGCGATCCGGACCAGGGCGTAGATGTTGCGCACCCGGCCCCGGACCGGGCCCGCGAGCAGGCGGGACGCGAGCCCGAACGAGCTGGAGTAGGAGCTGATGACGAGCGCGGCACTGGCCTCGGACACGCGGTCGTAGAGGCGCTGCACGGGTCGGGTCTTGACGAGGAAGAGGCTCATGCCGCCACCTCCGCGCCGGCGGCGAAGGCCGCCGGGTGCACTTCGACCACATCGAGCAGGGCGACCGGGATTCCGAGCCGGACGAGCACGTCCCGGGCGGCGGCGAGGTGGGCCTCGACCAACCCCTCGACGTAGTGGCGTGACCCCGACCGCACCAGGAGGTCGCGGACCTCGTCGAGCTCGCGGTCGTCCAGCTCGCGACCGACGTGGCCGAGGATCTGCCCCCACTCCGGCGTCGACCGCGCGTGGACCAGGAGCGGGGTCTGCTTGCGCGTGCGCAGGTCGCTCGTCGCGCTCTTGCCCGTCCGGCCTGGGTCGCCGAAGACCCCCAGGAGGTCGTCCACGAGCTGGAAGGCGATCCCGAGCGAGCGGCCCGCGTCCCCGAGGTCGGCGACCGTGCTGTCGTCGGCGCCGGCGAGGAGCGCACCGGCCTGGAGGGGCAGCTCGAAGGAGTACGCCCCGGTCTTCTGCTCGGCCATGGCCAGGCTGCCGCCGAGCGACGACGGCGCGGTGCCGATCGACAGCTCCACGTCCGCGAGCTCGCCGGCAGCCGTGGTGTGCAGGGCCGCGTCGAAGAGGTCGAGCAACCGCCCGACGACCGCGGTCGGTGCCCCGCAGGTGGCCACCGCACGGATCGCCGCGGCGAGGGCCAGGTCGCCGGCCAGGATGCCGGCCGTCCGACCCAGGTCGACCGCGTCCTCGGGCGACGCGCCGCTCTCCAGGGCCAGCGCGCGGAAGGTGCCGCTCACGTTCGGACGTCCCCGTCGCACGTCGTCGCCGTCGATGACATCGTCGTGGATGACGAAGGCGGTGTGGAGCAGCTCGACCGCCGCCCCGACCTCCAGGGCTGCCGCGGTACGGCGCCCACCGAGGGCGTCGTGCGCCGCGACCACCAGGGCAGGCCGGAACCGCTTGCCACCTTCCGTCGCCAGGGCCAGCGCGGCCCAGAGTCGGGCGTGCTGCGCCGTGACGGCGGCGCGCGCGGCACCGGCGTCCAGCAGCCGACTCAGGGCGTCATCCGTCGTGCGTGGGGTCACCGCGTCCTCCTGAACCTCGACCGTGTTCCCACAAACTATGCAATACTTCAAAAAATATCTAGGCAACGTGCGGAGGTTTCGAGTGACCAGCCCGGACCACACGCACCTGTTGACCATCAGCGACCTGTCGGACCGCACCGGTGTCCCACCCGCGACGCTGCGCAGCTGGGAGCTCCGCTACGGGTTCCCACGTCCCGCACGATTACCCGGTGGACACCGTCGGTACACGGAGCAGGACGTCGCCGCCGTGCTCGAGGTCCTCCGACACCGCACCGCCGGGCTCGCTCTCGGGGCCGCCGTACGGCGCGTCGGGACGGACGGCCCCCCATCGCTCGCCCTGCGGTCGCGGTCGGTGTACGCCGAGCTCCGCCGCCGCCACCCCGAGCTCATCCCGCAGCGGTTGTCCAAGGCGACCCTGGTCGCGCTGAGCCATGCCATCGAGGACGAGTGCTGCGCCCGCGCGGAGGAACCGGTGCTCTTCGGCGGGTTCCAGCGCGCGATGTTCCTCGAGCAGGCGCGCGCCCGCTGGACCGAGCTCGCCCGCACCGCGCGCGCCGCCGTCGTCTTCGCTGCCCTCGCCGAGCCCTCACTGTCACGCCCCGGCGCCCTCACCGAGGTGGCGCTGCCCCGGGAGGCGCCGCTCAACCGCGAGTGGTTGCTGGTGTGCGACGCCGACGACCTCCCGGCGTGCATGGCCGCGGTCGAGCGACCCGGCCAGGACACGACGCGCGACGCGCAGCGACGCTTCGACGTCGTCTGGACGGTCGATGCGCAGGCCGTACGGCACGCCGGCCGGGTCGCGACCGCGCTGGCCGACGAGTACCGCCCGGACTGGCGCGCGAGCCGGCTGCCGCTGCTGGCGGACGAGCCCCCTCCCGCGTCGGCCGACCTGCACCGAGCCTCGCAGTTGCTGAACCGGATGATGGGCTACCTCGACGCCAGTCATTGAGCTCCGAGGCGCCAAACGGCAGGAGACTGCTGGACGCACCACGCGGGTGCCGGAACCAGCGAGCGGTCAGCGACACGCGCTCAGCGACGGGACTCGGCTACCGCCGGCCGACGAGGCTGGTACGGATAACTCAGCCGTGGACTCATTAATTCACGCGGCCGCCAACCTCTCGGGCTGACGACCGCCTCACGAGTGAGTGGGCTGCCTCAACCGACGTGGACGCCCTCGGGGCCGTCGGTGGCGAGCTCCTGATGCTTCACGTCGAGGAAGATCCAGATCACCGCGGATGCCGCGAGCATCAGGATCGAGCCGACCAGGAAAGCCTGGGTCGAGCCCTCAGTAAAGATCTGTTGCTGGACGATGATTTGCATCCGCTGCATGACCTCCGCTGACGGGGCCTCGCCGCCCGCAGCGGCGCCGGCCTGGGCCAGCTCGGCGCCCCGGTCGGTGAACGTCTGTGTGGCGACCGTGGCCAGCACTGAGAGGCCGAGGGCGCCGCCGACCTGCTGCATCGTGTTGAGCACCCCGGACCCGATGCCGGACTCCTCGGAGCGGAGGTGGTGGACCGCCGTCAGGGTGACTGGCACGAACGTCAGGCCCATGCCGACCGCCATCAAGACGGTGTACGGCAGGATGTTGGCGACATAAGTCCCCGTCACGTCGCTCACCGGGAACTGGGTGTCGAATGGGATCCGGGAGAAGCCGAACAGGGCGCCCGCGGCGAGCAGCGTGCCGACTCCCGAGATGTAGCGGGGGTCGATCCGGTTCACCAGGTTGGAGGCCAGACCGGCCCCGAACACGATGCCCACCGTGAACGGCAGGAACGCGACACCGGTCTTGAGCGGGCTGTAGCCCATGACGTTCTGCAGGTACTGGCTCAGGAAGTAGAACATCGCGAACATCGCCGCGGGCGCGAGGAACATCGCCACGAAGCTGGACGCCCGGGTTCGGTTGGTGAAGATCCGGAACGGGAGCAGCGGGTGCGCCACCCGGCTCTCGACCAGCCCGAAGACGACCAGCAGCGCCACGCCGACCACCAGGCTGGCGACGGTGATCGCGTCGCTCCACCCCTCGGTGCCGGCGCGGGACAGGCCGTAGACGATGCCGACCAGCGCCAGGGTGCCAGTGACGGCGCCGGGCAGGTCGAGCTCGCCCGGGTGCGACTCGGACTCGTTGAGGAAGCGCGGCGCCAGGGCGGCGGCACCGAGGCCGATCGGCACGTTGATCAAGAAGGTGAGGCGCCAGCCGTCAACGACCATGCCGAAGAGCTCCGGCGACGTGCCGGTCAGCCAGCCACCGAGGATCAGACCGACGGCCGCACCCGCGCCGGACATCGCGGCATACACCGCGAAGGCCCGGTTGCGGGCGGGGCCTGCGGGGAACGTAGTGGTGATCAGCGCCAGGGCGGCCGGGGAGGCGAGCGCGGCACCGAGGCCCTGCAGGCCACGGGCGGCGAGCAGCAGCGGCTCGTTGGTCGCGAGCCCGCCGAGCAGGGAGGCGACCGCGAAGATGCCGAGGCCGATCATGAACACCTTGCGGCGGCCGTAGAGGTCACCGAGGCGGCCGCCAAGCAGCAGCAGGCTGCCGAACGCCAGGGCGTAGCCGGTGACGATCCACGTCAAGTTGGCGTTGCTGATGTTGAGGTCGACCTGGATGTAGGGCAGCGCGATGTTCGCGATGGTGGCATCGAGGACGACCATCAGTTGGGCGATCGAGATGAGGACCAGAGCCCAGCCGAGGTGGAGCTCGCGCTGTGGGGCGGCCATGCGGGCCGCGTCGGGTGGGGTGGCGCGGTCGATGTCAGTCAAGACGGTTCCTTGTCTTCGCGGGGGTGTGGGTTTGCGGGCGGCAGGCCGGGATGATGATCTGGTCGATCAGGGCGGTGATCAGGTCGGGGGTGGCGTGCTCGCCCATCAGAAAGATTCGGTGCAGGACCATCCCGGCCAGCGCCGGTGTCACCAGGTCGATGTCCAGGTCGGCGCGGATCTCGCCGCGGGCCTGTGCTCGCTCGTAGACGAGTCGACCCATGGCCACCTTGGGTCCGATGAAGTCGCGCCGAAATCGCTCGGCGAACTCGTCGTCGAGGTTGAGCGCGGTGATGATGCTGGCCAGCATCCCGAGCGGCTTCGCGTCGGTGAGGCCGCCAGCCCCGCAGCTCATCTCGATGAGGTCCTGGCGGAAGCTACCGGTGTCAGGCGAGGTGGCCGGGCCCTTGTGGAGCATGACGGCCTCAATCACCAGCTCAGCCTTCGAGTGCCACCGGCGGTAGAGGGTGGCCTTGGAGGCCTTCGCGCGAGACGCGACGGCGTCCATGGTGAGACGGTCGTAGCCGACCTCGGCTAGCACGTCGAGCGTCGCGAGCAGGATCTCCTGCTCGCGCTCACCTTCGATGCGGGGCCGGACGGCCGCCTCTTGTGGTGTCACGCGGGGTGTCTCCTGATGCTCGGTCGAAACGGAACAGTTTCGTTTCAGCCACAACTGCAAGCAGGTCAGCGGAATTCCCGCGAACGAGAAAGATCTCGCGGGCCCATCTAGTCCACAGTCCGAGAATGACCTCAAACCTTGCGACCACACCGACCGAGCTACCCAGGTGATCGCTGCTAAGGCCCGCACCCGTACCCCGGGCGAGTACGAGCGTCTCCCGCGCTGCCCGCCCAGCACCGGCTGATGGTCGAGACCCTGATCGAGGCCGGACTGCGGTGCGGCGAGCTGATCGCGCTCGAGCCCCCCGATCGACGTCCTCCGCCGCACGCTGGCCGTCGAGGAGACCATCGTGAGGTCTCCAAGGAGCACTCCCCCACAGGGCGCCTCGCGTCCTGGCCCGACACCCGAGCCCTCGCGTTGCTGTCCCCGAGGCCGACGCCTTGTATCCGATAATGCCAGTGACTACTTCTCCGCCGGCCGGACGCGGTGACTTGACCGCCTGTGGTGACGATGTGTGTGGACCTCGCTCTGGTGATCGGTGCCGCGTCCTCCCTCTCGCTCGCGCTACCGGACATCGCCGAGAGCACCGGGCCACGCAGACCGAGCTGACGTGGGTGGTGAACGTCTAAGCCCCTGGCCTCTGCGGCGTTGCTGCTATCGGTCGGGATCGCAGCCGACCGGTGGGGACGTCAACATAGGTTGCGAGCCTACCCTTGTTCGCTGTCGCATCGCTGGCGTCCGGGCTGGTGGAGCAGCCGGGGACCCCCCATTGCGCTGCGAGGCCTGGCAGGTATCGGCGCCTCCGCGGTGATGCCGGCGACTCTCTCGGCCCTGGTCGATGCCTTCCCCGACGCGCGGCGACCGCAGGCCGTCGCGATCCGGGCAAGGCGTCTCGGGAGCAGGCACCATGGTGGGAATCCTGATCTCGGGCATCCTGTTGGAGCACTTCTGGTGGGGGGCCTATTCATCAGCGCGTCGGCGCCAGTGAGTCCTTCGCGAGAGCGGGTGGGAGTTGCCGATCCACCGTTGAGGCTGAGCCGATCGGTTCTGAGGCCGGCCTTCCGTCCGACTCCCGTGAGTTTCTTGCCTGGCGAGGTAATCCTCGAGCACGCGACAGCCCCGACGTACGTCTCGTCGTAGCCGCAGCTCAGCCGCCAACCTGACTCGGGGAGCCGGCGTTTCGCACACCCGTTCTCGTACACGTTGGCGCCCACGTACCAGCAGCTTCCACCGGCAAGGAGGCCACCGACGAGCCACCACACGAGGTAGCGAATCACGTCGAGGAAGGTTCCGGCCAGGTAGTGCCATCCGAGTCCCGTGGAGGTCCGCAGAACGCACAGCCCTCTCCCGGACTGGCCGGGCAAGACGGTAGGTCCGGCGGCGGCCAAGTGCGTAACGAAGACGCGGGGCTGACACTACGCCGAGCTACATAGGAATGAAACGGGCAATCGTGACTCAGGCAAGTTCCGAGACAAGATCAATGATGTGACGCAGCAGCGGGACCGCGATCGACTGCTCCTCGGCGGTGAGGGATGTCCAGGCCACCGCCAACCGGTCGGCAACCAGGCCGCGCTTGGCGGCCAGGAGCTGCTCCCCGCGCTCGGTGAGCGTGAGTACGCGTCGGCGTCGATCATCCGCGGCTGGGATGCGGCGCAGCAGGCCGGCCGCTTCCAGCCCGGCGGCCTGTTGGGTCACCGTGGGTTGGCTCAGCAGCGTGTATGCCGAGATGGCGGCGATGCCCTCGCGACCGCAAGCCTGCACGGCGTCCAGCAGCACCAACTGCGGCACGGTGACGTCGTCGAAAAGCGGCTGAAGTCGGCCCCTGGTCCGCCGAGCGACTGCGAGCAGGGCCAACACCGCATCGGCGAACTGTTCCCCGTCAGTCGTCGTCTGGTTCCGTGCGCGGTCGACGCCGACCGCTTCGCCATCAGCACCCATACGCGCTCCCCTAGGTCGATGCCGCCGACTAACTGGACCGGCCGCCGAAGGCGGATCAGCAGTCGCGTGTGCCGTCACGCTACCGGCCGCCGGCGGCGGCTACCGCTCACCAAGGCGTCAGGCGAATGCCTGCGTGCTCACTGGGCAATGTTGCTCAATGGGCAGGCCCCGTCATACTGAGGGAGTGGATCGTGGGCTGCGGGACCTCAAGCGGGAGGCGACGGCACAGGCGCTGGCCGAGGCGGCCTTCGAGCTGACCCGTGAGCGCGGGCTGTTCGGGTTTGTCACTGCGGACGTCGTGGAGCGGGCGGGCTACTCCCGGCGCACCTTCGCGAACCACTTCTCCTGCAAGGAGGAGGCAGTCGCCGCGGTCGCGTTCGGGGGTGTCGACGACGCCAGCGCGATCCTCGCCGACCTGCCAGAAGACCTGCCACTGCTCGACGCCCTGTTATCCGTCATGAGGGATCAGTTCACCGCGGACACCCTGGTGAGGATGCGCGAGCTGATGGCCATGGCACGGCAGTACCCAACCCTCGAGCCCTACGTCCTCAGCGTTCAGCAACGCATGCGCCACACCGCCCAAGAACTCCTGGGATCCGCAGCCGGGGACCGCTATCCCGCCATCTACGTGCCACTGCTGTTCGGCGCCGTCTACGGCGCCGTGATGGCCGCCCTGGAGGGAACTCTCGACGTGCACCTAGACGGCGAGAACGACGCCACCCCGGCATCGATGGACTACGGCTCGTTCCTCGATCTCACCTTCGACTACCTGCGCCACGGCCTCTAGCCACCGCCTCGCCCACCAGGAGACCCAGAACCCATGTCCACATTCTTGTACCGGCTCGGACGAACCGCATTCGGCCGGCCGTGGCTGTTCATTGCCGGTTGGGTGGCGGTCCTCGCCGCGGTCGTCGGTGCCGTGGCCTTCAACGGGGTGAACGTCAGCTCCGAGATGAAGATCGAGGGCACCGAGGCCCAGACCGTGCTCGACCGCGTGGCCGATGAGCTTCCCGCGGCGTCGGGAGGCCAGGCCAGCGTCGTGTTCACTGTGCCGGACGGTGAGCGCCTCGACACCCCGGAGCGTCTTGCGGTGATCAGCGGCACCGTCAGCGACGTCTATGACCTGGAGAAGGTCGTCAACCCCCTGGACGCCGCTCTGGGTACCGGGGAGCAGGGCGGACCGGGCACTGATCAGGAAGGTGCACCGGCCGATCCCCCAGCCGGGACGGACCAGGGACAGGCGCCTCCCTACCAGCCGCTGGTGGTGGACGGGGCCCCGGTGCCCGGCGTGCTGGTGTCCTCGGACGGGCAGGTCGCGCTGTTCCAGTTCCAGTTCACCGTCGCCTCGACCTCATTGACCGATGACGACGTCACCTCGGTGGTCGAGGTGGTCGAGCGTGCCGAGCAGGGAACGGGCATCACCGTGCTCCCGAGCGACTCGCTCAAGGCCATCGAAATCCCGGTCGGTATCGGTGAGGTGATCGGTCTCGCCGTCGCCGCTCTCGTGCTGGTGCTCACCCTGGGTTCGCTGATCGCGGCCGGTCTGCCCCTGATCACCGCGCTGGTCGGCGTCGGCATCGGCGTGGGCGGGGCGTACGCGCTCTCCACGGCCGTCGAGATGAACTCCGCCACCCCCGTCCTCGGTCTCATGGTCGGCCTCGCCGTCGGCATCGACTATGCGCTGTTCGTCGTCAACCGGCAGCGACGGTTGATTCTCGATCGGGGACTCAGCGCGCAGGAGGCAGCGGGCAGAGCGGTCGGCACCGCGGGCAGTGCCGTGTTCTTCGCCGGCCTGACCGTCCTCATCGCGCTGACCGCTTTGACCGTGATCGGCATCGCCATGCTGTCCACGATGGCACTGGTCGCGGCGTCCACGGTCGCCCTGGCCGTGCTCATCGCCCTGACTCTGCTGCCCGCGCTGCTGGGGCTGGTCGGGGAGCGGATCTGCTCCGACAAGGCCCGATCCCGGCGCCGCGCCAAGGTGGAGGCGGAGTCCCACAGCGTCGCCGACCACTGGGTCAAGGGCGTGATCAGGTTCCGGTGGCCCGTCATCGCAGGAGTGGTCGCGATCCTGGGCGTGATGGCGATCCCCGCGGCCAGCATGAACCTGGGCATCCCCACCGGCGAGACCGCGAACCAGGACACCGCCGCCCGGCAGAGCTACGAGGCCGTCTCCCAGGGCTTCGGTGAGGGATTCAACGGCCCCCTTCTGGTCACCGCAGAGCCCACCGGCACCGCAGACCGCGTCACACCCGAGCTGACCGCCAAGCTCCTCGCCGAGTTCCAGAGCCGAGACGACATCGTGCTGGCCGCCCCGGTCGGCGTCAACGAGGCCGGCGACCTGGCCGTGTTCAGCGTCATCCCCATCTCCGGGCCCAGCGACGAGGCCACCAGCGACCTCGTGAAGTCGCTGCGCGAGCCCGACAACGCCATCGCCCAGGACAACCAGGTGCAGTTAGGCGTCACCGGGTTCACCGCCATCGGCATCGACATGTCCGACAAGCTCGCCGACGTCCTACCGCTCTACCTCGCCATCATTATCGTGCTGTCCGTACTGATCCTGATGCTGGTCTTCCGCTCGATCGTCGTCCCACTCAAGGCCACCGCCGGGTTCCTGCTCAGCATCCTGGCCACCTTCGGTGCCACCACCGCCGTCTTCCAGTGGGGCTGGCTCAGCAGCCTCTTCGGGTTCGACACCGGCGGCCCGCTGATGAGCTTCATGCCGATCATCGTGACCGGCATCCTCTACGGGCTCGCCATGGACTACGAGGTCTTCCTGGTCTCCTCCATGCGCGAAGCCCACATCCACGGCCAGCCAGCCCGCCAGAGCGTCGTGCATGGCTTCGACCAGGCCAGCCGCGTCGTGGTAGCAGCCGCGATCATCATGGTCGCGGTCTTCTCCGGCTTCATCTTCAGCCACGACATCATGATCAAGCAGATCGGCTTCGCCCTCGCCGCCGGCATCCTCATCGACGCCTTCATCGTCCGGCTGACGCTCGTCCCGGCTCTCATGGCCGTCTTCGACGAGCGAGCGTGGTGGCTGCCCCGCTGGCTCGACCGCCTGCTGCCCGACCTCGACATCGAGGGCGACAAGCTGCTGACCATGCTCAACCAGCAGGCCGAGGCCACCGACCGACAGGGCATCGAGGTCCGCAACTGACCCGACTGGGGCATCCAGAGCCGAAGGCTTTCGCGGCCCTCATTGGAGGCCCCACCACACCGACCCGGACCGCCGGCAGGGCCCGAACGCGATCGACCACCAATCCCTGACGGCGCTTCGACCACCGAGGATCGCTATCCAGGATCTCGGCGGTGCTCGGCCCAGCGCTCGAGCGTGCCCTCCGTCTCGCCGCGCAGGAACGCGATGAACTCCGTCGCCTCGGCCAATCGGTGGCCACCGCCGTTCGCGCCGAGCTCGACGGCCGCGGACTCCACCACGGACTCCCACTGCTTGAGAACCGGGATCCGGGCGGCCACGATCATGCCGCACACGTCGCCCTCGCAGACCCGGTAGAACTCGGCCCTCCTCCCGGGTTCGCGCTCCTTGACCACCATTCGTGTCGCGGTGAGATGCCGCACGGCCCCCGAGATTGCGGCCGGACTGACCCGAAGCCCGTCCGCGAGCGCGGCGGCGGAGTAGCGGTCAGCGTCGTCGGCGAGCATGTAGGCCAACACCCTGGCGGGCATCCGTGGGATCCCGGCTTCGTTCAGGATCAGGGCAATGCGCTCGACAACGCGAAGCAGCCCCTCGCTCTCGTCCTGCCAGCGGCTCGGCATCATCTGCTCAGCATCGCTCATCGCGCCAGGCCCATCCGGCTGTCCCGGTTGGGATACCGATCGCGGCCCGCCGGGGCCTGTGCCGGGCCGTCGATATCGTCCCCGCACCCGGGAATGCCCGTGTCTGGCGCGGTCGCCGACGCCGGGCGTCCGGACGCGGCCGGAGCATGCGACCTCCACGTCACCTGAGCTGCTACGTGTCCAGCTCCCCCACCGGACCAATCCCGCCCCCCGTGCGGTTTCCCCGGGCACTACAGCCACCCCGAGCAGATTGGCCGCAATCCAGCGTGCTGGCGTCGGCGTCCCGCCGCAGACACGTCCGACCCGCGAGGTCCCAGCCATCGAACGGCCCGGGACTTGGGGCAGCCGTCAGAGAACCGCCTGCAAACCGCAGATCCTGGAGGCGTTCGTGCTGTCGGGGTCTGTTTCAAGGTCGGTGCCAGCCCCGGCGCCTCCAGGTCCGGGACCGGGCGGAACGGGCAGGCCCGTCGTCGAGCTGCGCTGCATTGCGTTCGCGGAGGTACTCCTCAAGGTCGCCCAGCCCGCGGGCGATGTCTCGACGCAGCCTGCGTTCGGCCAAGAACCGCAGGCGGGGCGCAGGATGGTCGCGAACCCACTCCGTATACATGAACTGCCCCATGCACCAGCATGCACCGAACGCGACGCTGCCAGCCACCAGCGTCCACCACACGACTGCCAAGACATCCCACAGGGCGCTCCCCAGCTGTTGCCATGCCGGGCCGTACGGATTCCCGTATGTCACCTCACCCACCTCCAGCCGTGGCGGCCGAACCCGGGGGATCGCGATCACCCGTAGGTAGCGGTCTGCGCCAGCCTACGCCGAAAAACATAGGAGGAAAAGGGTAGAAGCAGAGGGGCCAGCCGCCCACGGCGCTACGCCTTCCCGGCAGTGGCACGCTGTTGGATACCGATGGCGTTTCATCGCCCGGCGTTGCCGCGTCTGGCTGAGCGAGTTCGGGAGACCACCAAGAATTGGCGCACTCAGCAGTGTCGTCTCCGCTTTGAGTCGACGTTGCCCCGACGTCGTGGTGACCACGTATGCAGCCTCGTTGCCCTTCGAGCACCATCGTCCGACACTGTCATCAGGACCGCACCGGCCTCGACGAGGTGACGCGGTCGCTGACCAGCGACACACAAGCTGGACTTCATGAGGAGTGCCACGCCCCGGCGTGTCGCGTCTACTCTCCGAGCCGCCAGCCCTTCGACGGCGGCCCTTCGGACGGAACAACTAGGCAGGTGAGGTGTGGAGCAACCTTCTGGTGAACGGCGCCAGTGGCAGCGTCGGCCGTGAGCCCCGTCCCCGCACGACCAGGCCGCCGGCCGGGGCACAGTTCGACACGCGAGGAGATAGCTCGAGCAGCCCGCGAGCAGTTCGCCGCTGGAGGCTACGATCGCGTCACGCTGCGGGCGATCGCAGCACAGGCGGGCGTGGATGCCGCCCTCGTGGCGTATTTCTTCGGCTCGAAACGAAAGCTGTTCGACGAAGTCGTCAACCCTTCTTCTGATTCGCCCGCGCTCATGGCTCGGCTCCTGGACGGGGACCCGAGGCGCGTCGGCGAGCGCTTGGCAAGACTGGTGATCGAGGCACTCGATGAGACGGACCGGCGAGAGCGCATCCTCGGAACACTCCGCACCGCCGCGGTCGAAGCCGACACCGCTCGCATAGTTGGCGACAAGTTCACCACTGGGCTGCTGGAACCGGTCGTGTCCCAGCTCGGGGTTGGGCAGGCACCCTTGCGCGCCGCGCTCGTGATGTCGCAGATCCTTGGCCTCGCCGTGGCTCGCCACGTCGTCGGCCTCGAGGATCTGACCTCTGCAAGCCAGGACGAGCTGGTGGCCGCGCTTGCTCCCACATTGCAGCGCTACGTGGTCGGCGACATCTCCTGACTGGCGTCCGGCTGTCCCCAAACATCGCCCACTTGCGATCTGCGTCGGGTGGGACTGCTGAGCCGCTACACCTGGAGCAGTAGCGCTTATCCCGGCGCCGCTCCGGCTCTGGCCACGCGAGACATCCACGGGTGGGTGCGCTCGCCGTCGCCAAGCCGTTATGGTTGGTACATGCAATCAGTTGGATCGGAGACCGACCTGGCCTCGGTGGAGTCCATCGAGCAGGAGCTGACCTTGCTGGTGCGTCGTGCCCAGAAGGTGCACCTGCGCGGCGGCCCGACAGAGCAGGTCGTGGAGAGGGCCGCCTACGGGATCCTCGCGTGGCTCCATGACACCGGCCCGCTGCGGTCCAGTGAGCTCGCAGCGCACTTCCACCTGGACGCCTCGACGATCAGCCGACAGGTCGCGGCCCTGGAGCAGGCCGGCCTTGTCACGCGCGAACCGGACGCCGATGACCGGCGCGCTCTCCGGCTGCGGCTCACCGATCGAGGCCGAGGCGTGTTGACGACGACGCGGGCGGAACGGCGCGGCGTCGTCCGGGAGCTGCTGCGGTCGTGGTCGCCCGAGGATCTGGCGCGCTTCGCGTCCCTGCTGGCGGCGTTCAACGCTGGTCTCGACGAGCATCTGACCGGGGATCCGCACACCGCGGAAGGGGGCCAGCGATGAGTACGGCGTCCTCCCCCGGAGCCGGTGTCCCGGGGGCACCCGGCGAGCAGGTGATGCCGGACCTGACGCACCGGCAGATCCTCACCGTCCTGGTGGGGCTCATGTTGGGCATGCTGGTCGCCGCACTGTCCCAGACGATCGTGGCCACCGCGCTGCCCACCATCGTCGGTGAGCTCGGCGGTCAGGACCAGCTGGCCTGGGTCGTCTCGGCCACCTTGTTGACCTCGACCGCCTCCACTCCCATCTGGGGCAAGCTGTCGGACCTGTACGGCCGCAAGATCATGTTCCAGTCTGCGATCGGGATCTTCCTGGTCTCCTCACTCGCCGCCGGGTTCGCCCAGGACATGGGGCAGCTGGTGGGGTCGCGGGCCGTGATGGGACTCGGCGTGGGCGGGCTGATGGCACTGTCCCAGGCGATCATCGGCGACGTCGTCAGTCCCCGCGAACGCGGCCGCTATCAGGGCTACATCGGCTCGGTCTTCGGCCTGGCCACCGTCGCCGGGCCCCTGCTGGGTGGCTTCCTGGTCGAGCACCTCTCGTGGCGGTGGACCTTCTGGGTCGGGATCCCCATCGGCATCGTGGCCCTGGTGGTGACCGAACGGGTGCTGAAGCTGCCGTTCCCGCGCCGCCGGCGCGCCATCGACTGGCTGGGGGCGTTCTTCATCGTCGCCGGGATCAGCGCGCTGCTGCTGATGCTCTCGCTCGGCGGCAAGGAGTTCGCCTGGAACTCGGCCTGGACCTACGGGTTGACCGCGGTGGCGCTGGTCATGCTGGCGCTCGCGGTCTGGCAGGAGCGCCGGGCGGCCGAACCGATCATGCCGCCGCGGCTGTTCGCCAACCACACCTTCGTCATCACCAGTCTGGCCGGCTTCGTCGTCGGGGTCGCCATGTTCGGCGCCATCATCTTCTTGCCGCAGTACCTGCAGATCGTCAAGGGTGAGTCCCCCACCGCCTCCGGCCTGCTGACCCTTCCGCTGATGGTCGGCCTGCTGGCCACCTCCATCGGGTCGGGGCGGCTGATCACCCGCACCGGCCGCTACAAGATCTTCCCCGTCGTCGGCCTGCTGGTCGCCGCCGTCGGCCTGACGCTGATGAGCCGGCTGTCAGTGGACACCTCGCTGTGGCTGGCCGGAGTGTTCATGTTCATCACCGGCGCCGGCATCGGCATGGTGATGCAGGTCCTCGTGCTGGCGACCCAGAATGCGGTGCCCCATGACGACCTCGGCGTCGCCACCTCCGGAGCCACCTTCTTCCGCTCCCTGGGCGGCGCGATGGGAGTCGCCGTCTTCGGCGCACTGCTCACCCACCGGCTCCGCGACACCATCCCCGCGCAGCTGAAGGCGGCCGGGGTGAGCGCCGACCAGATGCCCGCCGGGTCGGCCACCCAGGGCAGCCCCGAACAGATCGCGGCGCTGCCCGAGCCCATCCATCTCGCGGTCACCACCGGGTTCGCCGAGGCGCTGCAGACCACGTTCCTCGCCGCCGTACCGTTCGCGATCCTGGGCTTCGTCATCCTGCTGTTCCTGCGCGAGACCCCGTTGCGAGAGACCCGGGGACACAGCTCCGGCGAGGATCTCGCCGCCGCGTTCGAGACCTCCGTCGACCCCGACGCACATCTCACCGACGAGGAAGACGACCCACGGCCGGAGAACCCCCCGCCCCCGGGGAGGCCACCCCACCGTCGCTAGGCAGGCCCGGTCCCCCCGGCGTCCGTGCCCCCGTCGGCTGCGAGGATGCGCAGCGCCTCGTCGGCATGGGCCTCCATCCGCAGCTCACTACGGACCACTCCCCGCACCCGCTGGTCGGAGCCAATCACGAAGGTGCTCCGCCGCGGCGGCAACCCGGGAAGATTCCGCTGCGCACCGTATTCGGAAGCCACGGTCCCGTCGGCGTCGGAGAGCAACCGGTACGCCAGCTCATGCTCGGCGTCGAACTGACGCTGACGAGCCACGGAGTCGCGGCTGATCCCGATCCTGGTCGCACCGGCCGCCTCGAACTCCGCAGCCAGGTCACGGAAATGGCAGCTTTCCGCGGTGCAGCCTCGACGCATCGCCATCGGGTAGAAGAACAGCACCACCGGCCCGCCCGAGAGCAGCCGACTCAACCGGACCGGAGTCTCATGTTGGTCGGGCAGTTCGAAGTCCGGGGCAAGGTCATCGGCTCGCAGCCCAGTCATCGACGACTCCCCGGTCCGGGCGCTTCGGTTCGGGTCGTGGTGCAACGGCGGGCTCAGTCGAGGTCGAACAGCGGGTCGGTCAGCGTGAGGCCCAGGTCCGGGCCGGCCCAGCCGAACAGGACCAGCACCATCAGCGCCGCCCCGGCCAGCGCCAGGTCCTTGAGGAACTGGGTCTGTTCCATCATCCGCTGCTGAGGATCTTCGACGCCCCAGGGGCCGTGCATGATCACGGCCGTGGGAACCAGGAAGACCACCAGGAACAGGGCGCCCAGGTCGCCCCATACACCCAGCAGGACCATCAGTGCGCCGGCCACGATCAGCAGCCCCGTCCCGAAGACCGCTGCCGGGGCGAGCGCCTGGGGAACCCCGCGAGAGGCGGTGTACTGGGCCATCATCTTGGTCTGGGTCAGGTGTCCGAATCCCGACATCAAGAACAAGGCGGCGAACAGGATGCGCCCCACCAACACGAGTACGTCCACGGTCAGCCACCAGACCTTCCACGTCGAGGTGCGGAGCCGGACTGAGGCCGCCCGCTCCAACGGCTTCATCCTAGGCCGAAAACTTACGTATCGTAAGTACCCTTCGTAAGTGAATGTTGAAGGGGGTGTGCCCAGCGGCGACGTGACCCCGGCGGGCGGTGGTGTCCGACCGAAAGGTTCCTCGCGACGAATCGAGACGTCATGATGGACGGGTGACCGAGCAGAGCAGCACTTCCGGACAATGGCCGCCCGGCCACTGCCTCGGCCTGCAGCAAGCACTGGAGCTCATCGGTGGTAGATGGACGGGCAGCATCCTGCTCGCAGTGCTCTCGGGATCTCGGCGGTTCAGCGACATCCGCGTCGCCGTTCCTGGCGTCTCGGATCGGCTGCTGTGCGACCGGCTGCGCCGGCTCGAGGCCGAGGGCCTCCTCGAGCGACGCACCACCACGGAATCGGGCCTGGTCGGCTATGCCCCGACCGAGGCGGCGCAGGCGCTCGTGCCAGCGCTCCACGCGATCTCGGACTGGACCACGCGGTGGAGGGATGGCACCGGGCACCAATCCGACGCCGGCTACGACCGATGAATCCAGTGCAGCCCTATAGGTGCACCTAGGGTGGGGCGGCGCCGCTCAGGTCGTTACCGACCGCTAGGACGACTCGTCCCAGCAGAATCCGGCCCACTCCATGAGGAGTCACGCAACCTGCCCGTGCCGCAGTGGCCCGCCATCCGATGCGGATAGTCCGTAAGAACTCTCACCATGGCTTCAGCTGCCTCGCGAACCGCTATCACCGTGCAGCGGCGATCGATAGCCGCCTTACATACATTCGTGCATGCATGTAAGGTCTGAGTGTGCCCACCCAAGCCAGGCGACAGGAGGAACGCTCCGCAGCCACTCGTCGTGTGCTGCTGGAGGCCACCGTGGCGTGCTTGGTCGAGCTGGGCTACACCGGCACCACCAGTGCCGCGGTGGCCGAGAAGGCCGGCTTGTCACGAGGCGCACAGCTGCACCACTTCGGGACCCGAGACCAGCTGGTGGTCGCGGCGGTTGAGCATCTGGCGCAGAAGCGCCTGCGGCGGGTGCGCGAGGCGTTGGCCGACCTGTCCCCGGCCACGACTCAAGGGGCGAACCGGCCTCGGAGTCGGATCGAGCCGCAAGAGGCTGCGCTCGGGCTGCTGGCAGAGGCGCTTTCGGGCCCGCTGTACGCCGCCACCCTGGAACTGTGGGTGGCCGCACGCTCACATCCCGATCTGCGAGCCCAGTTGATCCCAGCCGAGGAGCGCGTCAACGACGAGCTTGCGCAGATCTGTCGCACCTACCTTACCGACGACCCGGTCAAGATCCGACTCACCCTCGACCTCCTCCTCGGCAGGGGGGTCAGCGGCCTGCTCACCTCCCACCCAGGCCACCGCCAAGAACAGGTCCTTTCCGCCTGGGCCCAACTCCTGAGAGGCCGTCCATCCCATGACTGACCTGCCATCGATGCTTGCCACGTGGGCTGAGAAGTTCCGCCCGCACCGGGAAGGAGTCGACCTGCCGCCCCACCACGAGGAGTGCCTTGGCTGCGGACCCGACAACCCGCACGGCCATCACCTCCAGGTTCGCCGCCAGGGCGACGGCGTCGTGGCCGACCACACCTTCGACAACCGGCATGTCGGCGCTCCCGGCATCGCCCACGGCGGCGCAGTCGCCACGGTCATCGACGACCTTTACGGATTCCTGCTCTACCTCGTCGGGACACCAGCCGTCACGCGCCAGTTGACGGTCGAGTATCGAGCTCCAGTGATGATCGGCGTCCCCTACCGACTGCAGGCACAAGTGCAGCGCCACGAGGGGCGCAAGTTGTTCCTCGTCGCCAGCATCGCCGGGCCTGATGGGTCCGTAGTAGGAACATCAACGGCGGTGTTCGTAGCGGTGGGCATCGATCACTTCACCCGGGAACGGCAATGACCGCAAGTGTCGAAGGGCGAACCAAGCGCTCGCCCCCCTCGACAACGGGCCACGGAAGACGGCGCCTTAGGAATGTCTGGCTGGTCAGCAGACATCGACACCATGGTGAAGGGTGGGAAGTGACATGACCTGGGTCGCGAAGGAACGCCGCTCCTTCGCAGCTAGTTTCCGCGATGCAGATCCCGATGCGCCGACGCTCTGTGACGGGTGGACAACGCGACACCTGCTCGCACATGTGGTCCAGCGCGAGCACGCGATCCTGCGCAACATCTGGGACCAGGTGACCACCAAGTCGCCGGGCGAGGAGCGCTTCATGCGGTCGCTCGTCACCAAGGCCGGCAGCCCCCACGGATATGCCGTCCTGGTCGACACGTTGGAGGCAGGACCATCCCGACACTCGTTGATGGGTCGGTTCGATGAGACCTTGAATCTCCTCGAGTACGTCGTCCACCACGAGGACCTGCGCCGCGGATCCGGTCCGGTGCCGCATCGCACGCTCCACGAGGAGGAGGTCCGGGAGCTCTGGCGCCGTGCAAGGCCGATCCTCACGAGGGCCTACCGGAAGGCGCCCGTCGCTGTCCGGCTCGAACCGGACGACAGCGCGCTCACCGCGATCGGTAATCACTCGAGCGGAGTCGTCCTCTCGGGCGCGCCCCTCGAGCTCGTCCTGCACGCTTTCGGAAGGCGACAGGCTGCGGATATCGGGATTCAGGGCTCAGCCGACGCAACGCGCTCCTTCGCCGAGTGGTCAGCGCAAAAGTGAGGTCCAGACGGTGACGCGGTGGCCCCTTCATCCACCACGACCGTGGACTTGACCGACGCGCGACCGCAGTGACGCCGTGGTCATACCGAATGGTCGTTGGGGTAGCGAACTAGGCCGGGAGAAGGGCCTGGATCTGCCAGAGCGCGGTCTTCCGTACTTCCATCACTTCGCGAACTGGCGAAACGGGTCGACTCCCGGGCACTTACGACCAGCGAACCCATTCCCTTCAGCGGGCTGTTCAACAGCGCTCGGCAAGGTCCTTTGAACACTCATGGGCGATCCGGTGTGAACGAGCCCGCGATACGACGCGCCGGCGGGAGCAACACCTGCAGGCGTCGTGTTCACCGTCCGTGCCAGCGCGAAGTCCCGTCAACGCGCCCATAGTCCAGACAAGTTGACCATCAATTCTCCCTCTGACTGTCGAGCCTGATCGCCATGTGGTGCGGATCCGGGAGGCCACCCCACGTGGCAGCCCACTGGGCTATGGACTCGATCACCGGCGTCAGCGACTGGCCCTTGGGCGTCAGCATGTAGCGCGGCACAGGTCCAGCGGCCGCCGTGACACGCTGCACCACACCCTCGCGCTCCAGCTCGCGAAGCCGTTGGGCGAGCAGCCGGTCCGTGAGCCCCGGAATTCTCGAGCGAATCTCACCAAAGCGCTCTGCTCCGTCGAGCAGTGCGTGGATGATCGGGCCGTTCCAGCGCCGCCCAATCAGCTCGACCGCGCGGTGAAAGACCGGACAGTAGTTCTCTCTCTCTCGTCCACGCTCTCCAACCCCCTTTCGTCGCGCCGGCTCCCAGAACACTTGCCATGCCGTTCCCGGAATGGTAATCCTAGAGTCACTTACAAAGAGTAAGTAAGGACTGGACACCAGGGAGCTCTCATGGACGTTCTGGTTCTCATCGTCCGGATCCTTGTCGCGCTGCTGTTCCTGGGCGCCGGGATAGCTCACTTCAGCCAGCGCGAGATGATGGCCGGCTACGCGGTCAGCAACTGTGTTCCGGCAGCCGGGCTGATGGTGGACATCTCCGGCGCGGTCATCATTCTTGGTGGCCTCATGGTGGCCGTCGGTGTCTGGCCCGACCTGGGGGCCCTACTGCTGGTCGGCTTCCTGGTGCCGACAGCGTCGCTGATGCACGACTTCTGGCGCGAGACCGACCCTGCGAGCAAGGTGAACGAGCAGACCCAGTCTTTCAAGGAGCTGTCCCCCACGGGCGCCGCGCTTGCCCTGTTCGCCTTCTTCGCCTCCCCGGGCGACGAGCTCGACCCGCTGGTGCCCGGCTCGGTGCTCACGCCGTGACCGGCTCGCTGGCAGACCTGGCCGACCTCCCCGCTCGAGGCGGTGTCAGGCCGCGCACCACGCCGAGCAATCCGCACACCCAGCTCGACCAACAGCCTCACGACGATCGGCCGCGCAGCCTGCTGGAGAAGCGGCTCGCTCAGTTGCCGGGGGTGGTCTGGCGCCCCAGCATGATCTCGGTGCCGGGAGCCCGCGCCCTGACCCTGCCGCCGGAGGCCGCGCATGGGCCACCCGAGGCCTTCATGATCGGCACCGAGTTCGCCCACCTGCACCCCGCACCGGACCAGTCCCTGCACCTGGTAGTACCGCCCGATGTTGCTTCCGGCCTGATCCAGGCAGGCTGGGCAGAGCTGCACCCGGTCGCCCGCCGCGGCCTGATCACCTCCGGTGCCGTGATGGTCTACGCACCCCGCGACGAGGAGGAGGTAGAGGTAGTCTCCCAGATCGTGACCGCGTCCTTTGAGTACGCGAGGGACGCCCCGGCCTGACCGGTCATCATGACAGAGGACCGGTGTGCCCGGCATCCGGGCCGGTCGGACCCGCGCCCAGCCGAACGAAGCTGGCTTAGGCCCAGCCCGAACGAAGATCGGAGTCGACCATCATGCGCATCCACGAGCTTGGCCACCTGGTGCTCTACGTCCGGGACCTGGAGCGCTCACGGCGGTTCTACCGAGACGTGCTCGGCTGGGATGAGGTCCGCGGGGAGGTGCCACTGCCGGTCCCCGCGGCGGCGTTCTCCTCCGGCCGTACCCACCACGAGCTGCTGCTCATCGAGGTGGGCTCCGCCGCGGCGGCGATGCCCCCGGGACCCCGGCTGGGCCTGTACCACTTCGGCCTGAAAGTCGGCGACAGCGACGACGAGCTGCGCGAGGTCGTGCAGCACCTCACCGAGCACGGAGTAGACATCAAGGGCGCCAGCGACCACACGATCACCCACTCGCTCTACATCGCCGACCCCGATGGGCACGAGATCGAGCTCTACGTCGACGTGATCCCGACCGAGGAATGGCTCGCCGACCCCTCGTTGGTCTTCGCCCCGATCCGTCCGCTACGCCTCTGACCTTCCCTGAATGCCTGAAGCATCGCGGCACCAGCCGCACACGAGCGCACGTCACCCAGCCTGCGACCGGGTCGCCACGTTTGCCGGGTCAGCCTTGAGCGCTGTGAGTTCCCCGCCCGGCGGCCTTGTCGCTCATTGTCCGCGGCCGGTCGCTGTGCTGTCTCACGTGACCTTGTGACCCCTCGCAGACCCTGTCGTCTCCGAGCGAAAGCTATCGGGCATCAGCGGCCCTGTATCAAGCCGCTTGGCGTCGGAGGTGTTGAAGGGCGTTGTGCATGGCGAGGTCACAGGGGGCGATTCGCCCAGGGACTCCAATAAGCGGCAGAGTTGGCTAGCAATGCCCACTCCGCGGGGCTGCGTCCAGGTCATGACTCGTTACAAGCGTGGTACAAATAGTTCCTCAACTCCGACGTTTGCGCAGGTCAGCATGGGTCAGTCAGTCAGTACTACGACATCTGATTTTCGGTCCTGAGGGGCTCGCCGATCGACCACGATCGACACCCAGAAACAGCCCCTGACCTGCGGAAACGCCGTCGACTGGCCTTCGGGTCGGTCGGCGGCGTTTCCGGTCCCTGGGCGATGGCTTGTGACATTCGTGGTGCATGCAGCTCCGGAGGCCCAGGGGCCGCTCCTGCTACGTCTGACGTCCTGGGAGGACGCCGGTCTCGACCACGGCAGCAGCGACGTCGCGCAGCTTGACGTTCTGCGAAGACGACGTGCGCCGCAGGAGCTCGAAGCTGCGGTGCTGGTCGAGACCGTAGCGCTCCATCAGGATGCCTTGGGCGAGCCCGATCGTGTGCCGCGACGTCAGGGCGGTCTGGAGACCGGTGGCGAGGTGTGCCGAGGACAACGCATTGGCAGCGTGTACGGCGTACACCTGCGCCAGGTCCACCGTCTCCGGCTCTGCGAAGGCCCCGACGTCCGGACTGTAGAAGTTCAACGCCCCCTGCGTGTCCTGCCCCGGGGTGACGAGGCGCACCGCGAGCACCGAGCGCAGGCCGAGACCACCCGCCCCCGGCCCCCATCGCGGCCACCTCGGGTCTACGGTCACGTCCCCGCTGCGGAACCAGCTGACGCACTCGGCCACCTCGACGCACGGCCCCTCCCCCAGCTCGTACTGCAGGAGATCGGCGCTCGTGGCCGTGTGATCGGTGGAGGCCAGCGTCTCGTATCGTCCTTCGGCGGTTGAGATCGTGAGGCTCACGTGGAGAGCTTCCCCGACAAGCTCCAGCGCACGCCGCGCGATGGTGCGCGCCGCCGTGTCCTCGTCCGTCTGGCACTGGAGCTGCGCGGCGATCGCCGCAAACGCGCTGGCATCTGGACTGGGCCCCACGCTGCTCCCCCATCCGACGATCACCGGAACTGGATGCTCTCCGACTCTAACCCGCCCGGGGGCCCCCGGATAGCGTGCGAGACTCAAGGCAGTCGCCGTTGCGCGAGAGCGGTTCGTCTCGCCGATTTCGGGTACCGGGGAGGACCGCGCTCATAGACCCGACTGCTGGAGGACCCATGAGCCCCGAACCACCGTCGCCCGGACTCGGGTTCCTCGCGCCCGACATCGACGTGCAGGCCGCGTGCGTCGCGGCGTGCGTCCGAGCCTCCACGGTCTGCTCCGTGACCGCGGATGCGTGCCTCGACGAGGACGGGGTGGCAGACCTGCGCGTCGTCATCCGGCTGCTCCTCGACTGTGTGGACGTCCTGACCGCCACGTCGACCGTCCTGTCGCGCCACTTCGGTAGCCTGCCTGCCGCCGTCGGCACGCTGCTCTCCGCGTGCGCTGACCTGTCGGCGACCTGTGCGGACGAGGTCGAGCGGTCTGCGCCGATCGAGCACGGTCAGCGGTGCGTCGACGAGTGCCGCCGGGCCGCCGATGCCTGTGACGCCCTGGTGGGGGCCACCATCTCGGCTCGCACGTCAGGACGTCGGCGCTGAGCCGACACGAGACGGGGCGGTCCCGCCACCGACTGCTTGATGGCGGGACCCGCGAGCCGCGTGACCCCGATGCCCCCCGCACACGACTCCCGAGCCCGCAGTACCCGTGCTGTCACCCGGCGATGCGCGGGGCTCGATCAGTCGCCCCCGAGGGACCGCAGGACGAGCGGCAGCTCCCGCGTGATCTCGTCGGCGAGATAGCCGACGCGACCCCACCGGGCGGCGAGCACGTCGCCGGCCGCCGCATGGACGTGCTTGGCCCAGAGCGTGGCCTGCAGTGGAGTCGCGCCACGGCCGATCAGTCCGGCCAGGGCCCCGGACAGCACGTCCCCGCTTCCCGACGTGCCCAGTCCCGTGTCTCCCGTGGACACCTTCCACAGTCCCTCGGCCGCCACCCAGGGGCCGCAGGCGACGACGGCGCCCAGCCGCCCGGAGACGGCGAGCGTGGACTCGGCGACGTCGTCCTCGCTCACCTCGTCCTGGTCCAGGAGGGATGCCAGCTCGTGGGTGTTCGGCGTGAGCACCGCTCGCCCGCGCAACGCGGCCGTCGTCTCACGATCGAGATCGGGCAGGACGGTGACGGCGGCGGCGTCCAGGACGACGGGGACGTCGTCCGGCAGCGCGCGGACGACCTCGCCCATCAGTCGTCGGGTGGCGTCACGGCCGAGCAGGCCTGGTCCCACGAGGACGGCGTCCGCGCGCTCGATCTCGTGCTCGAGCACCGCGACGACGCGCTCCCCCGTGATCACGCCTTGCTCGTCCTGGGGAAGAGGAAGGGTCCCGGACACGGGGAGGGCCACGGCCAACGGCATCGCCACTCCCTCCGCCGTCGCCACGCTCAGCCGGCCCGCGCCCATCCGCAATGCCGCCGTGCCGGCGAGCAGGACCGCACCGGGGGTGGTGCAGGAGCCGCCCACCACCAGCACCTGACCACGGGCGTACTTGGTGCCACCGGGCTCGGGCAGCGGCCACGAGCGCAAGAGGTCGGGGGTGACCAGGCTCGGCGACTCCGGGCTGCCTCTGACGGGCTCGGCGTCGTCCGACCGCTCAGCCATCACCCTGCACCGCCTCGGCGCCCGCGCCCGGCTGCTCGGTCACCGTCACGTCGTCGTCGCGAAGGTGCTCGTCGAGGTTGTACGCGGTCACGTCCCACCCGGTGGCCGAGTCCGGGTTGCCCTGCAGTCGGCAGATCGCCGCGTTCTTGAGCGCGTTGTCGCGCGCCCTGGCGAGCACCTGCTCCTCGTCGAGCCCCTCGGCGACGTAGCAGAAGAGCAGCAGCACGACGTCGTGTCCGCTCACCAACACGCGCCGGTGCCTCTCCGCGCCGGCCAGGTCGGTCAGCACGCCGCGCACACGGAGTGCCACGTCCGCCCAGGACTCTCCCCCCGGCGGGCGGTAGTAGAACTTGCCGAGCCAGTCACGTCTCTCGGCCTCGTCGGGGTACGCCGCCCGGATGCCCGCCGCGGTCAGCTTGTCCGTCACCCCCATGTCGCGGTCACGCAGCCGCTCGTCGACGCGCTCGTCGAGCTCGAGTCCGGCGACCTCGAGGGCGATCTCGGCGGTCTCGCGGGCGCGCCGGTAGGGGCTGGTCCAGAGGACTTCGGGCCGTTCGTCCTCGTCCAGGGCTCGCAACCACCGACCCACCGCAGCGGACTGGTCGCGCCCGATGGCCGACAGGGTGACGTCGGCGTCCCGGGCGGGGACGTCGATGTGCTCGAGATCGTCGCGCTGGGCGGCCTCGGCGGCGACGTTGCCCTCGGACTGGCCGTGGCGGACCAGGATCAGCTGCGTGGGGTGGTCACGCGGCGTCATCGTGCCTCCGGCCGGCGGCCGCGGTCGTCCTGGTCCCGGCCGAGGAGCAGACCCAGGCCGAGCATGCCGGCGCCCAGGAGGAGGTGCAGCCAGTTGTCGGCGCCGTCCAGCGGCACGAAGTTCGCCGTGGAGTCATGACCGACGACCGTCCCGTAGAGCCACAGCACCAGGTAGACCACGCCACTGCCGACCAGGAAGCCGCACGACGACCGGTGCGACCGCGCAGCGACCACACCGATGGCACCGAACGCCAGGTGGACGACGTTGTGGAGCACCGACACCTGGAAGATCCCCAGCAGCTGGGCCCCCGACTCGTGCCCGGCGACGTCGAGCTGGCCGAGGTCGGTCGTGACACCCGGCACGAATCCGAGGACTCCGACGAGCAGGAACACTCCTGCGACACCCGTGGCGGCCCACTGGGCGGGGGTGCGGCCCGTCCGAGCCGTGCTGCCCGGGCGGATTCGACGATCGTAGGTGGACATCTCTCATTCCTCTCGTTCACGTCTGGAATGAGGATCGGTACCCGTCGGGCGACGCCGGATGCGTCCACGTGGGCCGGGAGCGACACGCCACCCACGGAGCGTCCGTAGCGGTCTCCCGACTGCCGCCGTCCTCGGTGGGTACCTCCACGGCGACCAGTTCGACCGGGTCAGCCGCGCCCACCTGGACCGCACGACTCCCGTGCTCTCGACCCCGCACGCCGTACGACGCCTCGACCGGTGGGGCTTCGCCTCCCGCGTCGTCCACCTGGGACCAGCACACGCTGGAGAAGAGCAACGAGCAGCGCGTGGTGACCGCGATGCCTGCCGTGCACGCCCGCGGGCTGCTGGGGAAGATGCTGCCGCCCGTGATGGGCAGCATGGCGGAGCACGTCGTCGACGGCGTGCTCGCGTCGGGTCTACATCAGCCGCGACACGCTGACCGGAGCGCACGTCGACGAGATCGCCCGCCTCTAGCACGACATCGACGCCGCGGTGGTCCACCTCGGGGGGACTCGGGTGCTCGTCAGGACGGTGACCATGGACGGGCCCATGGGCGCCGCTTCGTCGCGCGGGTCCGACCGTCCGTCGTGGTCCCGGTGCACCACGACGACTACGGGGTCTTCCGCTCACCCCTGTCGGACTTCCTGGCCCGGGCCCGGGACCGCGGCCTCCCTGCGGAGGTGCGTGCTCCGCGGCGCGATGAGGTCGTCAGCCTCGACTCATGACGGCACGACGCGGCGGTCCGCCCCCGGGAGGACGGGCCGCCGCGCCCGGGGAGTCAGGTTCCCGACTGCGTGCGCACCTCGTCGGCGCTGGACCTGCCCTCGTCGCGCACACGCTGGGCGCTCTCCGAGGCGGTGTCCTTCACCGTCGACACCGCGTCGCCCGCGGACTCGGCCACCTGGTGGGCCACGTCCTGGGCGGCGGCCTTGGCGTCCTCGACGAGGGGCTGGCCCTTCTCCTTGGCGGTGTCGACCACCTGGGCGGCGACCCGCGCCTCCCGGTCGGACGCCGGGATGAGCGAGGCCAGGACGACGCCCGCGCCGAAGGCCACCAGACCCGCGGCCATCGGAGACCCCTCGACCTTCTGCTGGGTGCCGCTGATCGTGCCCTGGGCCGCATCCTTGACCGACGCGACGGTGCCGTGGGCCGACTCTTGGGTGGAGCCGAGACCGCCGGCGGCGGACGACCGGGCGCCGTGCGCCGAGCCCATGACGCGGTCACGGACGGACCTCATCCGACCACGCGCGGCCTCCTTGCGACGCTCCACGATGGCAGTCGGGCTGACCCGGTCCTGCAGGGCGTCGACGTTGGACGACATCGAGCGACGGGTCTCCTCGATGTCACCACTCAGTTCTTCTGTGCTCTGGCCCATGCCACGTCCTCCTTCAGTGTCTGCTGCGTCTCGGGCAGCTGCGGGTTCATGCTTCGGATTGCCTTGCGTCCGCTCAGGGCCAGCACTGCTCCGACCACGGCCCACAACAGGCCGACGATCAGGAACGCGGCCTCGCGGGGGATCCAGCTGTCCAGCAGGTAGGCGAGCGCTCCGGAGAGGAAGATGAGGGCCAGGAGGCCTGAGGCTCCGGCACCGCCGAGCAGCCCCGCCCCCTTGCCGGCCTTGCCGGCCTCCTCCTTCAGCTCCGTCTTCGCCAGCTCCAGCTCCTGCTTGACCAACGTGGTCAAGTCATGGCTGATGTCGCCCACGATCTCGCCGAGGCTGCGGTCGTCCCCCGGGGCGGACGACCGCCCTGGCGACTCCCCCACCCCGACCTCGGGGTCGAGGCTCGACGAGCCCGTCACGGCGTGTCCAGGAGCGGACGAGCGGCCGTCACCGACGGCGACGGAGGCACGACCGGGGCAGCCGGGTCGAAGACCTCGCCGGTCCCGGTGGCCGGCGCCGGGTAGCCCTCCACCGGGGTGTCGGTCCCGAAGTGCGAGGTACCCGTCGGGACGGGAGTCACGCCGCCCCCGGCGGGCCCCCGGTCACCGGACTCGGCCAGGGTGGCCGCGGCCGCCCCGTCGGCAGTGGCCCGGAACAACCGGCCGGCGACGACGCCGGCGGCCAGCGCGCCGAGGAGGAAGGTGCCGGGCCGGCGTCGGGCGTAGTCCCGTGCCTCGTCGAGCAGCTGCCCGGGCTCCCGGCCCTCGAGGTGGGACCCCAGGGAACGCACGCGCTCGGACACCTCCCGCGCGAGGTCCACCGCCATGCCGGATCCCGGCCCGGGCTGCTGGGAGGCCATCTGCTCCAGGTCGTCCCCCAGGGTGCGCAGGGTCTGGGACAGCCGGTCGCGCTGCGTGGCGGCCTGGTCGTTCACCTGGTCACTCACCTGTCGCACGGTGTCACCCATGACGCTGCGAGCCTGCGCCGCGGCTGTCCCTGCGACGTTCTGCGTCTCCGCCTTGGCCGTACCTGCGACATGTCGTCCCTGGTCGGCGACGGTCGAAGCCGTCCCCGAGCCGCTCTCCGTGGCACCTGTGGTGGGGCCGGCGTTGGTGTTGGTGCTGCTGTCGATCGTCATGCGTCCTCCTCGTCCCGGACGTCCGGGCATCGATGTGGTTGGGGTGCGCTGGTCATGCGGCCCGGTACCCCGTCTCGGTCGGTCCAGCCCTGATGGTCGGAAAATCCCGTCGACCAGTCCTGCCGCGCGGAGCGGTTCCACACCGAGGTCGGTTCCCACCCGGGCCGGACGCATGCGCCTGGGCGGCACGGGTACGTCGCGTGCCATGGCCACCATCGCTCCACCCATCCCTCCCGCTGTCGGCTGGCGGACCGCCGACGACCTGGACGCGAGGGAGGTCGAGGCGCTGGGTCGGAGCCTCGACACCCTTCGCCAGCAGGTGCTGGACGAGCGTGGCGCTGCGGACGCGGCGTACATCCGTCGGGTGATCACCGTCCAGCGCTGGCTGGAGCTGACGGGCCGGCTGGTGCTCCTCGGCAGTCACCGTCGTCCCGCGTGGTGTGTGGGCACCGCCGCACTCGCCCTGGCCAAGGTCCTCGACAACATGGAGATCGGGCACAACGTGCTGCACGGGCAGTGGGACTGGATGCGCGACCCGCGGATCCACTCGAGCACCTGGGACTGGGACCACGCCTCACCGCCCGAGCAGTGGCAGCGGGCGCACAACGACCGGCACCACGTCAACACCAACGTGCTGGGCAAGGACAACGACCTCGGCTACGGGATCATGCGGGTCGACGAGGCCCAGCCGTGGCAGCCCCGCCACCTGGTGCAGCCCTTGCTCAACGTGGTCAACGCGTGCATCTTCGAATGGGGTGTGGCGATGTACGACCTCGACCTCGGTGCAGCCCTGCGCGACGGCAAGGGGTTGCCCCCACGGGTCAGGTCCGAGCTGCGTACGACGCTGCGTCGTGCGGGTCGACTCGCCTTCCGGGACTACGTCCTGCATCCCGTGGTGTCGCTGCCGACGGGGTCGTCACGATCGACCCTGACCGCCAACATCGCCGCCAACGTCCTGCGCAACGTGTGGAGTCACTCCGTGATCATGTGCGGCCACTTCCCGGAGGGCGTCACGACCTTCGAGGTGTCCGAGCTGGACGAGTCGGAGTCGCGCGGCGACTGGTACCTCCGCCAGATGCTCGGATCGGCCGACATCTCGGGTCCCGGCTGGCTGCACGTCCTGTGCGGCAACCTGTCGCACCAGATCGAGCACCACCTCTTCCCCGACCTGCCCAGCAACCGTTACCGCGAGCTGTCCGCGCCGGTCGAGGCGCTGTTCACCGCCTACGGGCTGCGCTACCACCGGGCGTCGCTGCCCCGGCAGGTGGCCAGCGCCTGGCACAAGGTGGTCCGCCTGTCCCTGCCTCCCCGCTGACGCGCGGGCCCGGTGACGCACGGTCCTCCGGCGTCAGGGCCGGAAGACCACCTTCACCATGCCCTCCTCCTTCTTCTGGAAGTGCTCGTAGGCGTCGGGAGCCTCGTCCAGCGACAGGTGGTGGGTGGCGAAGGCGTCCACGCCGAAGGGGTCGTCGTCGATGAGCAGCGGCAGGAGCTCGTCGGTCCAGGCACGCACGTTGGCCTGTCCCATCCGCAGCTGCACCTGCTTGTCGAAGAGCTGCATCATCGGCAGCGGGTCGGCCTGCCCGCCGTACACCCCCGAGATCGAGATGGTGCCCCCTCGACGCACCGCGTCGATGGCGGTGTGGAGGGCGGCGAGCCGGTCGAGCCCGGCGGTCTTCATCATCGGCTCGGAGATCGCGTCGGGGAGCATGCCGGCGAGCTTCTGCACCACGCTCGCGCCCGGAGACCCGTGGGCCTCCATGCCCACCGCGTCGATGACCGCGTCGGGGCCTCGCCCGTCGGTGGTCTCGCGCACGACGTCGCCCACGCCGCCCACCTTCTCCGCCTCGTCGAGATCGAGTGGCTCGGCCCCGAAGGCCGCGACACGACCCAACCGCTCGGGCACCCGGTCGACGGAGATGACGCGATGTCCGGCACGGACACCCATCCGGGCCGCCATGTCGCCGATCGGCCCGGCTCCCAGCACCAGCAGGGTGCCGCCGTCAGGCACGGCGGCGTACTCCAGCGCCTGCCACGCGGTCGGCAGCACGTCGGAGAGGAAGAGGAACCGGTCATCGGCGTGCTCGTGCGGCACCTTCATGGCCATGAAGTCGGCGAACGGGACCCTCAAGTACTCCGCCTGCCCACCCGGGACCTGCCCGTAGAGCTTGCTGTAGCCGAAGAAGCTCGCGCCCGTGCCGTGCTCGTGGTTCTGAGTCGTCTCGCACTGGCTGTAGAGATCGCGTTGGCACATCCAGCACGTGCCGCAACACACGTTGAAGGGCACGACCACCCGGTCCCCCACCTGCAGCGAGGTGATGCCGGTGCCGACCTCCTCCACGATCCCCATCGGCTCGTGACCCACCACGTCCCCGGCCTCCATGAAGGGCGCGAGCGTCTCGTAGAGGTGGAGGTCGGAGCCGCAGAGCCCGGTGGACGTGATCTTGACGATCACGTCCGTCGGCTCCTCGATCCGCGGGTCGGGGACCTCGCTGACCTGCATGTCGTGGACGCCCTGCCAGGTGACTGCCTTCATGTCGTGGACCGCCTTCGCTCGCTCACGTTGTCGGATGAGGCGTTCCGGTACCCGACGAGGGCAGGCCCATGCGGCGTACGACGAAGGCGACCTCGGAGGTCCAAGCGCTTGGACCTCCGAGGTCTGGGCGCGGAGCCGGTGGCTGGACTCGCGCGCCTGATCGGGAGGGCCGCCGCCGCGTGGTGGACGACCCGGGCTCGCGGGAGAAGGCTCAGGGGGTGGCCCGGCGGTCGACGATCTCCCGGGCGATGTTGGGCAGCTTGGTGCTGCTGGTCTGCAGCGTCTCAGGCAAGGACCGGGCTTGATGCATGGTGCGGGCGGCGGCGGTGATGGACGTGGCGAAGTCAGCGCGATCGTTCACGGAGGAACCCTCTCTGGCGACGTGCCACCCCGGTACCCACTGCCGGCTCCGCCAGCCGTTCAGGCGGTGGCGTTCATCGACCTCCCCGCTCCTCGCAGGGCTAGGCTGGGAAGGACGAACGGGAGCGCGCATGACGGGACACGACGACCTGTTGGTGCGGCTGGCCAGGGCCGTGGCCACCACCCCTGCCGGCTTCGCCCTCAGCGAGCGCCTGTGCCTGGCGTGCCGCGACCTGGCCGGCGCCGACTCCGCCGCGCTCACCATGTCCTACGCCGCGGACAACCGCGTGACGCTCTACGCCACCGACGAGGTGGCGGCCCGCCTGGAGGACCTGCAGGACGTGCTGGACCAAGGACCGGGACACACGGCCGTGGAGTCGCGTCGTATCGAGGTGTGCGCCCTGGGTGACGGCGCCTCCAGCGCCTGGCCGGAGTTCGCGATCGCCGCGTCCGAGCAGGTCGGGGAGGCGACCATCCATGCGGTCCCCATGCGTCCCGACGGCGAGGTGCTGGGCCTGATGACGCTCTACCAGAACGGTCATCGACCCCGGGCGCTGGCACTGCCCGACGACACCCTGCTGCGGTTGGCAGCGGCCACCGCGGCGGCCCTCATGCGTGACCCGGACGCCGTCAGCGACGAGCTCGCTGAGGGCCCCTGGCAGTCGCGGGTCAGCATCCACCAGGCGACCGGCATGGTCGCCGCCCAGCTGCTGCTCACGCCTGAGGACGCCGTGGCCGTCCTCAAGGCGCACGCCTACGCGGGTGACACCACCCTGTCCGACGTCGCCGCGCGGGTCCTCTCGCGTGAGCTGCGCTTCCACCCCGCCACCGAAGGAGGTCGCTGACCATGGACAGCAGAGCCGCACTCACCGGCCTCGCGCACTTGTCCGGCCTGCTCGTCCGCGAGCACGACGCCCTCAGTGTCGTCACGGCCGGTCTGGCGCAGGCCTGCGCCGCGGTGTCGGCAGACGCGGGCGGGGTCCTCGTGTCGTCCCCGTCCGGCCAGCTCGAGGTGCTGGCCGCCACGTCGCACCGGGTCCTCGACCTCGAGGCCCACCAGACCGCCGCCGAGCAGGGTCCCTGCGTCGAGTGCATCACCAAGGCCCGCCAGATCAGCGTGGGGTCGACGGCCGAGGCCGAGTCGGCGTGGCCCGGCTTCGGCGTCCGCATGGAGGCGGCCGGGTACGCGCAGGCCCACGCGGTCCCGATGCTGTGGCAGGGCACCGGGATCGGCGGGCTCAACCTGTTCTGGCGCGACGGGGGCAGCGTCGGCGAGAGCGAGTCGGAGATGCTCCAGACGTACGCCGACATGCTGACCATCGCGGTCGTCCACATCCGTCAGGTACCCGTCGCCGACGCCCTGGAGCGACTGCGGGCCACCCTCGACTCCCGCAGCGGCATCGAGCAGGCCAAGGGCGTGCTGGCCTACCAGCGTGACATCGACATGGAGGCGGCGTACGACGCCCTGGTCGCCCTTGCCCGGGCGCGGGGGACGACGCTCGCCGACGCGGCCACGACCGTGATGGACGGCGCGCGTCGCGGCGAGGCGATCTGACCCGTCCCCCACCGGCATGGCTGCGACCCGTCGGGGTACCGGACGTCACCGGCCACCGCGGCCGGTCCGACAGGACGGAGGACGACCCCATGACCACAGCACGAGACATCATGACCGGATCCGCCGAGTGCGCCCGGAGCACCGACACCCTCGCCGACGCCGCGCGGAAGATGCAGGACCTCGACGTGGGTGCCCTGCCCATCTGCGGCGAGGACGAGCGGCTTGCCGGCATGGTCACCGACCGCGACATCGCCTTCGCCTGCGCCGCGGAGGGACGCGATCCCGCGACGCCCGTGGAGGAGCTCGCCCAGGGCAAGCCGGTCACCATCGGGGCGGACGACTCCATCGAGGAAGCACTCGAGACGATGATCAAGCACGGCGTGCGCCGGCTCCCCGTCATCGACGGTGACCGGTTGGTGGGCATCGTGTCGCAGGCTGACATCGCGACGCGGTCGGACGAGACCCTGACGGCCCGTCTGGTCGAGGCGATCTCCAGCACCCCGGCCAACAACTAGACCGAGCCGGTGCCGTCGAGGCCCTGCTCGAACTCCCGCACCACCTCGGAGGCCACGTCGCGCAGCTTCACGTTGCCGTGGGACGAGGCCCTCACCAGGAAGGCGAAGGCGGACTCCTCCGGCATCGAATAGCGCTGCATCAGGATGCCGACCGCCACGCCGATCCGCTGCCGGCTGCGCAACCCCTCCTGCAGCTGGTCGATCGCGCGGGCCTTGCCCATCGCGAGCGCGGCATGGGCCGCGAACAGGTCGGCGGCCTGGGCGCTGGAGGCGTCCAGCCCGTCCTCCTGCTCGGAGTAGATGTTCAGCCCGCCGGAACCGTGGCGGTCGTCGTAGAGCCGCACCCCGATCTGGGCGCGCAGCCCCCGGCGGCGCGCCTCAGCCGTGTACGCCGGCCAGCGCTTCTCGCGGCGCACGTCCGGGACGTGGACGATGGTGTGGGCCTCGATGGCATGGACGCAGGGTCCCTCACCGAGGGCGTACTGCAGGGCGTCGAACTCGTGCACCCGATCGCTCGTCGCGGCGAGGGTCTCGAACCGACCGTCGCGGTGGGACGCGGTCACGCCGACATGGTCGGCACCGGGGACGGAGAGTCGGGCGCTGCGGACGATCTCCGTCAGCGTCTCCTCCAACGAGGACATCTCGGTGAGGCGGCGGGCAGCGTGGGCGAATGCCTCGGCCAGCACGTCATCAGGCATCAGAAGGGAACTTTCGAGGCACGGCGCGACGACGTCGACGCTACGTCTGGAGCCCGCTTCTGGACCGGACAGGATCGTAGACCACCGCGTCCGCTGCCCGGCACCGGTCCGCGGAACGACCCACGCGGGGGCTCAGGACGGGGCCTGTGGGCTCCCCTCCCGGAGCGTGTCGGCCACGGCGTCGACCGACCCCGACGTCGCCGCCGCCTGCACGGTGTTGCGCGTCGACCCGGCCACGACCTGGTCCTGGCCCGCCATGAGCGCCGCGACACCTTCGCGCGCCACGTCGTGGGGAGCGTCCTTGCGTCCGCGCGCCACCTCGGTGTCCTGCATCCCGGCTCGCTCGAAGAAGCGGGTGTCGGTGGGACCTGGCAGCAAGGAGGTGATGCTCACCCCGGTGCCGCGCATCTCCTGCCGGATCGCCTCGGCGAACGAGTGGATGAAGGCCTTGGAGGCGGCGTACGCCGCGTGCCCGGGCCCCGGGACCCTGCCGGCGATGGACGACACGAACAACAACCGTCCCTCTTCCCGTTCCACCATGTCGCGCGTCAGGAGGGTCGCCAGGTGCACCGTGGACCGGATGTTGAGGTCGATGAGCTGGAGCTGTCGTTCGAGATCGATCTCGTCGAACCGGCCGTGGACGCCCATTCCCGCGTTGAGCACGGCCACGGTGACCGGCACGCCCTGGGAGGTGGCCTGCTCGTAGAGGTGCTCCACCCCCGGCGCACCGGACAGGTCGACGTGCAGGCCTACGGTCCGTCGGCCACCGACCGACAGGTCGCCGGCGACCTGGTGGATCGCTGGCTCGTCGGCGGCGATGACGAGGTCGTAGCCCATCTCGGCCAGGATCTCGGCGAAGGCCCGTCCGATGCCGGACGAGGCCCCCGTCACCACGGCGGTCCCCCGCTCGGACGGGCCACGATCGGGCGTGTCATCGGTCACGCGGATCGCTCCCGTCGGTGTGCGTGCCGCTCAAGACGCACCGGTCACCCGTCCATCTCCCGCTCATCGTCGGTAGACGACACCTGCTCGTGGTCGTCGTGGGTGATGGCCTGGTGGAGGTCGCCGAGGATGCGGTCGAGGATCCGCGACACCTGCGTCTGGGTCACCCCGATCGCCGATCCGATCTCCTTCTGGCCCAGGTCTTCGAAGTACCGCAGGAACAGCACCCGTCGGTCCCGTTCCGACAACATCTGCACGACTGGGGCCAGCACCACCCTCGCCTCACAGGCGGGCAGGCCGGCCTCTTGGTCGGGCAGGAGGTCCCCGATCGTCCCTCCGTCGTCCGAGACCGACGTGGGCCTGTCCAGGGAGGTCGGCGCGAAGCAGCCGTTGGCCGACGCGGCCTCGGCGTACTCCTCCGGGGTGAGGGCAAGCTCGTCCATGACCTCGTCGGGCTCGGGAGTGTGTCCGAGCCGCTGCGTGAGCTCGGCCTCGGCGCGGCTGATCGCCCACCTGGCCTCCTGCACCCGGCGGGTGGGCCGGACGACCCAGCCCACGTCACGGAAGTAGCGCTGGAGCTCCCCACGGACGGTGGGCACGGCGAAGGAGAGGAAGTCCTTGCCGTGGGCGGGGTCGAACCTGCCGGCCGCCTTGACCAGTGCCTCGGACGCCACCTGTTCGAGGTCCTCGGCGTCCACGCCACGACCGGCGAAGCGACGGGCCAGGGATCGCGCCACGCAGAGGTTGACGAGCACCACTTCGTCCAGGAGGTCCTGGCGGCGCGCCGGGTCCTGGGCGCTGGTCACCGCGTCGAAGAGCTCCGCGGTGCGTCGGGACCGTTCGTCCCTGGCGGAGGGGGTGGTGCCGGCGAGGGCACGGGGGGCATGTGAGACGGACATGTTGTCGTCGCCTTCATGAGTGAAGCACCCGCATGCCCTGGGCTCGAGCATGGCTGGTTGTCGACGGATCGAGGTGCTGCGCGAGCCTCGGCCCATCAGGTTGCGGAACGTCCGTCAACGTACCCACGGGCGAGCTGGGTGGGCTAGCCCTGTTCGTCCCAAGGGGTGAAGGTCCGTGTGAGGACCGGCGTTGCCCGCGCGCCCGACCGTGGTAGGAACCCCATCTACCTGCGTGAGCGGGGGTCGTCGCAGAGCAAGCCGAAGTGGTGATCTCAGAAGACCGGCTTTCCCCCGGTCACGCCGATCACGGTGCCGGAGACGTAGCTCGCATCGGAGGGCGACGCGAGGAAGACGTACGCCGGAGCCACCTCGCCGGGTTGCCCAGCCCGGCCCAGGGGGGTGTCCGCCCCGAAGGTCTCCATGTCCTCGCCCGGACGCGTGGCGGGTTGGAGCGGCGTCCAGATCGGCCCGGGGGCCACGGCGTTGACGCGGATCCCTCGGGGTCCCAGCTCGGCGGCCAGGTTGACCGTGAGGTTGTTGACCGCCGCCTTGGTGGCGGCGTAGTCGAGAAGCTGGGTCGAGGGCTCGTAGGCCTGGACCGAGCTGGTGTTGATGATCGAGGACCCGGGACCCAGATGAGGCACCGCTGCCTGGCACAGCCACAGCACGGCGTGCAGGTTGGTCCGCAGGACGCGCTCGACCTGGTCCTCCTCGAGGCCCTCCAGTCCCTGCGGCCCGCGCGCCCAGTGGTAGCCGGCGTTGTTGACCAGCACGTCCAGCCCGCCCAGGCCCCGGACGGCCTCGTCGACCACCCGGACACACGTCTCCCGCTCCGTCAGGTCTCCCGGCACCGTCACGGCTCGGCGGCCGGCGTCGCCGATGGCGGCGACGACCTCGTCCGCGTCCGCCTGCTCGGCAGGGAGGTAGTTGAGGGCCACGTCGGCGCCCTCGCGCGCGAAGGCGATGGCCACCGCGCGTCCGATCCCGGAGTCGCCACCCGTGATCAGGGCACGGCACCCCTCCAGCCGCGACGATCCGCGGTAGGTCTCCTCCCCGTGGTCCGGACGTGGCTGCATCGGCTCAGTCAGGCCCGGGGGCTGCTGCTCCTGGGAGGGGAACCCGCCCTGGTCGTCCTGGCGGACGAGCGACGTTGCTCGCTCGGCGATGTCGGAGGGTTTCATGGTCGTCTGCCTCTCTGAGGTCTGCCCGAGGTGTACCCGATCCGCGGCGGCCCATTCGTCACGGCCGTCGCTGGACTCGTCGGAGGAACTCCACGGACCGGACGAAGCGTGCTGCCTCGTCGGCCACGACTTCGGGATGGGTGCTCACGATCCCGTGTCCGTAGGGCAGCTCGACCCGCTCGAGGTGTTCGGCCCAACCGTCGCTCTCCGTCAGCGGCGCCCGTCGCACCGCGATGTCATGGGTGAGGACGAGCTGCAGCACCGGTACCCGCGTGCGGCTCTCCCGGAGACGTCCTCCAGGTCGGCGCAGGTTGGCGCGGTAGTAGCGCAGTCCGCTCACCATGTCGCGGGTGCCGAGCACCCGCAGCACCCACGGTGCGAGCGGCGAGACGAGGAAGGGGACGTAGGCCGACGACACCGCCTGCGCGAGCAGCGCGGCCGTGCCGCGCGGGGTCGGTCGTCGCAACCGCCGGTGCACCCACCACCGGAGGTGGTCCAGGTGCGGTCCGCTCATCGACGTGAAGGACGCCACGCGGTCCTCGGCCCCCGGTCGACAGACGGCCTCCCACACCTGGACGGAGCCCCAGTCGTGGCCCAGCACGTGCACGGGCCGGTCGGGGCTCACCGCGTCGATGACTGCAAAGAAGTCGCTCGCCAGCTCCTCGACGGTGAACGCGCTGTCGGCGGCGTCGGTCACCGACTCCCCCTGGCCACGAGTGTCGTAGCTGACGAGGTGGTGTTCGGAGGCGAGCAGCGCGGCGACACCGCCCCACACGCGATGGGTGTCGGGCCAGCCGTGCACCAGCACGAGCGTGGCGGCGGTCTCGTTGCCGCCCTCGAAGACCGCCAGGTCCACCCCGCCACGCGAGACCGTGCGCCGGCGCCAGCCCGGCTCCGCCGGTGTCATGGACGCGGCCCGGCGACGTGGCCGGGCTCCCCCGCTGCGCTCGAAGGGGCGGGAGCGGCCTCGGTCATCGGCGCTCGGCGACGTACGCGAGCCGTCGCAGGGTCTCAGTGTTGCGCCAGGTGAGGGTGAGTCCCCGCACGGGCCGGGGTGCCAGCACTCCCGGGCCCGACACGGCGTCCTCGCGGATGGTGACCTCGGTCCCGGCGCCGACGGGCGCGAGCCGGATCTCGACACGCGCCTCCCCGATGGGCCAGCCCCGGGCACGCAGCGTCAGGCTCTGCAGCTCGACTGCGGCGGTGACCTCGGTGTTGTCGTCGATGAGCAGGGGCCAGACACCCACCGAGTGGTGAAGCTTGCTCCCTGTGGCCGGCCACGTGTCGTCCACCTCGCGCATCCGGGAGGCCCCCACCACCCAGACGGGATAGAGCCATCCGTCGCTGAGCACGTCCCAGACAGCCTGCGGGGGTGCGTGCACGAGGCGGGTCTTCTCGGCCATGGTTGCTCCTCTCGCCATGTGGGATCGGCCCACGCTGGTGGACGGGTGGTACCCACGACGGCCACGGGCATGCTCACCCTGGGCCACGGCCAGCCGTGTGGGTCATACATCCAGTCACGGCGACAGCGCCTCGTGGATCTTCCCGGGCGTCCGGAGGAATTGCCGGACGCCCAGGAGGGTAAGGACCCGTCATGGAACCCATACCGGAGACCACCGAGGCCGTGGAGGAGTTCGGCCCGTTCGACGACGCTGATCTCCTCCAGGACCTGCGCGCCCGGGCCGGTGAGGTCCAGGCCTTCGTGCCGGACTGCGTGGGCCTCAGCCTCTCGTCGAGCGAGCACGACGTGACGTGGACGATGGTGGCGACCTCGGAGGAGATCGCGGTCCTCGACGCCGTCCAGTACCTCGACGACGGACCGTGCGTCCACGCGGTCGAGGTCGAGGAGGTGGTGGAGTACAACGACGACGACGTCCTCGACGAACGCGCGTGGGCACAGTTCGCCCGGGCGACGGCCGCGGCCAGGATCTCCTCGACCTTGACCCTGCCCGTCCTGTCCACGGACCGCGTCGTCGGCAGCGTCAACCTGTACGCACGATCGCGTCACGCGTTCGAGGGACTGCACGACGAGATGGCGCGCATCTTCCATGCCTGGGCGCCGGGCGCCGTGACGAACGCCGACCTCTCGTTCAGCACCAGGACGACGGCCGAGGACGCACCACAGAAGCTCCGCAGCGACGTGGACATCCAGGTTGCCGTCGGCCTGCTCGCGGCTGTGCACCTGATCGACGTCGACGCCGCCAGGGTGCGACTGTTGGAGGCGTCGCGCCGGGCGGGAGTCACCGAGGCCGACCTCGCTGCCAGCATCATCGAGATCGAGCGCAGCACCGGGCAGGGCTGACCCGCACGAAGGACCGCCCACCGGTCCTTCGACCGTGGGCGGTCCTCCTCGAGCGGTCACACCCCCGTGGTGCCCGTCCCGGACCCGGTCGAGCACCCGTGTGCTCGACCGGCGTCTGTCACCGGCTCAGCGGTCGGTCCGCGAGCGTCGCGTTGCGTCGGACTCGTCGAGCTCGATCTCCTCCTTGCGGACGGTCTCGTCGACCTCGTGCTGGTCGGTGACCGTGTCCTTGTCCAGGCGCACACGCTCGACCGGGACGGTCTCCTTCTGGACGACGGGGCGCTCCTCGGTCAGGACCACCTCGTGCTCCTCCTCGGTGATGTCGCCCCCTGAGAGGGCCTCGTCCCGGTTGGCGTCCGTGATGGGCTCACGCTCGAGGCGAACCTCCTCGCGACTGACCGGGACGGTCTGCGTCACGTTCTCCGTCACGACGTACTTGCGGAGCCGGGCCCGACCCGTCTCACGGGTCTCGGTGCCGACCCGCACCTGCTCCTCCGACCGGGTCATCGCCGAGTCGGTCTCGGGGCCGGAGGTGTCGTGCCCGACACCGCGGGACGTCGAGTCGACGTCGTGGGCGTACTTCGTGTCGTAGTCGGCGCCCTCCGTTCCGTAGTAGCGGTAGAGCGTCTCCTCCTCGTCCTCGCTGAGGTGGCCGTCGGAGTCGGAGATGCGGGGCGCGTCCTTGACCGTCGCCTTGTCGTAGGGGACCCGCAGGTCGTCACCAGCGACCTCGGCGTCGCGCAGCGGGACGAAGGACTCCCCGCCACCGAAGAGGCCTGTCTTGACCGTGACCCATTCGGGTCGCCCGGACTCGTCATCCAAGAAGATCTGTCCGATGCTGCCGATCTTGTCTCCGTCGTTGTCGATGACGTTGCCGCCGCCAGTGAGTAGGTGCTGTGCCTGGTCGTTGTCGAGCATGAGTTCTCCTTCGTCGGTCCTCGGGTTGTCCGTTGAGTGGTTCACTCACGGTGCCGGTGCCCGCAGCCGGTGAACGCATACCTCGAGCCTCCCCCTCGGGGTGGGTTGGTGTCCCGCATACTCGCGGACGTGGCTCCTTGGACAGGCCCGGTCCCCCGACATGGGAACGATGCCGTCCGCTGCGTGGTCGGACTGGGGCTCACCGCTGCGGCTGCCCTGGTGGCCGACGAGCACCCCGCCGCGGACCGCAGGCTCTTCGAGATCGTCAACGACCACGAGTCGGACCTCCCGGCGCCCCGCCTCGTGCAGCAGCTCGGCACACCCTGGTCCTCCCGGGCACGGCGGTGACAGCAGCCCTGGCCGGCCGTCGACGCCTCGCGCTGGCTGCGGCGCTGGCCCTCCCCGTGGAGAAGGCGCTCGAGGTGGGCATCAAGAAGCTGCGCCCCACGCCGCGCCCGCTGTACGTGCAACCGACCGTGCTGCGCGACGACGCCCCGGTCGAGGGCGAGTCCTTCCCCTCGGGACACGCTGCCATCGCGTTCACCGCCGTGGGGCTCGTCGCCCCGCTCCTGCCGTTTCGTGCGGCAGCGCTGACGTATGTGCTCGCGGGGGGTACAGCGGTGGTGCGCATCTCACAGGGGGCGCACCACCCCATCGACTCGGTCGCCGGCGCGTCGCTCGGTCTCGGCATCGCGAGTGGCCTGACGTTCGTGGTGGGACGCGATCAGACCTGATCAAGAGACTTGCGGGCGCCGAGAAGCCGGTGGGAGATCGAGGTCAGACCTCGACCTCGCGCGAACTCGTCCGGGACGGGTCGCTGCCCAGCCCGTGCATCACTCCCCACAGGACGGCCTGGGACCGACTCTCGGCGTCGATCTTGCGGTAGCTGGTCCGGATGTAGGCCTTGATCGAGTTGATCGACAGGCAGGTCCGGGCAGCCACCTCCGCATTCGACAGACCGGACGTGATGAGAGACAGGACCTGAGCCTCGCGCTGGGTCAGGCCGTGCTCCTGCCCCGGCCATTGCGAGGTCGTTGCCGGGGTCCGTTGGGAGGGCGCCACGATGGTCCGTCCAGCGTGGATGGCGCGTAGGGCCTCGACCAGGGTCGTGGACGGCAGGCTCTTGGACAGGTAGCCGGAGGCTCCTTGGCGGATCCACTGGCCGGCGGACCAGGGTTGGAAGTTCCAGGTGTAGACCACCACCTTGCCGATGCGCGGGTCGGCGAGCAGCCGGGCCAGCGTGCGATCGCTGTCGCCCGTCGAGGCGAGGGTGTCGATCAGCGCAATGTCGATGTCAAGCTGCTTCGCCACGTCCACATGCTCGAAGTCCTCGCGGTGCCTGAGCATCGACGCGAGGCCTCGGACGACGAGCTCGTCATCCCTCACCAGCGCGACTCGGACAACCATGAAAGCGCCTAACTCGTGAGTGACACCAAGGGGCGAACACGGACACAGATGCCGAAAAACGACGTCATGATACTGCTCCGGCATGCCGGGAGGAAGGGGAGGCACCGGGCCGATGACGGGTCGGACGTGGACCGCGCCGACGGACCTGCTGTCGTCTCCGTCGGCGCGGTGAGGTGGCGGGCCACGCTCCTGGCAGGGGTGCAGGTCGGCCGATGGTCACCCACACTCGCCATCCTTCGCTCGTCCGGCCTGTCAGGAGGACGAGCTAGCCCGTGAGGGCAGCATCAGCGTAGACGAGGGGGCCTCCGCCGCAGCATGCTCACAGGCCGATGTCGGAGGCGGCCGTCGTTCGAAGCGGGCCGCCCGGGCTCGGTCGACGTACAGACGCCAGGGTCGTGGTGCGCACGTCGCCGTGGAGCCTGTCGCGCATCCCTGCGTGTTTTACGCTGTAAACAACTCTCCCACGCAAGAGGGCAGACTGGTCGGGTACGGCGCGCAGGACGTGGCGCCGATCCGGCCCGGTGACCACCACCAAGGAGACCTGCGCGATGAACCAAGTCGATTCGATCGTGGACGCCAGTCGGCGTTTGGCCGCCGCACTGGTTCCCGGTGACCTCGACAGGACGCTGGAGCGGATCACGGCGGCAGCTGTGGACGTGTTGCCAGAGGTCGAGCACGCCAGCATCACCGTCAAGCATGCCGACGGCCGTCTCGAGACCGTAGCCCCGACCGGCGAGGTGATCCTCGAGCTGGACGCTGCGCAGTACGAGCTGCGGGAAGGCCCGTGCTACGAGGCAGCGGTCGACACTGATCACGTGACGGCTCCTGACCTGACGCACGACGTACGCTTTCCGCGCTACGCCCGTGTCGCGCTGGCCGCGGGCGTCAGGGCCCAAGCAGGGATTCGCCTGTTCGAGGCACCTACCTCCGACGGAGCGTTGAACCTGTACAGCTCCGAAACAGGATCCTTCTCAGACCTGGGTGCGCTGGGAGAGCTGTTCACCCATCAGTCTGCGATGGCTCTTTCGTACGCGCGCCAGGTGAGCCAGCTGCAGGAAGCCCTCCAGACGCGCCAGCTCATCGGCCAGGCCGTCGGAGTGACGATGGAGCGCTTCACGCTGGACGAAGCCCGCGCCTTCAGCTTCCTGATGCGCATCTCCCAGGACACCAACGTCAAGCTCCGAACAGTTGCAGAGCGTCTCCTCGCCGAACGGACGACGTGACCCTGCGACGGTGACGGACGCGGGAATGCGACTCGACAACGTGGGTACCCGCGCAAGCATGAGGCAGAAGCGAATCTCTCCGTCGTGGCCGCACGTCGGAGCCGTCCGGCGCCACTGGGCCCACTGGCGTCCCGAGTGGCGGCACGATCGCCCGTGCTGGTACTGGTACCTCACCTTCGATCCCGAGGCGATGGCCGACGCTGTCGGCGAGGACGTGCTCCAGGCCGTCCGAGGCGCCCACTGGCTGGACCCCGTGCCGCTCGAATGGACGCACCTGACTCTCTGCGACCTGGGGTTCCTGGATCAGGTGCCCGCCCCGGTCGTTGAGCACGCCATCCGAGGAGTCGACAGCCAGCTGGCGGCGGCCGACGTGCCGGTGCTGGATCTGGGACCACTGGTGTCCATGGACAGCGCCCTCGTGCTCGCGGCAGAACCGCTGCACGACCTGCGCAGGCTCCAGCACGTGGTCCGCTCCGCCAGCGAAGCCGCACTCGGGCCGCACCAGGAGATCGTCCACCACCACGAGTTCTGGCCCCACGTGAGCCTGGGGTACGTCAATCGATCCGCCCCAGCGCACGAGGTACAGGAGCTCACCCGCGAGTTCCGCGTGCTGCACACGCAGCTTCACCCCTCGCGCCTGGTCCTGGCCGCCGTCACCAGGCACCGCAGGCACTACGAGTGGTCGGTCCACGCCACCATCCCGGCGGCACGGTAGGGAGCATGCGCCGCGTGCGTTTGCCGTGGCCGGGTTGCCCGTGCTGATCGAGTCCGCCACCGGCGCCGGACGGTCTTGATCTTCCGCCAGGACCCGAGTGGCAGCCGCGGCCACGTCACTTCGCGAGGAGCCTCCGCGCCGAGTCGGTGACAGGGCAGCCCCCATCGGCGGCCAGGTGGATCGCGTCGATGAGCTGTCGGTGAGAGCCGTTCTTCACCAGATAGCCGCAGGCCCCGGCGGCGAACGCCGAATCGATGAGCTCCCGAGTGCAGGTGACGCTCAGGATGACGACACGCACGTCAGTCAGCTCGCGGCACAGCTCGCGGGTGGCGTCGACTCCGTCGCGCCCGGGCAGTCTGATGTCCATGATGACTACCTGGGGGTTCGTTCGTACGCCTGCTGCCAACGCCTCGTCTGCGTCGGCGGCCGTGGCGACGAGCAGGAGGTCGGGTTCCTTGCTGAGGACGTAGGTCAGTGCCTGACGCATGACGCGGTGGTCCTCGACGAGCATCACGGTGGTGACCATGTCAGGCCCTGCGTGCTCCCGGTACGGCACGGGTTCTGCTCAGCGGCATGTCGGGTGCGGGCGGCCGCCCGGCCGCCGCCTTCGGTTCGACGCCCACCTGGTGCGCGTCGGACCGGGATCCCACATGCGCTCGTGCCGGCTCGGGCTGCGCGGTGCCCATGCCGTGGGATATGCCCCAGAGGACTGCCTGGGAGCGGGTCATCACGTCGATCTTGCGATAGCCGGACCGGACGTAGGACTTGATCGAGTTCGGTGACAGAGACAGGCGTGTGGCGATGTCCGCGTTGCTGAGACCCGCGGTGATGAGTGAGAGCACCTCAGCCTCCCGGGCCGTGAGCCCTTCGGCCCGACCCGGCCAGTCGCTGCCGACGACCTTGTTGGTCCTGGTCGACGGGGACACCACGGTCGTGCCTCCGTGCACCTGTTGGAGCGCGGTGACGAGCTGGGCCGCGGTCAGACTCTTGGAGAGGCACCCCGAGGCGCCCTGCTCGATGACGTCTCGCGCCAGCCAGGGCTGGAAGTTCCAGGTGTAGACGACAGTTCGACGGATGCGTGGGTCGGCGATGAGCCGCGCGAGGTTCGGACCGTTGCCGAGGCCGGGTGCGAAGGTGTCGACGAGGGCGATGTCCACCTGGGGGCCGACCGGATCGGCGTGCTCGGCAAACCCGACCTGGGCGTGGTAGCGGCTCAGCATCGCGACGACACCTCGCCTGACGATCTCGTTGTCGTTGATGAGCGTGATGCGGAGCATGCAGACCGCCTTGAGGTGAGGACGCGCACGAGGACGCCACGAGGACGCCGATGGACTGTCGCAGGAAGACGACGCTGGGAAAGGGCAAGCAGGGATGGGACCGTCTCCACGGGGATGTATGACGCGAAGTCCTCCTGGTGAGGACCACACCCCCATGACCCCGCCCGGCCCTCCGCATGATGCTGCCCACTGGCACCGAGTGGCCCCGAGGCGACCGTCCGATCCCTCATCGCGCGCACCAGCCCTCAAGATCTTCGCGTCATGCGCCCGCCTGTCCCGGGTCACGGACACATGGGGCTGTATGCGCATGCCTGGGGGGTGCGACGTCGCCCGGCTTCTGCGCACGGGTGACCCAAGCCACGGCGTCGGGTGGTGAGTGTCGACCAGATGGACGAACCGGCCTGCCAATCCGGTCAGGCGTCCGCCCGCCTATTCAGGCTGGGCACCACGTCGTGCGTCCATGAAGCCGCGCTGGGCCACCTCGAACGACGCCACGAGATCGATGAGAAGGGTGGACGCGGTCTCCGTCAGGTCGAGAACCTCGTCGAGGTGGCGGACGGTCGCGAGGACCTCGAGGAACAGGTCGTTGTGCACCCGTACGACGTCGAGGAGACCGACCGACTCCTGCATTGCCCGGCGCCCGAGCTGGTAGGCCGCCTGTAGCCCTGACTCGTCCCGCCGTGCGAGGTGGCGCAGGAGCAGGGGCGCGTAGTCGAGGCGGAAGCGCTCCAGTGGGTCCGTCACGTCCCCAGCCACGTCAGACCCTCCTCGAGGTCCAGTGCGGTCTGCATCAGCGGGAAGCGCACACCGAGGCGGACCAGCGTCATCGCGACCTCCGGGGCGATGCCGACCACGACGGTCCGGGCGCCGCGCAGCTGGGCCATGTAGGCGAGATCGGTCAGCGTCCTCGCGGCAAAGGAGTCGAGGACGTCCAGTGCCGCGACGTCGATGAGGATCCCCCGTGACCGGTCCCGTCCCACCCGCTCGAGGAGCTCACGCTGCAGCCGGACGAGCTGTTCGTCGTCGAGGGCGGCATGGATCGAGACGATCAGGTTCGGCCCCTGCGACAGGATCGAGGCGGGGAGAGGCGGGCGCGGTGCGGCGCGGGCGTCAGTCGGCATCGGGCACCTTCGTGACCCGGAACCCGAGCTGGCGTTCCGCTTCCTCGATCCCGCCCTGCAGGTCGCCGACGGTGTGCATCTTGCTCAGGTCGACCCCGATGGTGACGAGGGTCTGGGCGATCTCGGAGGACAGGCCGGTGATGATGACGTCCGCTCCCATGAGGCGGGATGCCGTCACGGTGTCGACGAGGGAGTTGGCCACCGTCTCGTCCATGTCCGGCACCCCGGTCACGTCGATGACCACCAGCTTCGCCCGGTGCGCCCGGATCCCGTGCAGCAATTGGTCGGTGAGCTGCTGGGCCCGGTCCTGGTCGAGCACGCCGATGATGGGCAGGATCAGCAGCCGCTCGCGCACCTGCAGCACCGGGGTCGACAGCTCCAGCAGCGCGTCCTGCTGCGCGCGGATGACCCGTTCGCGCTGCTCGACGAAGCTGACGGCGACCGTGTTGGCGATCCGGTTGGCCGCGGGCTCGTAGGCGTCGAGCACGTGGGTGAGGAGCTCGAAGTCGTCGCGGTACTTCTCGAAGAGCGACCGAGCCAGCACGTCCCTCAGCAGCAGGACGATCCCGATCACCTCGTGCGTCTCGACGCCGCGCGGGATGATCCGCTCGGAGAGGTCGCGTGCATAGTCCCGGAGCGCCTCGACGCTGCCTGTCTCGAGCACCTCGACGTAGTTGTCGTACACCGAGGTCGCCTCGGAGAACACCTCCTGGTCGGTCATGGAGGACAGCAGGTGGGCCTGGGTGATCCGCTCGGCCCACTGCTGCCGCAGCTCGGTCCGGTTGTCGCGCAGGTGAGCGACCAGCTCGGGGAGCAGCTTGTCGTCGCTGTGTGCGGGGTTGGCGGTGGCCGGAGTGCTGGAGTCGGTCATGTCTGGGCCTCTCTCGTGCTGCTCGCTGGTAGGTGCTGATCGGTTCACGGCAACCACTTCTCCATCGTCACGGTGGTCCCCTCGCCGGGGACCGACCTCAGGAGGAACGTGTCCATGAGGCGCCTCGCGCCGGGGAGGCCGAGGCCGAGCCCGTGGTAGGTGCTGTAGCCGTCCCGCAACGCTTCCTCAGGGTTCGCGATCCCCGGCCCCACGTCGCGGGCCACCACACTGATGCCTTGGCGTCCGTCCTCCGACACCAGCGAGACCGTGACCTCACCCCGCTCGGCGAACTTGACGATGTTGCGGCTGATCTCGGAGATCGCGGTGGCGATGAGCGTCTGGTCGGACAGCGAGAAGCCGGCGCGGGCCGCGGCCTCGCGACCCTGCTGCCTGGCCGTCACCACGTCGGCGTCCCGGGACACCTGCACCCGCACGACGCCGTCCTCCTCGGCGGGGCGCCCGCGGCGCTCGAAGAGCCGGTCGGCGAGCTGGGCGCACGTCGTGCACGCGAGGAGATGGCCGTTGACGTCCAGCTCCCGCTGACGCCGCCGGCCACCGCTCGACAGCGCCCGCAGCACCGGCCGGCAGCGATCGGTCGGCGGCACGGCGCCCTCGGCGACCAGGAGGTACTCCACCCGGAGGCTGGCACGGGCTCGGCTCAGCCTGGCCGCGACCGCGCCGGGCGTGGAGCCCCGCTCGGCTGCCATCGTGCTGGTGTCCGCGCCGTGGACCTCGTGGGCCACCAGGAGGTCCCGGTCGGCGGCGGACAGCTGAGCCAGCGCAGCGCTGACGAACTCGCCGTCCTCCTGCCGCAGCAGACCGTCGGTGGGCGGCTCCACGTCCTCGGCCTCGGCGAGGAGGTGGGCGCGCTTGCGCGCCCGGTCGTTCCGCTCGGCGTACGACGCCACGACGTGTCGCGCTGTGACCGCCGCGTAGTGGTGCAGCTTGTCGGGATCGATGCGCCTGGAGGTGGACATCAGCCTGGCCAGCGTCTCCTGGACCAGGTCGTCCACGGTGTGGGGGTCCTTGATCCGGGCCCCGACGACGCGCCGCAGCACGGGGAGGAGGTCGACCACGACGCGCTCGTCGTACGGCTGGTCACCGTCCGGCACGGGCTCACTCGCCACAGAGTCCTCCTTCCCGCCGGGAAGCAGGACCTGCGGTCCCTCGGGTAGACCCTCACGAGTCTATGACCAGCGCCGACCGGGCGCATGACGCCAGTTCTTGTCCCGGGCGCGCCCGGGGGTGGGTGCCTCGTGCGCGCGGGCAGGCTCGCCCGTCGACAGCGGACTCGCATCATCCGAGGGCGACGTGCGGGTCATGGGGCGGACGGACGACACAGTAGACACGGAGGACGCACGTGAAGGATCAGGACGGACACGGACGTGACGCAGCGTCGGAGCTGCGCGAGCGCGACCTCGAGAGGCGCGTGGCGGAGCTCGAGCAGCAGGTGGTGACGATCGCCGCGGCGGTCGACGCGGCCTCGCGGATGCAGGTCGCGACGCCGCACCGGCTCAACCAGGACATCCGCATCGCAGGCGGGCGACTGGTCCGTCGGATCCTCGAGAAGGGTCGTCTCGTCGAGGACTACGGCGACTCACGTCGCACCGGATAGCCCCGGCGGCGCCGCGTGTGCGCAGACCCCGCGGCGCCGTCGGTCCCCACCGGCAGCAAGCCCTGTGGCTGACCCTCGGAAGGTGCCGACGATGGGGGGATGCAGGTCGGCCGCCGCGAGCGGCACGCTGAAGAAGTTCAAGGTCCCGACGGCAGACAGCCAGCCGCGTGCCGTCACCACCGGCGCCGGACGTCGGCGCTGTCGGGGCGGTGAAGGTATGAGACCGGTCCGCCGCGGCACACACGGGGGAATGCTGACGCGACGGACCGGCGGGCTGGATGCTAGACCATCCTCGCCGTACGTCTGCGAGTCGGGCGCCGCCCAGTACCTCATATTGGGAGGGCACCGACGCCAGATGGTGGCTACGCGTCTTCTCGCCTCAGTGCTCCACTGTCGAACTCGACGAGGGTGTTGTCCATCCGCAACAGGTGCGCATGCTGACCGCAGAGCGGAAGGGTGAAGGTGTGCCGTCGCTCGCATTCCGGCGCTCGGACCATTGGACTGACCTCGAACGTGGCGCGACCTATGACGAGGGCTGGATCCAGACAGTCGCCAGCAGTGCAGAACAAGCGCTCGGGTTCGAAAGCCGACAGACCGGCGTCACCCGGCAAATCAATGGATGCCATGTCGTCGCCTCACATGAGTAGTGCCCGAGACGGGACTCAGACCCGTAGGAAACCACCACCTGCGCTCGTGCTTGCACACCCTTCGGGATAAATGCTGCAGCGATCGCGGCCACGTCTGCATCCTGCCCGGGCGGACGACGGCTGGCCCCGGGCGCCTGGTGCGCCTCGGTCCTTCATAACGAACCGCCTTCACCTGCGGAAACGCTGTGGGATTGACCTCCGGGTCGGGCGGCGGGTGTTTGCCGTCCACTGCCGTGGATTGAAGTGCAAGTGGCAAGCGCCATCCTCAGTCATCCGGATCGCCGCACAGGCGGCGCGCAGACCGCGGCTGCTTCGAACGTTCGCAGTCGCGGTCGCGGCGGGCGGGACGCACGGCCCGATCGCTGCAGATCCGGGCGTTCAGTCCATGCGCGGCACTCGGTGAGACACCAAACATTTAATGCGTGCTTGCACTATTCTACTGCATGGACGTATCATCATGCCGTGACCCAGCCACCAGCCTCCGACGGCCCCATGTCCCTCCTCTTCGACGTCTGGCTCCTGAACAGCCTGACGTCGGGACTGCTCGATGGGATCCTCGAGGAGACCGACCTGAATGGCGACGACTACGGCATGTACTCGCTGCTGCGTCGCTTCGGACCAGCCACACCGACGCAGATCCGGCGCTGGACCGGCCAGCGGCCCACGACCGTGTCGGCCCACCTCAAGCGGTTGCAGGCTCGGGGACACATCACTCGCTCGGCGAACCCGGCCGACGGTCGCTCGCACCGCGTCGGGCTCACCCCCGACGGGGAGGCGGCCCACGACCGTGCCACCGAGCCGTTCCTCGCGGCCATGCACACCTTGAGGGCCAGGTTCGTCCCGGACACGATCCGCGAGCGCCTGGTGCTGCAGCACCTCGACAGCATCCTTCGTGAGAGCGCGGGGCTGGACCCGCGCCCCTACCGGGTCGCGCTCGACCAGGACTCGTCAGACCACGACCGCACTGACACGTCGGTGCTGGCCTACACGGGCGCGCCGCTCAGCGCTGCCGAAGAGCAGCAAGTCCGCCTCTACATCGACTTCCTGCACAGCCAGGACGCGAACCGCGCCTGACCGGATCCTCCGGCAGGCCGAAGCCCAAGAAGGCACAGCCATGTACACCCTCGAGAAGCACGATCATCCACTCGTCGACCCGCAAGATCGGCACGCAGACCGGCCCCCGCGGCCCGCCCGGGTGCGGGCCTGGACGACCCGCCACCCCATCTCGGCGTTCCTGCTCATCGCCTTCACCATTGGCTACCCGGTCATGGCACTCCCCATCCTGGCCGGCCACGGCGTGATCCCGGGCGGCTGGATGCCCCAGGTCGACGGCGTCGACACCGAGCGCACTGCCTCCGTGCTGCTGGTCTTCACCGCTCTCCTGCCCGCCGCACTGTGGGTCACCTGGGCTGTCGAAGGTCGTCCCGGCCTGGGCAGGCTGCGCCGGCGTATGTTCGCCTGGCGCATCGGGGTCGGCTGGACCATCCTGGTCCTGGCCGCCCTTCCCGCTCTCACGCTGCTGTTCGCCGTCTGCCTCGGCGACGATCTCCGGTCCGTCGACGTCGCTCCCCTGGTCGTCGCCCAGGTGCTGGGGCTGCTGGTCAACCTCCTGCTGATCAACCTGTGGGAGGAGACCGCGTGGTCAGGTGTGGTCCAGACCCGGTTGGAGCGCCGATTCGGTCTGGTCAGGGCCGCACTCCTGACGGCCGTGCCGTTCGCCCTGGTCCACCTGCCGCTCCACTTCATCGGCGACTTCACCATCGCCTCCGTCACCGGTGCACTCGTCACGCTTCTCCTTGTCTGCGCGGTCGTCCGACTCATGCTCGGCGTGTACCTGCGCGGCACCCGCGACAGCATCCTCGCTGTCGCCGTGCTCCACAGCGTCTTCAACCGCAGCAACAACGACGAGGGCGTGATCGCGGCACTTGTCGAGGGCGATGGACGCAAGCTGGCCGGCCTCCTGGCGGTCATCGTGCTCACCGCCGCCGTGGCCCTGGCGACGCGACGACGGCTCGGTCGCGACGACCGGCAGGAGCTCGACACGGTCGAGACGGGCGCCTCCCACACCCCGGTCCTGCAGCACTCCCCCGGCAAGGCACTGTCATGAACACCACCAACGGCCACTCCACCAGCGGGCCAGGCCCAGGAGCCGGCAGCGACGACCGCGCGCGCGACCTCATGGAGGAGGTCGCCACCGCACACCGGATCCCCGGGCTGACCGTCGCCGTAGCCACTCCCGACGCGCTCCTCTACACCGGCGCCGTCGGGTACGCCGACCTCGCAGACCGCAGACCCGCATCCGTCGACGACCAGTACCCATGGTTCTCCATGACAAAGATCGCCACAGCCACCACGGCCGTGCGGTTGCACCGGAGCGGTGTCCTGGACCTCGATGCCCCTATCGGCCACTACCTTCCCGACTACCGGCCACACCCGAAGCACGGTCACCCGACGACACGCCACCTGCTCACCCACACCGCGGGACTCAGCAACCCGGTTCCGGTGCGGTGGGTGCGACTCGAGCACGAACCTGCAGACGCCACGGTGATCGGCAGGATCATCGCCGAGCACGGAACCCCCGTGCGTGCCGTCGGCCACCAGGCGAGCTACTCCAACATCGGATACCTCCTGGCCGGCGAAGTCATCGCCGCCGCGAGCGGACACAGCGTCGAGGACAACGTCCGCCACCAGGTGCTCCAACCGCTGTCGATGACCACCACGAGCTACGACTACCTGCCGGACGCCTCGAGGTCCGTGGGCTACGTCCGCGTCCCGCGCCCCGTCGTACCTCTCCTACGAGCTGCACTCCCGCGCGGGCTCGTGGGACACAGGATCGCTGGCCACTCCGCACTCAACCCGTTCCTCATCAATGGAGCAGCCTTCGGTGGCCTGGTCGGCACCGTCACCGACGCCGTGAGGCTGGCCGCCGTCCACGCCGCCCAACCCCATGACCCCGAACGCATCCTCAGCCACGACGACATCGACGCCATGCGCACCATCGCTTCTCCCGGGAAGCGGTTCGACCACGGCATCGGCTGGTTCCGGAAGCCAGCCGATGCGCACCGAACCCCCGGTTTCGTCGAGCACTACGGCACCGGCTGCGGCTACTGGAACGCCATGCGCATCTACCCCGAACGTCGCCTGGCGATGGTCGCCATGACCAACACCACCTACGCGTGGGATTTCGACCGACTCTTCACCCGACTCGAGGAACTGTCATGACTGTGTCGACGCTCGACGTGGAGCGAGCCCGCCGTGAGACGCCGGGCACCCGGAACGTCGCTCACCTCAACAACGCCGGTGCCGCGCTCCCACCCACCTGCGTGACCAGCGCTGTCATCGACCACCTGCAGCGCGAGGCGGCGATCGGCGGCTACGAAGCAGCGGCCGAGGCCCACGACCGCGTGGAGAACACCTACCGGGCGATCGCCCGGCTGATCGGGTGCCAGACCGACGAGGTCGCGGTCATCGAGAACGCCACCAGGGCCTGGGACATGGCCTTCTACGGACTCCGCTTCAGCCCGGGCGACCGTATCCTCACCGCTCGTGCGGAGTACTCCAGCAACGTCGTCGCGTTCCTCCAGGTCGCGCGACGCACGGGAGCCGTCATCGAGATCGTCGACGACGACGAGAGCGGACAGGTCTCCATTGATGACCTCAGGCGCCGCCTCGACACCGGAGACCACCCGGTGAAGCTGGTGGCGATCACACACGTGCCCACCCAAGGTGGGCTGGTCAACCCTGCCCGGGAGATCGGCGTCGCAACACGCGAGGCAGGAGTTCCCTACCTCCTCGACGCCTGCCAGTCGGTGGGTCAGCTGCCGATCGACGTCACCGATATCGACTGCGACTTCCTCTCCGCGACCGGCCGCAAGTACCTGCGCGGCCCCCGCGGCACGGGATTCCTCTACGTGCGGCGAGCCATGATCGACCAGCTCGAACCACCCTTCCTCGACCTGCACGCCGCCAGGTGGACGGCCCCGGACGCCTACGAGATCCGTCCCGACGCCCGTCGCTTCGAGAACTGGGAGACCAACTACGCGGCCAAGATCGGACTGGGTATCGCCGTCGACTACGCACTGTCCTGGGGCATCGACGCCATCGAGGAACGGGTCACGGCACTGGCCGAACGCCTCCGGAACATGCTGCGGGACGTCGATGGCGTCACCGTCCACGACCAAGGGCAACGTCAGTGCGGCATCGTCACGTTCACTCTGGATGGCGTTGCGTCTCAAGACGTGCAGCAAAGACTGGCCGAGCAAGGTATCAACGTGAGCGTCTCCCTGGTCGAGTACGCACGTCTCGACCTGTCACACCGGAAGCTCCCCGACCTCGTCCGCGCCTCGGTCCACTACTACAACACCGACGACGAGCTCGATCGGCTGATCCACGCACTACCCGAGCCACGACGTTGAGTGCGTTCCTGCCCGGCCGGCCGAGATCGGGTTGGTCCCGGTCCTGTCCTGTCCTGCGACACGGCCCCGCGTGGCGGGTGCGTCCTCGACCGTGCGGACGCGCGCCTCTGGGGGTTCCCGGTGAGCGCCCTGCCTGTCTGGCACAGCGGGCCGAAGTCAGAGCAGGCTCGTGATCAGCTCCGTCACGAGGACGGGCTCCTCGTCGAGCAAGAGGTGCCCGGCGCCCGGTATCACCAACGGCTCCCGCCCGAGCTTTGATCGACACGGCTCACGGAGCTTGGTGATGGGGAAGAACACATCGTGCTCGCCCACAGCGACCAGCACCTGGCGGCCCTTCCACCCGAGCAGGGTGTTGTCCGGGAGTGGTCCGGGAGCGCCGGTCGTGCGACACGTCCGAGCCACGAGGGTCATCCACTCGACCACGTCGTCCTCGGTCGTGCGTGCGGGGCCTGACATGTACTCGAGCAACCGCCTCGCTCCGGCACTGTTGCGCCGGACGAGCCACGGCAGGGTTGCCCGCAGCATCGGGATGGACGCGCGCACCTCGGTCAGTCCCGCGGGAGCCAGCAGCATCAGGCCCTGCACGCTGTCCGGATCTGCCGACAGGGCCACCGCTGCACCGCGCGAGTGGCCAGCGAGCACGATGCTTCCGCGTGCGTGGCGCTCCCTGACCCAAGCGATCAGATCCTTCACCCACGCGGCGTAGCCGGACAGTTCTGGATGCGGCCGCTCGGCCGCACTCAGGCCCGGCTGGCCGGTCAGGTCTGCGGCGTAGACCCGGCAGTTGGCAGCGAGGTGACCGAGTACCGTCGTGCTGCTCGCGGCGTTGAAGTTCGTGCCGGGCAGATAGATGCAGATGCCGTCCCCCGTCCCGAGTGCGACGACATGAGTCGGCCCGCAGGAGGTGTGCACCTCATGTGTGGCGTGCGGAACCTCCCACCTCGCGAGGACGGCGGAGCACCAGTCGCGCACCCGCTCGGCACCGGCGGGCGAGCGGTACGCACTGGTCATGACGCTCAGTGTGGACCACCGCCGGACTGGCGCGGGAGCGGATTCGTCTCCGTCGACCGAAGACGGTCTCCGCCTCTCTAGGAACTCCCCACAGCTGTGCCGACTCGGCGGCCTCTCGATAGCGACTTCTGCACCATCAGGTTTCAGCGTGGGTGACGCGGCGTTGCAAGTGGGCGGCCTGACGCGGCGCCATGACGCACGTCGGTGGCCCGTGGATTGCGCCCGTCGACATCGGATCGGCCGGCGTCACCGGGGCGACCCGCAGCGCGCGAGCGGTCCCCAGGCGTTTGCTCGATGTGCACCGCTGCGCCGACAACCTGGGCTGGGTGCGGAGGGTCCTCGACCTCCGGACCTCCGACCCTGGTCGGGCTCGCACTCGAGGGTCATGCTGTGACTGTGTCCAAGGAGCGTGATTCGAGGGCGGCGGCGACGCGGAGTCGGCGGGCGGGGCTGCCCCCGCGCTGGTTCATGGTGGTCTTCTGGCATGGCCATCGCACGCTGCTGCGCGTGACCCGCGGCCGGTTGGGTCTGTGGCGACCAGGACCGTGCCGCTGGGGGGCGATGCGGCTCACCACGACGGGCCGACGGACCGGGAGGCCCCGGCAGGTCGTCGTCGGCTACTTCGAGGACGACCGCAACCTGGTCACGATGGCGATGAACGGGTGGGGTGCCGGCGAACCCGCCTGGTGGCTGAACCTGCAGGATCATCCCGAGGCGATCGCCCAGACCCGCGACGGATCACGACAGGTCCGTGCGCATCGTGCTCAAGGAGAGGAGCGAGAGCGGTTGTGGTCCCGCTGGGCCGAGATCGACGACAACCTCGACGCCTACGCCGCACTGCGACCAACCGAGACCGCCGTGGTCGTGTTCGAGCCACGCGACGCCGTCGGGCCCGGCGCTTGATCCTGTGGTGGTCGTGACCGGTGACCTACGTCAGGAGGACTCCGCGGAGGACGGCGTGAGGCGCAGCAGCCGCCCGGCGCCCTCGTCCTCCAGGAGCCAGATCGCACCGTCGGGTCCCTCTTCGACCGCCCGGATCCGTTGGCCCATGTCGAAGACCTCAGCCTCGCCTGCGGCCTTGCCGTCGAGATCGACGCGGACCAGCGCCTCGCCCGAGAGGGCTCCGAGGAACGCGTCGCCCTGCCAGTCCTCGAAGAGGTCACCGCCGTAGATGAGCAGGCTTCCCGGCGAGATGCTCGGGGTCCATGACCTCTCTGGCGCGGCGTACCCGTCACCGTCCGCGTGGTCGGGGATCTCGCCACCGCCGTAGTCGCTGCCGTCGGAGACCTCCGGCCACCCGTAGTTGGCACCGGCCTCGATGAGGTTGAGCTCGTCACCGCCCTCGGGGCCCATCTCCGAGGACCAGAGCGTCCCGTCGGGGGCGAACTCGAGGCCCAGCGGGTTGCGGTGGCCCCAGCTCCAGATCTCTGCCGTGGCTCCCGACTCGTCCGCCATGGGGTTGCCCGGAGCCGGCTCGCCCCCGGGAGTCAGGCGCACGATCGTGCCCAGTGTGTTGGTGGTGTCCTGGGCCGGGTCCCCGAGCTGCCGGTCGCCGGAGGACACGAAGAGGTTCTCCCCGTCGGGCGAGAACGCGAGCCGATGGCTGAAGTGACCCTCACCGTCCGTCTTGGGCGTCTGCCTCCAGATGACCTCGAGGTCCTCCAGGCTCGCCTCGTCACCGCTCGTCTCGAGGCGGGCACGGCCCACTGCGGCACCTACTCCCCCGTCGCCCGCCTCGGCCCAGCTCAGGTAGACCAACCCGTCCTCGGCGTACGTCGGCCCCGGCAGTACGTCGCCGAGCCCGCCCTGGCCGGCGTCGACCACCTCCGGCGTGCCTTCGACCTCGACCCGCTCGCCGCTGTCGGCGTGACGCAGGTGCAGGGTGCCGCTGCGCTCGGTGACGAGCAGGTCGCCGCTGCCCGGCAGGAACGCCATCGCCCAGGGCTCATCGAACTGGTCGACCTCCTCCACCGCGAACGGCCAGCCCCGGTCGCCCGCACCTGTCGCAGGCCCGAGGTCTCCGGACGCGGCAGTGTCTGCGGAGCAGGCTGTGGTGACCGCAGCCAGGACTCCGGCAAGGGCGACGATCACTGACTTCATGCCTCCATCCTGCGCGGAGGTGCCAACAGGGCGCGCGCCTCGCCCACCTGCCTGGGCATCACCACTAGCTGCGCGCCGGCACCCTGACTCTCGAACGCGCGACAGCCGGTCGCACGACATCGGTCCCCGCATAGCGCGCCACGACCGGCTGCGTGCCTGGTCGGACGCCGCGTACGACGACCCGCGCCTTCCCCCTGAAGAGCTGGACCTCGACCGTGCGTCCTCCCACGCTGACCGTCATCGCTCCATCCGGCCTCGACGCTCCGGGAGCGCGTACGCGAACGTCGACAGCGACGCGTTTCCGCGTAGCGTCGGGACGCACCTTGACCTCGGGAACGGTCGTGACGGGCGCTGAGACGGCAACGGATTCCGTGGTGCTGCGGTAGTGGCGCCGAGTCAGCGTGACCAGGACGGACAGGTTGCGGCCGAGGTCCGCGCGCCGGACCGTGTAGGTGGGATTCGTGGCCTTGGCGATGCGTCGGCCATCCCGGAGCCAGGCGTAGGAGGCCGACGCGTCAGTGGGCCGGACGCTCCCGGCCCGGACGACGAGTCGGCCGCCTACCTTGGGCGTGCCCTGCACGCTGGACGGACTGGTGATCGCGACGGGCTTGGCGAGAACGGGGGTGGTCTCCGGCGCGGTCGAGGTCGACTTCCTGTATCCGCTCGCGCGTGCGGTGGTGCGTGCGCTGATCGTCTTCTTGATGTGGTCCCGGGTGAGGACGAGGGACGCCCCGGTGGCCCCGGGAAGAGCGATCCCGTCGGCGTACCACTGCGTCGTGACCTTCGCGGGTTGCGGCGACCACGACGAGGGCGTGAGGTTCAACGTCTGACCGACCTCCGGAACGCCTTGGATCGTCGGCAGTGCCGTGGGCTGGAACGCCCCGGGCGCAACGGGGGCGGTGGCGAGGACTGCTCTGCCGGCGGTGTAGCCACTCAGCTCCGCCGTCACCTCGGCGGTGAGGGTCTTGCCCTTCACACTGGGCGTGGGCACGTAACCGGATGCGGTGGCGCCCGGGATGGCGGCACCGTCGGCGAGCCAACGAACGGTGACGCTGGTGGGTGTGGGCGTCCACGCGCCAGCGGCCACCTCCAGCGGAGCACCGACCGCAGCAGACCCGACGATGGCAGGAGCTGTCGTCGGCTCGACCACGCGGTCGTTGAAGTGGATGAACCCCGTGGGCCAGCCCCCGCCGGACTTGGTGACGCGCCGCCAGTGGAAGTCACCGCCCCAGTAGTCCTCGGAGACGATGATCTCGGTGTCGGAGACGACCTGTTCCACGATGGCGACGTGGCCGTTGGCACCTGCCGGAGTCGCGTGTGGCTTGTACCAGGCGACGGATCCGACAGTGGGGATCTGGTCGGTGATGCTCGCCATCGCCACGCCCCAGTTCGAGGCGTTGCCGCTGCCGTCCCAGGGCCGGACGTTCGGCATCCCGGACTGGATCAGCCGGTAGGCCACGTAGTTGGTGCAGTTGTGGCCGGCATACATGCGCCAGTACGCCGTGGACGAGGCCTGGCGGTAGCCGGCATGCCCGTATCCGGCCGCCTGGCACTCGGCGTACCCGGAGCACAGGTAGGTCGACGTGGCCAGGCTGACCCTGCCGACGGTGGTGGGCATGACGAGCAGGAGGAGCGCGAGCACGCCGGTGACCAGCTTGGTCGCACGCCCGGCTCGGCGTACGACGCGCGGCAGCGCTCGCAGCGCCGCGCGGGGGCGCTGTGACGGCTGTGACCCATGAGGCTGTTGTTGCACAATGAGCGATCGTATGGCCCGTTAGTCAAGCCCGCCACGCCGATGAGTGAAGATCAATCGTGTAATTCGCCGACGCTCACGGGCGCCGGAGGCGGAGGATCGTTGCATGAACGATGTCCAGGAGTTCCGGATCACCCTCACCGTCGATGACTTCGACGCCGCCGTGAAGCTCTACCGCGACGGGCTCGGCCTGCCGCAGGTCGCCGACTGGAGCAGCGAGCAGGGACGGGTGCTGCTGCTCGATGCCGGCCGCGCGACGCTGGAGCTCTTCGACGAAGCGCAGGCCGCGATGGTCGACGACCTCGAGGTCGGTAGGCGAGTCTCCGGCAAGGTCCGGTTCGCGCTCCAGGTGGCGGACGCGGACGTCACGGCCGCGAGCCTCGTCAGGGCCGGAGCCACGCCTGTCGCCGACGCCGTCGACACGCCTTGGGGTGATCGAAATGCCCGCATGGCCGCGCCCGACGGGATGCAGCTCACGCTCTTCACACTGGGAGACGGATGACCGGCGGCAGCATGCCCAGTGCCCGGTGCTGGTGAGGCTGGACGCGGGCACCTTCGTAGACGCCGAATGAGCCCAATGGGACGATCGTCGGCATGGATCTCGACCTCACTGCTGTCGAGAGCTTCATCGCCGTCACGGAGTCGCGGCACTTCGGGCACGCCGCCGAGAGGCTCGGGGTCTCGACGTCCGCGTTGACGAAGCGCATCCAGAGGCTCGAGGCCGCGGTGGGCGTCCCGCTGATCGAACGCGACACTGCTGGCTACGCGGGCCTCACGCCTGCCGGTCGGCGTTTCGTGCAGTTCGCCCCGCAGCTGGTGCACGCCGCCCAGGTCGCGAAGACCGCGGCGACGGGCGCGCCCGTCGAAACGCTTCGCTTTGCAGTACCCGCCGGCGTCGGCGTCGTGGCGCCACTGATGCCGCAAGCGCTGGCGACGCTCGAGCTGGCGCTGCAGCACGCTCACCCCGACGTGGGCATCGAATCGGTGCGAACGCCGTTCCCGGAGCTGACCCCAGCCCTTCTCGCGGGTGACGTCGACGTGGTCCTCACCTTCGGGCCCTCCCCCAGTCCTGACGTCACCTCGACCCGGCTCTCGGAGATCCATCGCGTCGGACTGGTCGGCGCAACGCATCCGCTGGCCTTCAAGCGCGCCGTGGAGGTGCACGAGTTCGCACGGCTGCCGATGGTCTACGACCCTGACCTGCCCGACGAGTACATGCAGCCGTTCATCCTGTCGGACGTCCGGCCGCTCGAGGAGGCAACATTGGTTCCGATCAGTGCCTCGAACACCGCGCACGTCGCCCAGCGCATCCTGCATGGACGCGAGGTGACCGTGGTGCCGTTGGCTCTCACCGCGAACTTGCCTCCCGAGCTCCAACGGGTGGGGCTGATCGGCGTTCCAGCCAGCTGGTACCACGCGCACAGACGCAGCGGTGATGACCGCCCAGCGCTGCTGACTGCGATCGATCTGATGACCGATTTCACGGACTCGATCACCCGGTCGGCGATGTCCTGACGGGCGTCTGTTTCCGTAACGGAAACAACGGCCGCCCCGGGCAGGTGGCGGGGCTAGCGTCCGAACGTGAAGCGTTCGAGAGCACCCACGGTGCCCACCGGTGGAGGCGCCATCGAGCTGAACGGCCTCACCAAGTCCTTCGGGGAGGTCCGGGCCGTCGATGACGTCCACGCGGTGGCGTTGCCTGGCCAGGTGACGGCCCTGCTCGGTCCCAACGGCGCCGGCAAGACCACCGCGTTGCGGATGTTGCTCGGGCTCGTCGCGCCGGACAGCGGAATCGCAACCATTGGCGGTCAACGGTACGACGAGCTGCCGGATCCGGTCCGGCAGGTGGGCGCGGTCCTGGAGGCGTCCGGCTACCACCCCGGGCGCACCGCTCTCGACCATCTACGCATTCTCGCGACCGCCTCTCGGCTTCCGGACGATGCGCCCCGAAGAGTCCTGGCCGAGACCGGATTGGCCTCGGACGCCCGCCGACGGGTGGGAGGCTTCTCGCTGGGGATGCGCCAGCGCTTGGGGCTGGCCTCCGCGATGCTCGGCGACCCGGGGGTGCTCGTCCTGGACGAGCCGACGAACGGACTCGACCCGCCTGGAGTGCGGTGGCTGCGTGGTTACGTCCGCGGGCTTGCGGACGAGGGTCGCACCGTGCTCTTGTCCAGCCATGCTCTGAGCGAGGTCGAGCTGATCGCCGACCACGTGCTCGTGATGGCCCAGGGCAGGCTGCTCCGATCCTCGAGCCTTGCCGCACTGCGTGCCGAGGCGGGCGTCGGCTCGATGGTGCTGACGCCGGACCGGGACCGGCTCGCCGCCGCCCTCGACGCAGCGGGGATCAGTCACCGTCGTACGGACGAAGGACTCGCCGTCGACGCGACCCCCGAGCAGGTCGGGGAGCTCGCGGCACAGCATCGGATCGTCCTGCACGGCCTCGAAGGCACCGCGGACCTCGAGAAGGCCTTCTTCCGACTGACCCAGGAGCCCCACCCCCCAGTGGAGCGTCCGAAGTCGGCCGAGGGTGCGCTCTCATGAAGGCGCTGTTGGGCGCCGAGCTGCTCAAGATGCGCAGCACGCGGGCGACCGCGCTGTTGGTGCTCGCGACGCTCCTGCTGGCGGCGCTCACCGTCGCCACGAGCGTGCCCGGGGTCATGGAGGAGAACGCATGGATCTCCCTCGACGACCCCGACCTCCTGGCCAGCATGGTGGGGAACGGTTTCGGCGCCCCCCAGGTGCTGATGACGCTGCTCGGTGTGCTCGCCTTCACCCAGGAGTTCCGCTACGGGACGATCACCTCGACGTATCTGGGCGAGCCGCGTCGCACTCGAGTCCTGGTCGCCAAAGGGCTGTCGCTGACCCTTGCCAGCGTCGTCATCACCACCATGACGCTCACCGTGACCCTGACGCTCGGCATCGCGCTGATCCGCTCTCAGGACGGAAACGTGACGCTGGCGACGCAGTTCTGGCAGACGGTCGCGGCCGGCTTCGTCGTCATGGCGGCGTACGGCGTCGCCGGCGTTGCCGTCGGCGCCCTGATCCCCAACCAGATCGCCGCCGTCGTCGGCGTGCTGATCTGGATGCTGGCGGTCGAGCAGATGGTCATCCCCCTCGTCCCGGAGGTGGGACGGTGGATGCCCTGGGGAGCCGCCACCTCGGTGTTGCAGCTCGGTCCGTCATACGGCTTCGACGATGTGTTCCTCTCTGCCCCCATGGGCGCCCTCCTCCTCGCCGGATACACCGCCGCGGCGGCCGCCCTCGCCTTCGTCGTCACGCCAACGAGGGATGTCGTGTGACCGTCGCGACCCGGCCATCCGACGCAACCACACGCGTGACTGGTGACCGGAGTCGACCGGTGGTGCTGGTTCTCCTCGGTGGTCTGTGTGGGTTGGCGTGGGCCGCCGGCCTGCGCGGATTCATGGCGCAGATCGTCCAGGACTCGAGCGTCAGCTGGTCGGGCACCTTCGGCTACATCCTGCTTCCCGGCCTGCTGATCGGGCTGCTCCTGGGTTGGGCCGAGCATCTTCGCCGCACGGGTGGCCGGCGCCACTGGCGCTGGCTGGCCCTCTCACCCCTGCTGTTCGCGGCGGTCCTGCTCAGCGAGGGCCCGCTGGGAGTGCTCGGGATCTTCGAGGACGGCCTGGGTGGCGGAGCGATCGGCGTACCCCTCTACGCCATGGCAGGGGGGTACGCGATCTCCGGGCGCGGTCCCCGCTGGGGCCGAGTCGCCGGAGGCGTACTGGCGCTGACGGCCGTTCCCATCTGGGCCTTGACCGTCGAGTCCTTCGCGGGAGCGGACCTGGCAGTCACCACACCCCGAGGGCTGTGGATCGCCGTCTACTACTACTCGTTCCTCGCGCTGCTCATGGTCGCTGCCGCTGTCCCGCACCGGCACGCAGTCGACAAATAGGTGCAGCCGGAAGTGGATCGGTGGCGCTCGGCGGTGCTGGAGATCACGCCAGGTGAGTCTCGTGGGCGGGTGGGTCGCGGTGCGTTGCGCAACGCACGCCGGTCCGCACCCCGTCGTGGCCCGCGCCGGGGCTACGGGAGTCCACCAGCGAGGTCAAGCAAAGCCGGGCCCCTCCGGGCCGCGCGTCAAGCCGGCAGGGCGAGGTCCCGATGACGCATGGCCACCACCCCGGCGCCGGCGAGCAGCGCGCCGACCACGAGCAGCCCGAGCACCGGTTCCACGCTGATCGCGACGGCGGGAGCGTTGGGCACGTGGGTGAACGGCGACAGGTCGAGCAGCCAACCGGGCAGGCCCAGCGAGGGACCGAACATCGGCCCCACGAAGATGGCAGCCACCACGACGGCCCACGACAGCCCCACCGACCACCGCGGCACCAGCATCACGAGGGCGAGCACCGCGGAGCCGAGGACCCCGATGGCAGGGAGCTGGACCAGTGCGGCACCGACAAGGTCACCCAGCATCGTGGCCGGTTCGCCCAGGACCAGCCCGCCGGTGACGACCACCGCGACCGCGAACAGCAGGACCAGCATCGTGGCGCCAACCAGGGCGTTGACGGCGTATGCAGCGAGCCATCGAAGACGGGAGACAGCGGTGCCCAGCACCGGCTCCAGGGTCCCCTGCGCCTCGTCGTGGTGCAGACGCAGAAGCAGGGTGACGACGTAGGCGGCCACGGCCGTGCCGGCGATCTGCATCATCGAGGCCCAGTAGGCCCCGAGCAGGTCCACATCACCGCCGAAAGCGGCGTACCACTCCGTCGCCTCTCCCTCGAGACCGCTGATCTGCTCGCTCAGCGCACCGAAGACCAGACCGAAGCCGATCATCCCGATGGCCCAGCCGACCAACGTCCCGCGCTGCAGCCTCCAGACCAGACCCGTCGGGCTCAGCAGGCTCGCCCGGGCATGGGCGTCCCCCCTGCGCTCGGGCCACATGCCGCGGCCGACGTCGCGTCTGCCGACGAGGACGCCCGCGGCCCAGGACAACAGGGCGAGGGCGAGCAGGGAGAGACCCGCTGGCCACCACAGGTCGTCCGCGAAGGGTCGCATCTGCTGGCCCCAGCCGATCGGTGAGACCCAGGCGGGCCAGGCGCTGGTCACCCGGAGCGCGGTGGAGTCGACGGTGCCGAGCATGTTGCCCAGTGCCGCGAGCAGGAACGACCCTCCCAGGGCCGCGACGGCCAGACCGGTCGCCCCGCGCGTGGTCGACGCCAGCTGCGAGGTCACGGCGGCGACGCCGGTGAACGCGACACCCACCAGGGCGATGGACGTGCCGCCCACGAGCGAACCGGTGACGGACTGTCCGGCGACGATCATGGCGAGCCCGAGCAGCCCGGCCAGGACGACGTTCGCGGCGAGCGCAACGATGACGGCCGCGCACAGAGATGCGTAGCGACCGACGACGCCGGCGCCCAGCATCTCCGCCCGGCCGAGCTCCTCGGCCTGACGGGTGTGGCGGACGACGGCGAAGATGCTCATCAACGCGGCGAGGACCGCGAGGGTGAGTGCGTCCCGGTGCAGGGTGTAGCCGCCGATGGTCGGCCCGGTGACGAGCCCCAGCACTCGCATCCCCGGGTTCTCGACCACGATCTGGGTGTCCGGCACCAGGAGCTCGGGGTGCTTCGCGTAGTTGGCCTCGAACATCGCGGTCGTGGCTGCCAGGAACGCCGCCATGCTGAGGATCCAGGCGGGCAGGGTGATCCGGTCGCGCCGCAGCGCGAGGCGCACCAGCCGCATCGTGCCGGTGATGCCGCTCATCGCGTCGTCACCACCCCGTCCACCGCCCCCGCACCCGGTGGGACCACGTCCTTGTCGTAATGGCGCAGGAACAGCTCCTCCAGCGTGGGGGGCGCCGTGACCATGGACCGCACCTGGAGCTCGACGAGGTGCTCGAGCACGTGGTTGAGCTCACCCGGGTCGACGCTGAACTCCGCATGTGAGTCCTGCACCCGGGCGTCGTGCACGCCCGGCCAGTGGGTCAATGGCGCCAAGGGCTTCGCGGTGTCGACCACGACCGAGGTGCGTGTGAGGTGGCGCAGCTCCTCGAAGGTGCCGCTCTCGGCCGCTCGCCCCGTCCGGATGATGGTGACGCGGTCGCACAGTGCTTCGACCTCGGAGAGGATGTGGCTGGACAGCAGGATGCTGCGCCCGGCGTTGCGAAGCTCCTGGACGACGTCCTGGAAGACGGCCTCCATGAGTGGGTCGAGACCGGAGGTCGGCTCGTCCAGCAGGTACAGCTCCACGTCCGAGCAGAACGCCGCCACGAGGGCGACCTTCTGTCGGTTGCCCTTGGAGTAGGCGCGGATCTTCTTGGTCGGGTCGAGCTGGAAGCGCTCGAGCAGCTCTTCCCGACGCGACACATCGAGGGCTCCCCGTAGATGGCCGAGCAGATCGATCACCTCACCACCGGTGAGGTTGGGCCACAGGTTCACCTCGCCCGGCACGTAGGCGAGCCGTCGATGCAACGCCACCGCGTCGCGCCACGGGTCACCGCCCAGCAGCTCGGCACGTCCCTCGTCGGCACGCAGCAACCCGAGCAGGACGCGGATGGTGGTGGTCTTTCCGGCACCGTTCGGCCCCAGGAATCCATGCACCTCGCCCGTCTCGACCTCCAGGTCCAGGTGGTCGAGTGCCCGGGTCCTGGGCCCGAAATCCTTCACCAGTCCCGACATGGCGATTGCGGCGTCCACGGAGACCAGCTCCCTTCCATGTCCGGGTGCACGAGGCCGACGTCTCCACCCTCAGCAAACCGCGGGCGGAGGTGGCTCGAACAGGGCCGAACGCCACCTACCGGCGGGACGCTGGTCTCGCACGCGTCGGACCACGATGCACGGGCCGAGTCAGGGGGCCGGCATGACGACGGCGAGACGGCAGTGGCCGGCACCCACACATCAGCGTCGGATACCGCCTGCCAGTGTCTGACTACTTGACCTCGGAGCGGCGCAGGAGGAGCAGTCCGACGACCAGCGGCAGCGCGATCCAGATCGCGGTGGTCGAGGCCAGCATCGCCCATTCCCTCGCCGTGTCCGTGTCGTTCTCGAAGAGTGCGACCTGCGTGTAGTTCCAGTCGATCCACGGCTGCAGGTCGGCGAACCACGAGCGCACCTGGGCGAGAAGGGCCAGGATGCCCGGCAGGACCAGGGAGACGACGAAGTAGCCCACGATCGCTGCCGCGGAGCTGCGCAGCACGACGCCGAGCGTGAAGCCGATGGCCATGCCGACCAGGTTCCCGAGGAGGATCTGCGCCGCGGCTGCCAGGGAGATGTCCCAGACCGTCTCGAGACCCATGACCGTGGACCCGAGCAGGTTGCCGGCGGCACCGACGGCGAACGCGACGGCCATCGAGACGACCCCGACCACGAAGGTCGCGAACGCCTTGGCCCCGATGACGCGGCCGCGGCTCGGCACGAGCGTGAACGTCGTGAGCCCGCTGCGCTGGCTCCACTCACTCGTGACGCCCAGGATCGCGATCATCGGCAGGATCACCGACATCGGGAAGCCGATCGCCGCTGCGAAGTTCCCGTAGGCGATCTCGCTGTCCGGGGCGAAGACGAGGACCGCCCCGGTGGCGATGACCGACAGGACACCGATGCTGACGAGCATCCAGAAGCCCGAGCGGGTGTCGAACATCTTGCGGAGCTCGATCGTGAGGAGCCGGGCGGTCGGGATGGGACGGACGGTCCGTCGGGCCGGCGCGGCCCCGATGGTGTCGGGAGAGGTGGTCGTGGCAGTCATGCCGCAGCTCCTTCGCGTTGGGTGTCGGCAGTGAGGGAGAGGAACATGTCTTCGAGGCCGGCGCCCTCGGCGGACCGGAGCTCGGTGAGGGCGATGCCCGCCGTCAGGGCCACGGCCCCGACCCGGGCGGAGTCGGCGTCCGTGCGGACCGAGCCGTCCCCTGCGAGCGTGCTGGGGATCCCGGCCTGCTCGAGGGCGTGCACGAGGTCGCGCGGTGACGTCGACCGGACGAGCGTGCCCGCTGCGGCCAGCAGCTCGTCCTTGCTGCCGGACGCGACGATCTTGCCGTTCCCGATCACGACCAGGTCGTCGGCGATGACCTCGATCTCGTGCAGCAGGTGCGAGGACAACAGGACGGTGCCGCCCTGGCTGGCGAAGCCCGTCAGCAGGTCGCGCATCCACCGGATGCCGGCAGGGTCGAGCCCGTTGGCCGGTTCGTCGAGGATCAGCACCCGGGGGTCCCCGAGCAGCGCGGTGCCGATGCCCAGTCGCTGACGCATGCCGAGGGAGTAGTTGCGCACGCGGCGCCTGGCCTCCGCCGGTGTCAGGCTGACGAGCTCGAGCATCTCGTCGACGCGGCGGCGGGGCAGACCCATGGTGTCGGCGGCGAGCGTGAGGATCTCGCGTCCCGTGCGACCGGCGTGCTGGGCGGAGGCGTCCAGGAGGACGCCCACCTCGAGGCCGGGGTTGGGGAGGTCGGCGAAGCGCTCTCCGTTGATGGTCGCGGTGCCGGACGTCGGGGCGGTGAGGCCGACCATCACGCGCATCGTGGTGGACTTGCCGGCGCCGTTCGGGCCGAGGAAGCCGGTGACGCGACCGGGCAGGGCGGTGAAGGAGACGTCGTCGACGGCGGTGAAGCCGGCGTACCTCCGGGTCAGTGACTCGACAGTGATCATGCGACAACCCTCGCCGCGTCGCGGCGTGCGCACATCGGTTCGATGGCCGGTCCTGACCTGGCCGAAAGGACGGGCGCCCGGGCCGGGATCAGACTTTCGGCCGGTCCCCCGGCGGCGTTCCATCCCTACGCTGAGGGGGTGAGCAATCCACTGCGGTCCCTGCTGGAGGATCCCCGACCGTCGGCCCCACCGGCTCGGGTACGGCGGGACTGGGCGCTGCTGGCGGTCGTGACGGTCTCCGGGGTGCTGGAGGGCGTCCTGCGTGAGGACCTGCCGCTGCGGGGGCTGTCGGTGGTGCTGGCGGTCGGACTGGCGCCGCTGCTGCTGTGGCGACGTACCCACCCGCTCGCGGTGGTCGCGACCGCCTTCGGCGTGACCGCGGTCGTCGACATCGTGCTGATCGCATCCGGCGCACCCGCACTCGACATGTACACCATGGTCTACCTCCTGCTGCTGCCCTACTCACTCTTCCGGTGGGGATCCGGGCGGGAGGCGGTGGCGGGTCTGGCGATCGTCCTGGTCCCGGCAGTCATGTCGCTCGTCGTCAGCTGGACCGGGGTGGCCGACGCGATCGGCGGGGTCGCTGTCCTGGTCTCCGCCTTCGCCCTGGGCTGGGCCGTGCGTTCCCAGCACGGCGCACGGGAACGGGGGCTCGAGCAGGCGAAGTCGGAGGAGCGGGTCCTGCTGGCGCGGGAGCTGCACGACACGGTGGCCCATCACGTCTCTGCCATCGCCATCCATGCCCAGGCCGGGCGCGCCCTTGCTGCGACCAGCCCGTCGTCGGCGCTCGAGGCGCTGGAGGTGATCGAGGTGGAGGCGTCGCGCACGCTGGCCGAGATGCGGGCGATGGTCCGTGTGCTGCGCGACGAGGCACCGGCCGACTACGCCCCGCAGCCCGGCGTGGGCGACCTCGAGCGGCTGTCGCAGGCCTCACCGACCGGTCCTCGGGTGGAGGTGACGGTCTCCGACGACCTGGCCGCACTCCCGCGGGCGATCGATGCCGCCGTGTTCCGGATCGCCCAGGAGGCGGTCACCAATGCCCTGCGGCATGCCAGGAACGCCACCCTGATCGACGTGCGCGTCTCCGGCGACCGGTCGACGGTCAGCCTCGTCGTCCGCGACGACGGTGATCCGGGCGCGGTCGACCCCGCTCACGAAGCCGGGTTCGGGATCACCGGGATGGTGGAGCGCGCGTTGCTCCTGGGTGGCGCGTGCCGGGCAGGTCCCTGCCCCGGTCGCGGCTGGGCCGTCAGCGCGACCCTGCCGCGGCAGGTGTCGGCGTGAGCATCCGGGTGCTGGTCGCCGACGACCAGGACCTCGTGCGGACCGGACTGCGCCTGATCCTCGGCACCCTGGACGGCATCGAGGTCGTGGGCGAGGCGCGCGACGGGCAGGAGGCGGTGCGACTGGCCCGCGAGCTCCGTCCCGACGTGTGCCTGATGGACATCCGGATGCCCGTCCTCGACGGCGTCGAGGCGACCCGGCAGCTGGCCGGGCCGGGCGTCGAGGACCCGGTCGCGGTCGTCGTGATCACCACCTTCGACCTCGACGAGTACGTGCACGGTGCGCTGTCCGCCGGTGCCACCGGCTTCCTGCTGAAGGACGCCGGACCCGAGCTGCTCGGCGAGGCGATCCGGGCCGCCACCCGAGGTGACTCGCTCATCTCGCCCAGCATCACCCGCCGGCTGCTGTCGACGTTCGCAGGCACGGGTCGGGCAGCTCCTCCCGCCCAGCCCCTCGACCCGCTCACCGAGCGCGAGGAGCAGGTGCTGCTCACCATCGCGCGGGGGCGCACAAACGCAGAGATCGCCGCCGAGCTGCACATCAGCCTCAGCACGGTGAAGACCCACATCGGCAGCCTCATGACCAAGCTCGGCGCCCGTAACCGGGTGGAGGTCGCGATGTGGGGCTACGAGACCGGCCGGGTCCGGGAGTAGGGATCGGCACGTGACTCGGGCGAGGCGTGGCCTGGCGTTCAGGCCAGCGCGTACGGCGGGATGAGGAGTCCGGCCAAGACGCACACCCAGCCGAGGAAGAGCCACGGATAGTGCCGACCTGTCGAGGGTCGGGGGCTCCGGATCTCACGGAGACGGCCCCGGTAGCCGAAGGCCGCGGACGCACTGCCAACGAGGCCGAGTGGGACGCCCATCCAGAACACGGTGAGGCCACTGGACGTGGCGAAGGACGTGGAGAGGCCGGCGACGCCGAGGCCGGCCGCGATGAGCGGGACGGCGCTGCGCAGCAGCTGCCCGCTCTCCAGACGCTTGACGGTCTGGTCGACCGGCGACACCGCCTCAACGGCCGGGGTGGAGGTGTGGTCCCGGGGTGTTGCCGACTGGTGGTCAGTCACGCCACTCTCCTCTGCGGTCTGGATGCGACCCCCGCCCCATGCCCGGCCAGTGGCGGCGCAAACGCGGTCCGGGTCGCTAGGTTGACCCTCTCAACGGAGATCTCGGGGGTGGCACGACGTGGAAGCACGCGCAGGGAAGACGATCAGCACGCAGCAGGCGGACCCTCCCCACGCGACTGCGCCCCCGTCGCACACACCGTCCTGGCGACAGCGGCTCCGAGCGTGGCTCCGCAGCGGGCCCGAGGAGGACGGCGTCTTCCGCCCGGTGCGGCTGCCGTTGTGGATCGACCTGGCGATCTCCGCGGCGATCATCGCCGTGGCGACCTGCGCCTTCGTCGGCTTCTTCGTGTGGTTGGCGAGGACCCAGTGACGGGTCGCCGATCGCGGGTCAGGACCCGACCTGCTCGCCCAGCACCCTCAGCGTGCGGGCCAGGAGCGCGGAGTCGTCGCCCGCCCGGGTGGCGGCCACCAGCTCCATCCGGCTCCGCGTGACGAGGGGGCGGTAGACCGTCCCGGCCACCACCAGCGCGGAGGTCGGCTCCGGCACGACGGCCACCCCGAGGGCCGCCGCGACGAAGGTGACCAGGGTGGAGGTCTCGGCGACCTCGTGGCGGACCGACGGCTCGAACCCGGCGTTGCGGCAGAGCGTCGTGACGGCGTCGTACATCGCGGAGCGGCCGTGCCCGGAGTGCACGATGAGGTCCTCGCCACGGAGGTCGGCGACCCGGACCCGGCTCCGGCCGGCGAGCCGGTGGCCCTCCGGCAGCGCGACGACGTACCTCTCCTCGCGCAGCGGGGACAGGACCACGTCAACGGCCTGGGACAGATCGGCGAACGGACGCATCAGCGCGAGGTCGATCGAGCCGTCCCGGAGCGCGTCGAGCTGGTCCGGGCTCAGCATCTCGCCCCGGAAGGCGAAGTCGACCCCGGGCAGCTGCTCGCGCAGGGCCCGGGCCAGGGCCGGGAGCAGGGAGTACGTCGCCGACCCGACGCAGCCGACCACCAGCCGGCCCTCCAGCCCGCTCCCGATGCGCAGCGCCTCGTCCCCCGCCGCGTCGACCGCCTGCAGGATGGCCCGGACCCGGACCAGGTAGGACTCTCCGGCGGGCGTGAGGTCGACCCGGCGGGTGGTGCGGCGCAGCAGGCTCACCCCGAGCTCGTCCTCGAGCTGCTTGATCTGCTGGGAGAGCGGCGGCTGCGCCATGTGCAGCCGCTGGGCCGCCCGACCGAAGTGCTTCTCCTCGGCGACGGCCTGGAAGTAGCGCAGGTGACGGAGCTCCATGGATCAAGACTCCCACGATATTGATCATGGCGAAATGGATACTTCCCGATATCGCTCGCAGCGCCTACCGTCGAGCCATGACCGACATCGTCATCTGTGAACCCGTCCGCACCCCCGTAGGCCGGTTCGGCGGCGCGTTCGCCTCGCTGTCCGCCGTCGACCTCGCCTCCCACACGCTGCGTGAGCTCGTGCGGCGTACGGGCCTCGGCGAGGGCGACGTCGACGACGTCGTGCTGGGCAACTGCAACCCCAGCGGGGAGAACCCCGCGATCGGCCGCATCGCCGCCCTCGACGCCGGCCTCGGCACCGGCGTCCCCGGCCTCCAGCTCGACCGCCGCTGCGGCTCCGGTCTCCAGGCCGTCCTGTACGCCGCGTCGCAGATCGCCAGCGGCGCCGGCAGCGTCATCGTGGCCGGTGGCGTGGAGTCGATGTCCAACGTCGAGCACTACGCGCTCGGGCTGCGGACCGGGATCCGCAGCGGCGGCGTGGAGCTGATGGACCGCCTGGTCCGCGCCCGCGAGACCGCCGGCGGCAAGGACCACCCGGTCCCCGGCGGCATGCTGGAGACGGCCGAGAACCTGCGCCGCGAGTACGGCATCTCCCGCGAGGAGCAGGACGAGCTCTCGGTCCGCTCCCAGCAGCGTGCCGGCGCCGCCCACGAGGCCGGCAGGTTCGCCGACGAGCTGGTGCCGGTCACGGTCCCCGGACGCCGCGGCCAGCCCGACGTCGTCGTCGACCGCGACGAGCACGCCCGGCCCGACACCACCCTGGAGCAGCTGGCCGCGCTCCGGCCGGTCCGGCAGAAGCTCGACCCCGAGTCCACCGTCACCGCGGGCAACGCCAGCGGCCAGAACGACGGAGCCGCCATGTGTGTCGTCACCACCCGCGAGGAGGCCGAGCGCCGCGGCCTCACCCCGCTGCTGAGCCTGAGGTCGTGGGCCGTCGCGGGCGTCGGTCCCGAGGTGATGGGCATCGGCCCGGTCCCCTCCACCGCCGCTGCGCTCGAGCGTGCCGGCCTGACCCTCGACGAGATCGACGTGGTCGAGCTCAACGAGGCCTTCGCCGCCCAGGTGCTCGCCTGCCTGCGCGAGTGGAAGGTCGACCCGACCGACGAGCGGCTCAACCCCAACGGCTCCGGCATCTCGCTCGGCCACCCGGTCGGCGCGACCGGCGCGCGCATCCTCGCCACGCTCGCCCACGAGATGCAGCGCCGCGAGGCGCGCTACGGCCTCGAGACCATGTGCATCGGCGGTGGCCAGGGCCTGGCCGCCGTCTTCGAGCGCGTGTCATGAGCGCCGTCGCCGTCCACCACGTCGTCACCGGACCCGAGGACGCCCCGGTCGTCGTGCTCTCCAACTCGCTCGGCTCGACCACGACCATGTGGGACGCCCAGGTCGACGCGCTCGCCGAGCACTTCCGGGTCGTGCGCTACGACACCCGCGGCCACGGGGCGTCGCCCGTCCCCGCCGGGCCGTACGACATCGACGACCTCGCCGACGACGTGGTCGCCCTGCTCGACACCCTCGGTGTCGAGAAGGCGCACGTCGTGGGCCTGTCCCTCGGCGGCATGACGGGCATGCGCCTCGCCGCCCGCGACCCCGAGCTCGTCGACCGGCTCGTCGTGCTGTGCACCGGCGTGAAGCTGGATCCGTCCAGCGCCTGGCACGACCGCGCGGCGACGGTGCGCGCCGGCGGGTCCGGAGCCGTCGCCGAGGCGGTCGTGTCGCGCTGGTTCACCGCGCCGTACCTCGAGGCCCACCCCGACACCAGGACCGAGTGCGAGGCCGTCGTGGCCGCCACCCCGGCGGAGGGCTACGCGTCGTGCTGCGAGGTGATCGCGACGATGGACCTGCGCGCCGACCTGGCCCGCATCGAGGCGCCCACGCTCGCGATCGCCGGCGCCGACGACCCGGCCACTCCCCCGCCCGACCTCGAGGCCATCGCCGAGGGCGTGCAGGACGGCCGACTCCTCGTCGTACCGGACTCCGCGCACCTCGCCAACGCCCAGCAGCCGGAGACCATCACCCCGGCGATCATCGCCCACCTGATCGGAGCACCCGCATGAGCATCGACAAGGTCGTCCCGAGCTCGGCGGACGCCGTCACGGACATCTCCCCCGGCTCCAGCCTGGCCGTCGGCGGCTTCGGCCTCGTCGGCATCCCGTGGACGCTGATCGGCGCCCTCCTCGAGCAGGGCGCCGACGACCTGACGGTGGTGTCCAACAACTGCGGCGTCGACGGCGCCGGGCTGGGCCTCCTCCTCGAGAACCGCCGCATCACCCGCGTCATCGCGTCGTACGTCGGGGAGAACAAGGAGTTCGGCCGGCAGTACCTCGCCGGTGAGCTCACCGTCGAGCTGACCCCGCAGGGCACGCTCGCCGAACGGCTGCGCGCGGGAGGTGCCGGGATCGGCGCCTTCTTCACCCCCACCGGCGTCGGGACGATGGTCGCCGAGGGCGGCCTGCCCTGGCGCTACCACCCGGACGGCAGTGTCGCGCTGGCCTCCGAGCCCAAGGAGGTGCGGACCTTCCACGGCACCGAGATGGTGCTGGAGGAGTCGATCGTCACCGACGTCGCGCTGATCCGGGCGGCGAAGGTCGACCGGGCCGGCAACTGCGTCTTCTACGCCTCCGCCCGCAACTTCAACGTCCCTGCGGCGATGGCCGGGCGGCTCACGATCGTCGAGGCCGAGGAGATCGTCGAGATCGGCGAGATCGACCCCGACGACGTGCACCTGCCCGGGGTGTTCGTGCAGCGGATCGTCGAGCTGACCCCCGAGCAGGCCACCGAGAAGGACATCGAGAAGCGCACCACCCGACCCCGCGAGGAGACCCAGGCATGAGCTGGACGCGAGACGAGATGGCGGCCCGGGCCGCACTCGAGCTGCACGACGGCGAGTACGTCAACCTGGGCATCGGCCTGCCCACGATGATCCCCGGCCACCTGCCCGCGGGCTCGACGGTGACGCTGCACGCGGAGAACGGCATCCTCGGGGTCGGCCCGTTCCCCTACGACGACGAGGTGGACCCGGACCTCATCAACGCCGGCAAGCAGACCGTGACCGTGCTGCCGGGCGCGTCCTTCTTCGACTCCTCGCTGAGCTTCGCCATGATCCGCGGCGGCCACATCGACACCGCCGTCCTGGGCGGCATGCAGGTCTCGATGACCGGCGACCTCGCCAACTGGATGGTCCCGGGCGCGATGGTCAAGGGCATGGGTGGCGCGATGGACCTGGTCAGCGGCGCCCGGCGGGTGATCGTGCTGATGGAGCACGTGTCCCGCAGCGGGTCCCACAAGCTCGTCACCGCGTGCGACCTGCCGCTCACCGGACGCGGCATCGTGTCGCGGGTGATCACCGACCTCGGCGTCCTCGACGTCGCGCAGGACGCCTTCGAGCTGGTCGAGCTCGCTCCCGGCGTCACCGTCGAGGAGATCTCCGAGCGGACCGGTGCGCCGGTCCGGGTGGCCGTCGGCGTCTGACGGTCCACCCCACCCCCGACATCACGACCGGGAGCTCGTCACGCCCTGCGCGGCCAGCTCGGTGCGCGAGCGGACACCGAGCTTCGCGTAGACCCGCGTCAGGTGGTACTGCACCGTCTTCATCGACACGAACAGCTCGGCGGCGACCTCGCGGTTGGAGAGCCCGCGCGCGACCAGGGCCGCGACCGCCTCCTCCTGCGGGGTCAGCGCGTCGACGGGCTGGTCCGCGGGACGCACGGCGTGGAGCCCCCCGGCCTTGAGCTCGCGGTCGCAGCGGGCGACGTACGTCGACGCGCCGAGGGCGGCGTACAGGTCCCGCGCCGCCGCGATGACGCCGTCGGCCTCGCGGCGCTTGCCGGCGCGGCGCAGCGTCTGGCCGTAGGCGAAGTTGACCCGGGCGCGGTCCCAGCGCAGCGGGGTGTCGGCCAGCAGGTCGAGCGAGCGCTCGAACGAGAGCCGCGCGGCGTCGAGGTCACCCCGCGCGCCGAGCAGCCGACCCCGCGCATAGCCCAGCCGCGCCGTCGCGGAGCGGTGGCCGCGCTCCTCGGCGAGGGCCTCGTGGGGACGCAGGAACTCGTCGGCCTCGTCGAGGCGGCCCTCGACGACCAGCGCGTTGGCGTAGACGTCCGGCCAGGACCAGGCGCCCGGCTCGTCGATGCCGGCTCCGGCCCAGGGCTGGCGCAGCGGCTCGAGGGCGCGCACCACACCGGCGTAGTCGGCCCGGGCCTCCGCGACCTGCGCCCGGGCCAGGCAGGACGGGACGCGCATCATCTCGTAGTCACGCACCCCCGCCTCACCGCTCCGGACCGCGGCCTCGGCGCCGTCCCAGTCGCCCCGGAGCGCCAGCACCTGGGCGCGGGTCCACCACAGGAGCGGGCGGACGAGGGTCATGCCGGAGCGGTCGACGAGGTCGAGCCCCGCGCGGACGGTGCGCAGCGCGTCGTCCCAGTCGCCCGTGACGAACTGGGCGCGGGCCAGCCAGGCGTGCGCCCAGAGCGAGATCCGGGTCGAGCCACCGAGGAAGCCCGTCGCCAGCGCGGACTCGAGCGCGGGGCGCGACTCGTCCACCTCGTCGACGACCAGATGGAGCCAGCCCTTGCCCATCGACACCCGCTGGGCCTGGGCACCGTGACCGACCTCGTCGGCGAGCCGCTGGTAGTCCGCGAGCGCCTCGAGCGGGTGACCGGTGGCCGCGAGCCCGAGCGGCCGGATCGCGGCGGCCTCGACCGCTGCCGGGGAGTCGGCCGGGACGAGGGCGATGGCGCGGTCCGCCCAGGTCACCAGGTCGGCGCCCCTGACGCGCGCCAGGCTGTGCAGGACCCAGCGCTGGCAGATCATCGCGGCGACGTCGGGCTCGCGCTCGGCGTTGACCAGGTCCCACGCCCGGCCCAGCCAGGTCTCGGCCTCCGCGGGTCGTCCGCGCACGACGGCGAGGTAGCCGAGGACCGCGTTGCGCAGCGGCGTCTCGCGCAGGCTCTCGACCTCGGGAAGGAGGGTGGCGGCGGCCAGGACGTCCCCCGAGCCGACCAGTGCGTCGACCGCACGGGCGAGGCGGAGCTCCCGCAGCGTGACGTCGTCGGTGAGCCGGCTGGCCCGCGCCAGCAGGTCGGCGGCAGAGGCCCAGGCTCCGGTGGACGCGCGCTGCCCCGCGAGGTCCTCCAGCTCGTCGGCCAGTGACGGGTCGGGCAGCGCGGTCGCGGCCACCCGGTGCAGGAGCCGCGATGCGGGGTCGCTGACCACACCCGCCGCCCGGACGTGCAGGTCGGCGGCGCGCGCGGGTCCGAGGTGGGCGACCACGGCCGCCGCCACCATCGGGTCGGTGGTCGCGAGGGCGTGCGCCCGGCGGCGCTCGGTGACCACCAGGAGCCCGGTCGCCACGGCGGCGTCGAGCGCGGCGAGCGGTGCTGTCAGCCCGGCCAGCGATGCCGCGTCGGCGATCGACGTACCGTCACCCAGGACGGCCACCCCCTCCACCAGCGCGACCGCGTCGGAAGGCAGCGCTGCGAGCCGGGCGACGACGTCGGCCGCGACGTCGGCCGGCGCCGGGAGCTCGGGGTCGAAGGACGCCCACGTGCTCCGCGGCAGCTCCTCGACGAGCCGCACCACGGGTGCCGGCAGTCCGCCCGTGTGCACCCGCAGGCGCTCGGCCAGCGACGCGTGCAGCACGACCCCGTGGGCCGCGGCCAGGGCCTGGACGCCGAGCAGGTCGAGCGGGCGTAAGACGACGCGGTCGGCCACCGCGTCGAGCAGCGCCGCCGTCTCCGGGACCGGGGCGGCGCTCGGGGTCACCAGCACCACGAGGAACGGTCGGTCGCGGTGGTGGCGGACGGCGCTGGAAAGCGCCTGCAGGGAGGCCGGGTCGGCCCACTGGGCGTCGTCGACGACCAGCAGGCCCGGCTCGGCGGCCGTGCCACCCAGCCGGTCCGCGAGCACGGCGGCCGCGCCCAGCACGTCGTCCGGCACCTCGGTGGCCCCGAGCAGCTGCGACACCACACCGAGCTCGAGGCCGGACTCCCAGGCCGCGCCCCGGGCGACGCCGACCCCGTGGTCCGCGGCGTACCGCGCCACCAGGGTGCTGCGACCCGATCCCGGGGGCCCCGTGACGACCAGCTGCGCGGGACCGTGGTCGCCGACCCGGAGCAGCGCCTGCTCCAGGGCGGCGAGCTCGGCCTCGCGCGCGATCAGGACGGGGTCGGCAGCGGTCACGCGGTAACGGTAGACCCGACCGCGACCGGCTCCTGCTGCTCGACGGGCGCCTGCTCCACGTGCCGCGTCCTCGGGACCAGGCTGGTCACGAGCGCTCCCACGAGGGAGACGGCCGCGAAGAGCTGGAAGGCGGTGGACCCGCCGACCCCGGCACCGACGAGCACGCCGCCGACGATCGGGCCGACGATCCCGCCCAGCCGACCGAAGCCCGCGCACCAGGCGACGCCGGCCGCCCGTGCCGTGGTCGGGTAGTAGTTGGAGACCATCCCGTAGATCAGCACCTGGGTGCCGATCGTGCCGACACCGGCCAGCGCGACGGCCGCGAACAGCACGACAGACGGCAGGTCGAGCGGCAGCAGGGCCAGGGTGATCGCGGCGAGCACGAAGGTCGACACGACGACGCGCTTGGCCCCGAGACGGTCGGCGAAGAACGACGCCGCCAGGCCGCCGATGATGGCGCCGAGGTTGAGGATCAGCAGGAAGGCCAGCGACCAGGACTTGCCGTAGCCCTGCTCCCCCATGATCTGCGGCAACCAGGTGTTGAGGCCGTAGGTCAGCAGCAGGCCGGCGAAGCTCATCATCCCGAGCAGGAAGGTCGGGAAGGCGTAGTCACGGGTGGCGAGGGCCGGGAAGCCCACCTTGTCGGGCACGTGCAGCTCGGGAGCCGGCACCGGGAGTCCGGTCCGGGCGCTGATGCGCTCGGCGTCGGCGATCCGCCCCCGGGCCACGAGCCACTTCGGGGACTCGGGCAGCAGGAACCAGGCGAGCGGGAGCAGCACGACGATCGGCAGCGCGCCCACCCAGAAGAGCCCGCGCCACCCGATGGTGTCGCCGAACCCGAGGGCGACGAGGGCCGCCAGCACGCCACCGGCGGGGATGCCGCTGTAGACGATGGCGTTGTAGCGGTTGCGCTGCCCGGGAGGTGCGAACTCGGCCACCAGTGCCCCGACGGTGGCGACGAGCGCACCGACCCCGACCCCGGTGAGGAAGCGGAAGAACCCGAAGGTCTGCACGCTGTGGGTGGTCGCGGTGAGCGCCATGCCGACCGAGAACCATGCGAGGTTGACCAGCATGACCTTGCGGCGACCGATGCGGTCACCGACGGCGCCGGCTGCCAGCGCCCCGACCAGCACCCCGATGAGGGCGTAGCTGCCGAGGGTCCCGGCCTGCGTGGGCGTCATGGCACCCAGGTGGCTGGGGTCGCCGAGCAGCGTCGGGACGACGGTGCCGTAGACGACGAGGTCGTAGCCGTCGAAGACGAGCGCGGCCGTCGACAGCGCGACGACCCAGGCGACCGTCCGGCGGCGGCGCCGCTCGAGGGCGGGGGTGGGTTCGGACATGACGGATCTCCAGTCTGCTGGGGGCAGCGGTGAGGGAGGAGGTGGTGGTGCGGGCGGACGGGGACGTCAGCCCAGGTCACCACCGGCGACCGGGAGGACCGTGCCGGTGATGTAGGACGCCTCGTCGGAGGCCAGGAACGTGATGGCGGCCGCCTGCTCGTCGAGGGTGCCGTAGCGGCGCATCAGCGAGTGGTCGAGCGTCTGGTCGATGTGGGCCTGGAACCAGGCCTTCTCCTCCTCCGAGCGGGGCTCGGGGGTGCCGCGCGAGATGCGGCGCGGCGGTGCCTCGGTCCCGCCGGGCGCGGTCGCGACGACGCGCACGCCGGCGTCGGCGTACTCCAGGGCGAGGGACGCGGTGATCGCGTTGATCCCGCCCTTGGCGGCGCTGTAGGGGATCCGGTGGATGCCACGGGTGGCGGCGGACGAGACGTTGACGATGACGCCACGACCCCGGTCCACCATCCCCGGCAGGACAGCGCGGCAGGCGTAGAGGGTGGTCATCAGCGAGCGGTCGACCTCGGCGGCGATCTCGACGTCGGTGAACTCGGTGAAGGGCTTGAAGCTGATCGCTCCGCCCACGTTGTTGACGAGCACGTCGACCCGGCCGAAGCGGGCCACGGCCTGCTCGACCATCGCCAGCGCCCCGTCGTACCGCTCGAGGTCGCAGACCACCGCGACGGCGTCCAGCTCGTCCGCCAGGGCGTGGACCAGGTCGGAGCGGTCGGCCAGCACCAGCTCGCCGCCCTCGGCGGCGATGCGGCGGGCGGTCCGCTCACCGATCCCCTGCGCGGCACCGGTGACCACGACGACCTTGCCGGCGAAGCGGCCCGGCGTCACGAAGGCGGGACGCTTCTCGACCTCGGCGTCGGACATCGCCCGCCGCATGGTCGTCTTCGACCGGTCCGCGTGGTCGGCGATGAGCGTGCGAGCGGCCTGCCGGTCCCCCTCCGCGACCGCGTCCACGATGTCGAGGTGGTCCTGCGCGCAGCGGGGGTCGCACCAGGTCGCCGTCCGCAGCACCTCCTCCATGTGGCCCTTGACGCCGAGCGCCTGGTAGGCCTGCAGCAGGTGCTCGTTGCCGGTCAGGGTGAAGAGGTAGTCGTGGAAGGCGGCGTTGGTCTCGGTGTAGGCGGCGGCGTCGACGAAGCGGTCACCGTCGACGTGCGGGACGGTCGACTCCGCGAGCAACCGGTAGCCGGCGACCTGCTGGCTGGTCACCCGGCCGAGGACCAGCTCGAGCGCGCCCAGCTCCAGGGCACGCCGGGCCTCGAAGATCGCGTCGGACTCGTGCACCGAGGGGTGCTCCTCGCCGATCTCGTAGCCCCCGGCCGGCTCTTCTGCCTCGGTCGGCTCGAGGACCGGCGCGACCAGGGGTGCGAGGTCCGAGGTGGGAAGCAGCGTCTGGCCGGCGATGCCGCGGCCGGCGACGACCCGTGTCACCCGCAGCTCGTCCGAGGAGCCGAGCGCGGCCAGGCGCGCCACGGGAAGCATCTCCTGGCGCGCGATATCGCGGGACGCCGACCGAGGGGCGCCGTACGTCGCACCGTCACCCAGCGGCGCCAGGTCCGACGCGGGTAGCAGCTCCTGGCCGGCGATCGTGCGGGAGGCGTGGCGGCGAGGGTGGACGGGCGGTGCGTCGGCCTCCGTCCCGAGCGTCCGCTCGGCAACGGGGCCACCGGTCGCCGGGAGGTCGGCGGGGATCGGTGCGTCAGCCACGCTCTCGGGCACCGGTGCGTCAACTGGCTCACCGCTCGCCGGGGAGGGTCCGGTGGCGGGTTCGACGGCAGGGGTGGCGGGTCCGGAGAGGGCGAACTTCTCGTAGTAGAAGCCGGTCGGTACGACGCCGGCGTCGGCGAAGTGTGTCCGTACGGCCTCCACCATCGGCGGCGGGCCGCAGAGGTAGACCGCGATGTCCCCGGCGTGGAGGTGCTGCGGCTCGATCAGGCTCGTGACGTACCCCTTGTGGTCCGCCGTGCTGTCCGGGTCGGCGACGCAGTGGGCCCAGGTCAGCTCGGGCAGGGACGCGGCCAGCTCCTCCAGCCGGGCGAGCTCGACGAGGTCGTCGTCGGTGCTGACGCCGTAGACCAGGTGCGCCGGTCGGGTGCTGCCCGTGTCGCGGAGCCGCCGCAGGATCGAGAGGATCGGCGCCAGGCCGGTGCCGCCGGCGAGCAGCAGCAGGGGCCGCTCGGCCTCGCGGAGGAAGAAGCTGCCGTTGGGGCCGCTGAAGACCACCTCGTCGCCCACCGACGCCTGCTCGGCGAGCCAGGTGGACATGACGCCACCCGGGGTGAGCTTGACGAGGAAGGTCAGCTCCTTGTCGTCGGGGGCGCTGCTGAAGGAGTAGGACCGGGTCTCGTCCGTGCCGGGGACGGCGATGTTGACGTACTGCCCCGGCAGGAGGGCCAGCGAATCACGGTCCGGTGTCTCCAGCGTGAAGGAGACGGTCGTCGGCGAGAGCCGGTCCAGCCGGGTGAGGGTGGCGGCGTACGACGCCGCGCGGGTCTTGGCGACCTCTGACGTGCTGGCGATCTGGAGCACCAGGTCCGAGCGCGGCTTCATGCTGCACGGCAGCACGTAGCCGTCGGCTGCCTCGGCGGCGGAGAGCGCGTCCTCGATGTAGTCGCCGCCGTCGAAGTCCCCCGACTCGCAGACCGCCTTGCAGGTGCCACACGCGCCGTCGCGGCAGTCCAGCGGGATGTTGATGCGGGAGCGGTACGACGCGTCGGCGACCGTCTGGTCCTCGGCGCAGGTGATGAAGCGGGTGACGCCGTCCTCGAAGCTGAGCGCGACGCGGTGGGAGGCTGTCTCGGTCATCGCCGCCGCCTCAGAAGTGGTAGACGTCGACGACGTGGTGGATGAAGTCGTTCTTGAGCACCACGGTCTTGCGCCGGATGAGCGGCGCGGGTCCCGAGAAGTCGATCGTGCAGAACGTCGTGCCGTAGTAGGGATCGACGGTCTTGTAGCGGAAGTACATCGTGTGCCAGTTGAAGCGGACGTCCACGAGGGCGCCCCGCTGCTCGATGACCTCGACGTTGCTGATGTTGTGGCTGGTGCGCGGCTCCGGGATCGACGTGGCCGACGACCGCTCCGTGCGGATCCGGAACACCCGGTCCTCCAGGCCGCCCTTGTTGCCGTAGTAGATGAGGGAGATGTCGCGCTGCGGGTCCTCGACCAGCACGTCGTCGTCGGTCCACGCCGGCATCCAGTAGACGACGTCGTCGGCGTAGCACTCGAGCCACTGCTCGAACTCGCGGTCGTCGAGGTGGCGTGCCTCGCGGTAGAGGAACTGCTCGATCGCGTGCTGGAGCACCAGGTCGGCGGTGACGTCGAGGTCGGCCGGGACGGAGGTGGTGGTCGTCGTCATGGTGCTCACGCACCCTTCTCGGTCTCGAGCGCGGCGCGCATGGTGTCGAGCCAGTAGCCGTGCTGCACGGGGTAGAGGCCCTCGTCCTCGTTCTTGAGCCCGGCGGAGATCACGCCGGGCATGTCGAGGGCCGTGGCCACCTCGTCGGGTCCGGAGAGCCAGTGCTCGGCACCCCGGCTCATGTCGTTCCACGGGGCGGCGGTGGCGCGGAAGGTGAGCTGGCAGGAGCGGAACTCCTCCAGGTCGTCCGGGGTCGCCATGCCGGAGGCGTTGAAGAAGTCCTCGTACTGGCGGATCCGCCAGGCGCGTGACTCGTCGCTCTCGCCCTTGGGGGCGATGCAGTAGATCGTGACCTCGGTCTGGTCCGGCGCGATCGGCCGGAAGTGCCGGATCTGCGTGGAGAACTGATCCATGAGGTAGACGTTGGGGTAGAGGCACAGGTTGCGCGAGCCCTTCACCATGAACTCGCCCTTGGCCTCGCCGAACTCCTCCTTCAGCTCCTCCATCCGGTCCCACAGCGGGCGGTCCTGCGGGTTGCCCGCCCAGGTCCACAGGCACAGGTGGCCGTTGGGGTAGGACCAGTAGCCGCCGCCGGACTTGCCCCAGCTGCCGGCGTCCAGGGTCTTGGTCGCATTGGCCGACTCCCCTGTGTTGCGGCGGGAGGTCGTGGCGGCGTAGTTCCAGTGGGTCGCGGTGACGTGGTAGCCGTCGGCGCCGTTCTCCGCCTGGACCTTCCAGTTGCCGTCGTAGGTGTACGTGGAGGATCCGCGCAGGACCTCGAGGCCGTCGGGTGACTGGTCGACCAGCATGTCGATGACCTTGGTGGTGTCGCCGAGGTGCTCCTCGAGGGTGCTGACGTCGGCGTTGAGGCTGCCGAAGAGGAAGCCGCGGTAGCTGTCGAAGCGGGCGACCTTGGTCATGTTGTGCGAGCCGTTGCTGTCGAAGCTGGCCGGGTAGCCCGCGCCCTCGGGGTCCTTGACCTTGAGCAGCGTGCCGTCGTTGCGGAAGGTCCAGCCGTGGAACGGGCACGTGAGCGTGGTGCGGTTGTCGGTCTTGCGGCGACAGATCATCGCGCCGCGGTGCGCACAGGCGTTGACCAGAAGGTGGAGCTCCCCGTCCTTGTCGCGCGTGATCACCACCGGCTGGCGGCCCATGTAGGTCGTGAAGTAGTCGCCGGGGTTGGGGAGCTGGCTCTCGTGGGCGAGGTAGATCCAGTTGCCCTCGAAGATGTGCTTCATCTCCAGCTCGAAGACCTCCTCGTCGGTGAAGATCCGCCGGTTGGCGCGGTAGGCGCCGGCTTCGGCGTCCTCGACGACGGCGTCGGCGAGCAGGGCCTCCAGGTGCGTCGTCTTGTCGGCGAGCGTCTCGGTCATCGTTCCTCCAGGGCAGTGCGGGTGCTGCGGTTCGTCGAACACTCGCACCGCGTGGCGGCCGTCACACGAGGGCAATGCCTAGGGCTGACCCAGGGGCCCATTGATCGTCCTGGCCTATCAATCGGACGCAAACACGACCTTGTGCTCGATGAATATCCAGACCTACCGTGAATGGGTCCGGGTGACGACCACCACACCCACGAGGCCGATCGGAGGGAGGAACGACATGGAGCTGCGCCACCTGCGCTACTTCGCCGCCGTGGCGGAGACGCGCCACTTCGGCCGGGCCGCCGAGCGCCTCCACATGGCCCAGCCCGCGCTCTCCCAGGCGATCCGCCAGCTGGAGAAGGAGCTCGGGACGCCGCTCTTCACCCGCACGACCCGCCAGGTCAGCCTGACCCCGGCAGGCGAGTTCCTGCAGGGCGAGGCGACCCGGGTGCTCGCCGCCGTCGACGACAGCGTGCGCGGCGTACGACGCATCGCCGACGGCCACCTCGGACTGGTCCGGATCGCCTTCACCGGCACCGCGGCCTTCACCGAGCTGCCGCGCATCGCCCGCGCCATCAAGCGGGACCTGCCGGGCGTCGCGCTGGAGATCCACGCCGACCTGCTGACGCCGGCCCAGGCCGCCGGCCTGCGCGAGGGCAGCCTCGACATCGGCGTCCTCCGCCCGCCCGTCTCCGGGGACGGGATCGCCCTGCGCACCATCGAGATCGAGCCGCTGGTGCTGGCCGCCCCCGCCGACCACCGGCTCGCCACCGAGCCCGTGCTGGCGATGACGGACCTCCGTACCGAGGACTTCATCCTCTACGCCGACAGCCACTCGGCCGTCAACGACGCCGTCCTGCGCAGCTGCTCCGAGGCCGGCTTCGCCCCTCGCCGCGAGCACGAGGCACCGGGCACCTCCGCCCTGCTGGCCCTGGTCGCCGCCGGCCTGGGCATCGCCCTGGTGCCGGCCTCCGTGCGCGCCGTCCCCCTGGCCGGCGTCGTGTTCCGCGACATCGCCGACAGCGCGTCGGTCGAGCTCGCCTGCGCCTGGAGCGAGGACGTCGACTCCACCCTGATCCGCTCGGTGCTGCAGGTCCTCGAGACCGCCGGCCTGTTCGCCGACTCCCCCACCCCCGCACCCGTCCCCGAAGAGGCCGACCGATGAAGATCACCGCCGTCGAGGCGATCCCCTACGCCATCCCCTACGCCAAGCCGTTGAAGTTCGCCAGCGGCGAGATCCACGTGGCCCAGCACGTCCTCGTGCGCGTGCACACCGACGACGGCGTCGTCGGCGTCGCCGACGCGCCCCCGCGGCCGATGACCTACGGCGAGACGCAGGCCGGGGTCGTCGCGGTGATCGACACCATCTTCGCCCCGGCCGTGGTCGGCCTCGGCCTGATGGAGCGCGAGGAGATCCAGTCGCGCCTCAACCGCACGGTCGCCAACCCGGTCGCCAAGGCCAGCCTCGACATGGCGATCTGGGACGCGATGGGCAAGACCATGGGCTACCAGGTCACCGAGCTGCTGGGCGGCTACACCGACCGGATGCGCGTCTCGCACATGCTCGGCTTCGACTCGCCGGCAGCGATGGTGACCGAGGCCGAGCGGATGCGCGACACCTACGGCATCACCACCTTCAAGGTGAAGGTCGGCCGTCGCCCCTACACGCTGGACACCGCCGTCGTCCGCGCCCTGCGCGAGGAGCTCGGCGACGGCATCGAGCTGTACGTCGACGCCAACCGTGGCTGGTCGGCCTCGGAGTCGGCCCGCGCCATGAAGGAGATGGCCGACCTCGGGCTCACGTTCGCCGAGGAGCTCAACCCCGCCGACGACGTCCTCGGCCGCCGCTGGCTGGTCCAGCAGCTCGACGTCCCCTTCATCGCCGACGAGTCGGTCTCGACCGCGGCGGAGGTCACGCGCGAGGTGCTCGGGGGGTCGGCCACGGCCATCAGCATCAAGACCTCCCGCACCGGCTTCACGCAGAGCCGCCGCGTGCACCACCTCGCCGAGGGCCTCGGACTGGAGGTCGTGATGGGCAACCAGATCGACACCCAGCTCGGCTCGATCTGCACGGTGGCCTTCGGCGCCGCCTTCGAGCTCACCTCGAGGCGCGCGGGCGAGCTGTCCAACTTCCTCGACATGAGCGACGACCTGCTCGCCGAGCCGCTGGAGATCCACGACGGCGAGCTCACGATCCGGCCCGGAGCCGGGCTCGGGGTCGAGATCGATCCCGACAAGCTCTCGCACTACCGCCAGGACTGAACGCACCAGCCACACGCAGGCATCGAGCACCCGTCACACCACCCACCGAAGGAGCACCACCATGAGCACCACCACCCCCGAGTCCGCGACCGCTGCCGCTTCCGGAGCGAGCGCGACCGAGCGGTTCCACACCGACAAGTCGCCGTACGCCGCCGTCAAGGACGTCCCCGCCGAGCGGGTCGACGCCATGGCTCGCGAGGTCCTCGAGGCCATCTACGCGACGGTGCGCAAGCACAAGGTCACCTACGACGAGTTCAACGCCCTCAAGGCGTGGATGATCAACGTCGGGGAGGACGGCGAGTGGCCGCTGTTCCTCGACGTGTGGCTCGAGCACGTCGTGGAGGACGTCAACACCGAGCACCGCGAGGGCAACAAGGGCTCCATCGAGGGCCCCTACTATGTGCCCGACGCCCCGGAGCAGGGTGCCCACGGCACCATCCCCATGCGTGACGGCGAGGGCGGCACGCCCCTCTCCTGGTCCGGCAGCATCACCTCCACGGACGGCAGCGTGCTCGGCGGCGCCAAGGTCGAGCTCTGGCACGCCGACGCCGACGGCTTCTACTCGCAGTTCGCCCCCGGGATCCCGGAGTGGAACCTCCGCGGCAGCTTCACCACCGGCGAGGACGGCACGTTCGAGATCCACACGGTCCAGCCCGCGCCGTACCAGATCCCCACGGACGGCTCCTGCGGCAAGCTGATCAAGGCAGCCGGGTGGCACGCGTGGCGCCCCGCGCACCTGCACGTCAAGGTCTCCGCACCCGGGCACGAGCTCCTCACCGCCCAGCTCTACTTCCCCGGCGACGAGCACAACGACGACGACATCGCCTCGGCGGTCAAGCCGGAGCTGGTCCTCGACCCGACGACCCACGACGACGGGACGGCCACCGTGCGCTACGACTTCGTGCTCGACCCGGTCAAGGGCTGATCGCGGTGCTCTTCCTGGTCCGCATGGACGTCGCCCTGCCCGACACCCTGGTCGGGCAGGAGCGCGACGAGCTCCTCGCCCGTGAGAAGGCCTACAGCCAGGAGCTCCAGCGTGCCGGGTCGTGGCCGCACATCTGGCGGGTCGTGGGCGAGTACGCCAACTACTCGGTCTTCGACGTGGGGTCCAACGACGAGCTGCACGACCTGCTCTCCGGGCTGCCGCTGTTCCCGCACATGGCCATCACCGTGACACCGCTGGCCACCCACCCCAGCGACGTGCACGCCTGAGCAGGTCAGCCGGGTCCTTGCAGCTGACCTGCTCGGGCGGCGAGCAGCCACGCCAACAGGTAGCTGCGCGTGTTGCCGTCGTCGATCGCGGAGTCAGGCAGCCTCCGGCCGACCGCGAGGGCGCGTCCGGGGTCGGCCAGGGCGAGGTACATCGTCAGGGAGTCACCGAACATGGTGTCGAACCCGGCGACGGAGGCCTCGGAGACGCTGGCGCGCACGCGCTTCTCGTCGACCCGCCCCTGTGCCAGCACCGGCGACATGGGCAGCAGCTGGATGCCGAGCATCGCCGACGGCTCGGCGCTGAACCACGTGGCCCACTCCCGCTTGCCGCCCCAGTTGAGGGCGAAGATCGAGTGGTCGTAGGCGGCCGGGAGGTTCCGCGGCTGCAACCAGTAGGCGCGCGCTGACGCGGCTTCCAGGCTCAGCTGCCACGTCGCCTGCCGGGCGAGCGCCCGGTTGCCGTCCGCCTCGGCCCACAGCGCCAGACCGTTCCAGGCGTTCACCGCCTCGGAGCTCGACTCCTGGTTGTTGCCGTCGGCGAAGTCGGAGCGCCCCGCGGCCCACGAGTGACCGGCGTACGGGTCGAAGCTGCGCAGTGCGGGCAGCGTGCTGTTCGTCGCCGGGGAGGCGATGTCCTCCGCCAGCGCGGTGAGCGTGGGTCGCCACCGGTCCAGCAACCGGGGCTCGCCCTCGGCGAGCAACGCGGCCGCAGCGAGGAAGTAGCCGTAGTGGAAGTGGTGGTCGTTGAACTCCTCCGAACCGAATGCCGCGGTCCGGCCCACCACTCCCTTCCACGCGGTGTCGTAGGAGAAGCACCGGGTCGAGGTCTCCGTGCACTCGGCGGAACCCCCGAGCCATGCGTCCAGCTCCGAGACCGCGCGCTCGCGGATCGTGCGGGCGGCAGCGTCGGCCCCAGCAGCCTCGGCGATCCGGGTGAGCTGCGCCATCCGGTGGACGTCCTTGCCGCCGAAGTAGGTGTCCTGCCTCGGTGGGGTCCCGGAGACCTCCCGCGCCACGTCCGCGACGACCTGCCGCCGCACCTCGGCGCGGGCGTCCTCGTCGAGGCGGGCGACGTCCGGCGTCGCATCCGGCTCGAGGGTCGAGACGCTCGAGACGAGCGAGCGCGAGCTCACCAGCCGCAGCGGTCCGTACAGCGAGTCGACGCGACCGACGACCTGCGGGCGGTCCAGGCGCTGGTGCGGCATCGCCGCCAGCACGGTGCGCCGGCCTGGTGGGGTCGCGTAGGTGATCCTGGTCCGGGCCTGTCCCCCGCTGATGTCGTAGCTGGTGGACGTCCCGTGCACGGGGACCGCCCCGCGGGCGAGGTGGGCGAGCGTCCGCTCCCCGCGGGCGGCGAAGGCGAGCAGGGTCTCCCCGCGATCCAGCCCGACGACGTCGCCGGAGGACTCGACCACACGACGGCTGCCGTCGGAGCCGGCGACCGCGAGCCCGTACGTCGTGTCGCCGACGCCCATCGCCAGCCACCGGCCGCCGTCACGCGGGACGAGACCCGCGGGCACGGTGACCTCCTGGTCCTGCAACGCGGTGTAGCCGACGTACGGCCAGCCCTCGGCCAGGTCCAGCTCGCCGACCGGGGTGCCGGACGAGGTGTAGGTCGAGGTCACCGAGACGGGGTCGGCACGCGTGGCGGTGAAGGCGTCGGCCGCCAGTCCGAGCCGCAGCTCGGGGATGAACGGGGCGGTGATGGTCCGCTCCGAGGCGGACACCCGGGGCAGCCCCACGGCCACGCCCGTGTCGTCGGCCTGGGCAGCCAGCGGCATCGCGAAGACCGGCTGCGGCTCGGCACCGAGGAACATGCCCGAGTACCACCGGTTGGTCGGCGGCGCGAGGTCCTCGTCCACGCGGATCGCGCCGGGCGCGCCCTCCGTCCGGGGCAGTCGTGCCGCGGCAGGCGTCCACGACGGCGGCGCCTCCCGCGACACCGAGGTCCACCCCGAGGAGTCCGCGGGCCGGAAGGGGTGGAAGGCCTCGCGCCCGGTGGACGGGTCGCCCCCGCCGAGGAGGGAGCCCATCCCCACTCCGCCGACGACGACCAGCGCGACCACCGCGGCCGCGCCGGTGCGGCCGCTCAGCGGAGACCCCCCGGGGTGAGCAGTCCGGCCAGGGCGGCGCGGACGGAGTCGACGAGCCCGTCCCTGCGCAGCGCGACATCGACGTTGACCGGCGTCCCGGACGCGAAGAGGCCGCGGTTGTTCAGGGCCGGCGACACCGCACGCAGGCGCGTGGCGGCGCTGTCCCCGTCGGTGTGCACGCGGATGCGGTCGATCTCGGCCTGCACCGTCTCCTCGTCCGGCAACCGGACCGTGACCTCGTCGGCACCGCGCATCAGCGCGTACTGCTTCGGGGTGAGCCGGAAGTCGGCCTGCACGTAGCTCGTCCCCTGCTCCTGGACGGTCGCCATCGACGAGTTGGCCGCCACGAACGCGCCCTCGATCGGCGCGACCTCCGAGACCTTCCCGGCCGAGGTCGCGCGGATCACGACCTTGCTCCCGCCGCGGATGTCGTAGGGCGACTCCTCGGGCTCGAGCGCGTCGTTCGCGATGTCGCGGGCGAGCTCACTGCTCTGGACGACGAACAGGCGGTCGCCCTCGTCGACGTGGTCCCCCACGTCGACGGTGCGCCGGAGCACCATGCCGGCGTACGGCGTGCCGACGGTGTAGTCGTCGGTGCGCACGGTGGCACTGACGTCGTGGACGGTGCTGATGCGGTTGTTCATGCTCAGCGTCAACGCGGCCACGGCAGCGACGACGACGAGCACGCCGATCAGGTACTTCAGACGGGTGAGAAAGGTCATCGGGTGCCTCCAACGAGGTTCGTGGACGGGTCGGACGTGGGCGGAAGGGGTGCCGGGACTGACGTGCGCCGAGCGCCACGCCGGGCCTCCCGGCGGGTCCTCCGGCGGGAGGCACGCGCGGTGCGCGCCTCGCGGTAGGTGATCGTCAGGAAGCTCCCGAGGACGACCGTGTTCAGGGCGTTCCAGACGAGCGCCACGTTGAACGTGCCGGTCACCTCGGCCTTCCAGGCGCCCACGACCGTGGTGAGCAGCAGGAACAGGAAGACCAGCACCTGCGGGAAGGTGAAGTTGAACGGGGACCGGGCCTCGCCCAGGCGACCGGTCACGTGCCACTGGCGATCGCGCCTGGTGATGGCGTTCCACATGGCCTGGATGTAGATCGGGAAGGAGGCCGAGGCCAGCATCAGCGTCTCCCAGCGGAAGCTGCCCATGGTGTAGAGCGCCACGACGATCTGCATGAAGTAGAAGCCGGCGTAGTACATGAGCCAGGTGCCGGTGGGCACCCCGAGGGCGACCGGGGTGAGGTCGAAGTAGATCTGCAGCGGCGGCACCATCAGGAGCAGCGCCGGTGCGATGCCGTTGAGGTAGAACGTCGCCGTCGTGAGGTACTGGATCCGCTGGTCGGTGGTCAGCTGGCGCTTGCGGCTCAGCGGGTTGTGCCGCAGCAGGATCTCGAAGGCGCCGGTGGCCCAGCGCAGCTGTTGCTTGCTGTAGGCCTCGACGGACTCCGGGGTGTCGCCGACGGCCAGCACCGCACCGGTGTAGATGGACCGCCAGCCGCGCTCGTGCAGGTGGATCGAGGTCCAGATGTCCTCGGACTTCGACTCCTGGTAGATGCCGCCGATGTCGGCGACCGCGTTGCGGCGGAAGACGACGTTGGTCCCCACGCAGAACGCGGCGTTGAAGCGGTTCTTCCCGGACTGGATCAGGGAGTAGAAGACCGACTGCATGTAGCCGGACCCGCGGGACAGGACCGTGTGGAGGTTGCCGTACGTCTGGGGCGTCTGGACGAAGGCGACCTTGTCGGTCGCGAAGTACGGGAGCGTCTCGTGGAAGAACTCCGGCCGCGGCGCGAAGTCGGCGTCGAAGACGGCGAAGAACTCGCCGTCGGTGATCGAGAGCGCGTGGTTGAGGTTCCCGGCCTTGGCACCACTGTTGTCGGGACGACGCACGTACTCGGCCCCGAGCTCGAGCGCCAGCTCGCGGACCTCCTCCGAACGTCCGTCGTCGAGCACCAGCGTGCGATGGCGACCGCGGATCGCCAGCGCCGCGGAGACGGTACGGCGGATCACGTCGAGGTCCTCGCCGTAGGTGGTGACGAAGACGTCGACGGAGGCTTCTCCGTCATTGATGCGCATCGGCCACAGGCTCGGGCTGGACTCCAGTCCCCGGGTCGTGATCTGCCCGGGATCGAAGAGGCTGCGCTTGGCCTGGTGGTAGGAGAAGTCGCGGGCGTCGTACCCGCTGGAGAGGATGGTCCACAGGGCGAGCAGCGCCTGCGCGATCAAGAACGTCTCGGCGGTGACGACGAGGGCGAACGGCAGGAGGTCACCGTGGTGGGAGGGCCGGAAGATGAACGTCGCGTAGGCCAGCACACCGATCGTGGCCAGCAGGACCAGCATCATCAGGGACGGTGAGCTGGACTTGGTGGCGTCGCGGGTGTGCGCGGAGCTCAGTCCTTCCGTGCCCGGTGCGGGGCGGAGCAAGTGTTCGAAGTCTGCGGTGGTGATGCTGTTCTCCTTCGGTGGTACCGCTGCCCGAGCACAGCGAAGCGTCGGCCGGGGGGCCGGGGTCAGGGTGTCCGGGCGGGGGGCCGCGGAGACGTCCGGCTGCGTGAGCGGACGCGTACGGGGGGCACACATCGCGTGCCTCGCACCGGTGTTTGGATCGATCCAACGTAACGACCGGAAGGAGCCTGCGGCCAATCGAAACACCCCGGAGAGGCGTCGACGTGGGGACACTCACAGTGTGTGACGGCGTGCCTCGACGCGCTCGTGCAGCCCGGGCCGGCGCCTGCGGTGGCCGCACGAGGCTGGCACACCGCCGCCGGCTCTGACACGTTGGTGACGTGACCTCCGAGGCTGGCCCGACCGTCGCCCCGCGGGACTGGAGCGCCGAGCCGGCGGACGTGCTGCTGGCCGACGGAACGATCGCCGTGATCCGATCCGCGCACGAGGACGACCGCGACGCCGTCCTCGATCTGCACGAATCGGTCTCGGAGGACACGCTGCGGCTGCGCTTCTTCTCCGCCAGCCGGGACGCCGGGCGCCGCTACGTCGACCACCTCTTCGCTCCCGACAACACCGCGTCGGCTGCGCTGGTCGCGCTCGTCCGCGGACGCGTCGCCGGCCTGGCGACAGCCGAGCTGCTCTCCCCGGACAGGGCCGAGGTGGCCTTCCTGATCGCCGACCAGGACCGTGGCCGCGGTCTGGGGAGCCTGCTGCTGGAGCACCTCGCCGCCCTCGGTCGGCGCCACGGGGTCAGCCGCTTCGAGGCCGAGGTCCTCGGCGACAACTACGGCATGCTGCGCGTCTTCCGCGCGGCCGGGTTCGCCGCGACCCGCAGGACGGTGGCCGGCGAGGTGGAGGTCGAGCTGCGCACGGACGTCTCCCGCGAGGCCGTGGAGGCGGCCGACCGGCGGGAGTGGCGGGCCGCCGCACGGTCCCTCCGTCCGCTGCTCCACCCGACCAGCGTGGCGGTCGTCGGCGTACGACGCTCCGCGGGCGGCTTCGGCCACGGCGTGCTCGAGGCGATCCGCAGCTCGCCGTACGCCGGGACGCTCCACGTGATCCACCCCGAGGCGGACTCGATCGACGGCCTCCCCACGAGCCGCAGCCTCGGCGACCTGGACGCCCCGGTCGACCTGGTCGTCGTCGCCGTTCCGGCCGACAGGGTGGCCGACGTGCTCCGCGACGCGGCCGCGAACGGCGCGGGCGCCGCCGTGGTCATCTCGTCCGGCTTCTCCGGCACCGGCAGCGACGAGCGTCGCCTGGAGCTGCTGGGGATCGCCCGCGCGCACAGCCTGCGCCTGGTCGGCCCCAACTCCCAGGGCGTCCTGGACAACGGTGACGGCCTCGACGCGACGCTGCTCCACGACGTGCCCGAGGTCGGCGGCCTGGCGGTGGCCTCCCAGTCCGGCGGCATGGGCTTCGCGCTCCTCGACCTCGCCCGCGACGTGGGCCTCGGGGTGCAGTCCTTCGTCTCGCTCGGCGACAAGCTCGACGTGTCCAGCAACGACCTGCTCGCCGCCTGGATGGAGGACGACCAGGTCGCGGCCGGTGCGCTCTACCTGGAGTCGTTCGGCAACGCCCTCAAGTTCGCTCGCACCGCTCGCCGCTTCGCCGAGCAGAAGCCGCTGCTGGCCGTGATCGGGGGCCGGTCCCGGTCCCGTCGGGACCCGACCGTCGCCTCCACCGTCGGTGTGGGCGTCGATGCGCTGCTCGACCAGTCCGGGGTGATCGCCTGCCGGACCGGTGCCGAGCTGACCGAGACCGCGCTGCTGCTCGTGGAGCAGCCGCTCCCCGCCGGGCTCCGGGTGTGCATCGTCTCCAACACGGGCGGCGTGGGCGCGCTCACGACCGACCGTGCCGACCTGCAGGGCATGATCGTCACGACGACCTCCGACGAGCTGGGTGCCGTCCTGCGCGCCGAGGTCCCCGGTGCGGTCGACGTCCGCAACCCGGTCGACCTGGGAGCCGACGTCACGCCCGGGGAGCTCACGGCCGCGCTGCGTGCAGTGCTCGAGGCCGGCGAGGCCGACGCCGTCCTGGTCCTGCTCGTCGCCAACCGGCTCACCGACCGCGACGCGCTGTTCGCGGCGGTCGGTCAGGCGCGGCCCTCGGGGGCCGACGTCCCGCTGCTCCTCGTCACCCCCGGCGCCGCGTTCGACACGGCGCGCGGCCTCGACGGCGTCGACGGCGTCACCGTCTTCCGCACGACCGATGCGGCGATCGGGGCGCTGGGTCGGGCGATGCGGTACGCCGCGTGGCGGCGTGTCCCGGCGGACCGCCCGGAGGTCGAGCTCGGCACCCGCGGCGTCCACGCCCGCACCTGGGTGCGGTCACGACTGGCCGCCCGCGAGGGCGAGCCGGAGTGGCTCGCCCCCTCCGCCCAGGCAGAGCTGCTGGCGCCCTACGGCATCCACCTCGTCGGCCGGCTCGCCGCCGGACTGGAGGAGGCCGAATCGGTCGCGGCGGAGATCGGCTACCCGGTGGCCGTCAAGGTGGCCGACCCGACGGTGCTGCACAAGTCCGACCGCGGCCTCGTCCGCATCGACGTGCGCACCGGCGACGACGTCGCCGATGCCGTACGACGCTTCGCCGAGGAGGTGGGCCACGACCACGTCGACGTGCTGGTGCAGCCGCTGGTGCTCGGGCACGTCGTCTCGGTGGGCCTCGTGCGCGACCCGCAGCTCGGCCCGCTGGTCCGGGTCGGCGGAGGAGCCCCGGGACCGGTCGGCACCTGGGCCGAGGAGGTGCTGCTGCTGCCACCCGTCGAGGCCGCCGACGCCGCCCGCGCCGTGCGTGCCCTGAGGATCTGGCCGCAGCTGGTCGGCGACCACGGCCTGGAGGAGGTGGACCTGGCCCCGCTCGAGGCGCTGTTGATGTCCGTGGGTCGGCTCGCCGTCGACGTGCCCCACGTCGCCGACCTCACGCTCGAGCCCGTGGTCCTCAACGCGCACGGGATCTTCTGCGTCGACGTGAAGGTCCGCATCGCCGAACCGCCCGAGCTCGACACGGGCGTCCCGCGGCGGCTCCGCTCCTGACGACCCTGGATCAGCCGGTGACGCCGAATCTCTCGACCCGGATCGCCTCCGGGCTCATGCCCGCATCGATCAGGAGGTTCTCGGCGAACTCGGCGAACCGGGCGGAGCCGCAGACGTACGCGACGTCGGCACCGGCGAGGAGCGGGGTGATCTCAGCCTCGGTCGGAGGGCCTGCCGGTCGGTCGCTCGTGGCGTGCCGGGTGAAGGCGGTCGCGGCACCCGCTTGCGCGAGCTCCTCGGCGTACGGCAGGTCCTCTGGGCTGCGCCCGACGGCCATCACGCGAAGCAGGTCGGGACGGCCGAGGTGTCGTGCCGCACGCAGCATGGCGACCGCCGGGACGACGCCGGTGCCACCGACGAGGCACACCGCCGGGGTGTGGGTGTCCCACCTGAACCAGCGCCCGATCGGGCCGCGCAGCTCGAGGACGTCGCCGACCTCGGCCACGTCGGCGAGGAACTCCGAGACCTCCCCGTCCGGGAGCCGCTCGACGAGGAACTCCACGAGCGGGTCGCTGTCGTCGGACGCGACGGAGTAGGACCGCTGGGCGGTGTAGTCGTCGGGGGCACGCAACCGGATGAGGTAGTGCTGTCCGGGCCAGTGGCGTTGCCGGTCGTCGACGTGCATGCGGAGCCGCACGAGGTGCGGGGCGGGGAGGTCCTTGGTGATGATGCGTCCGGTCGTCCACGCCGTCGCACCCGTGCCGCCCGGCTCGAAGGACTCGTCCCCGCTCACGGATCACCCTGGTAGCGCTGCTCGAGCCACGGGTCCCCGCGGTCGTGGTAGCCGTTGCTCTCCCAGAACCCGGGGCGGTCCTCCGCCGTCAGCTCGAGACGGCTGATCCACTTCGCGGACTTCCAGAAGTAGAGGTGCGGGACCAGCAGCCGCACCGGCCCTCCGTGCTCCGGGGTCAGCGGTCGCCCGTCGTACTCCCACACGACCCATGCCTTGCCGCCGGTGACGTCCGACAACGGCAGGTTGGTCGTGTAGCCGGTCGTGGAGTGGGCCATCACGAAGCCCGCCTCCGCCCGGGGTCCGGCGGCCTCGAGGAGGCTGTCGACCGAGACACCGCCGAACGCCACGTCGAACTTCGACCAGGTCGTCACGCAGTGGATGTCACCGCGGTACGTCGACCGCGGCAGCTGCTGCACCGTGTCCCAGGTCCAGGTCGTCGGCCGGTCCACGAGGCCGTCGACACCCAGGGTCCAGGACTCGCGGTCGATCCGCGGGGTCGCCTCGGCCGTCAGGACCGGCCAGTTCCCACCGACGTCGTACTGCCCGGGAGGCAACCGGCCTGCGGGGCCGTCGGGTCGACGTCGGAAGAAGCCTCGCGTCACCGGCATCGGGCGCTCCTCTGGGATGGGGTGGCCGACGTGCTGTCGACGACAGCCTACGTGCGCACGGCCTCACTCCTGCCGCACCACGACCCGGGTCCCGCTCGGAACCACCACCACGTCCTCCTCGTGCGACGCGACGTCGAGGAGCACCGCGAAGATGTCGCGCATCGAGACGAAGCCGGCGATCTTCTCCTCGTCGACGACCGGCAGGTGCCGGATCTCCGCCTCGAGCATCCGCCGGGCCGTGTCGAGGATCGGGTCGTCCTGGTGGGCGGTCACCAGGTCGGTGGTCATCATCTCCGCGGCCGTCACGTGCTCCGGGTTCGCCCCCTGTGCGAGGTGGTTCACGACGTCGCGCTCGGACACGACACCGGCCAGGTGTCCGTTCTCCACGACGCCCACGGCACCGATGCCGTCGGCTGCGAGCGACTCCGCGACCTCCCGCAGGGAGGCCTCACCGGGCACCGTGGCCACCGGCCACACCATGATGCGGGCGACCACATCGGTGGGGTGCATGCTGCGTCTGCTGCTGGTGTACATGGTGGCCTCCACGGGTCGATGCCCTGTTGCTGATGGCCCCAGCCTCCACCCTCGACGGACCCAGGATCAGGGGACTTGGTCCTCAGCGGGTGGACCGAACTGCTCCCGGCACCGGGGCGATACGTTGGCTCCAGTCGCGCACCCCGTCACGCGACACAGGACGTGAGGAACGCCGTGTCGGCTCGAGAGCCCCTCTGGGCAGACTCCTACGCACCCGGGGTGCCCCTGCACCTCGACTACGGCGACACCACGGTGCTCGACCTGTGGGAGCGCTCGGCGCAGCACCACCCCGACCGTCCCGCGCTGGACTTCCTCGGCCGTGCCTCGACCTACGCCGAGGTCGACGACGAGGTACGCCGCGTGGCGGGCGGGCTGCACGCACTCGGCGTACGTCCCGGCGACAACGTCGCCCTGGTCATGCCCAACTGCCCGCAGAACGTGATCGCGTTCTTCGCGGTGCTGCGGCTCGGTGCCGCCGTCGTGGAGCACAACCCCCTCTACACCGCCGCCGAGCTGCGGCACCCGTTCGTCGACCACGGCGCCCGGGTGGCGATCGTGTGGGACAAGGTGGTGCCCGTCATCGAGGCGCTCAGGGCCGGTTCGGCCCTGGAGCACGTGATCGCCGTGGACATGACCACGCGGTTGCCGTGGCGCAAGCGACTCGCGCTGCGGCTGCCGATCCCGAAGGCACGTGCGGCCCGGGACCAGCTGACCGCCCCGGCCCCGGAGGCCATGCAGTGGGCCGAGCTGGCCTCGGCAGCACCGCTGGCCGACTCGCATCCCCGCCCCGGCAAGGACGACGTCGCGCTGCTGCTCTACACCTCCGGAACGACCGGGGTGCCGAAGGGGGTGCCGCTGCTGCACCGCAACCTCGTCGCCAACGTGGTCCAGGGTCGCGCCTGGGTGTCGGGGCTGCAGGAGGGCAGGGAGTCCTTCCTGGTGGCACTGCCGTTGTTCCACGCCTACGGCGTCACGGTCAGCGTGCTGCTGGGCGTTGCCCTGGCCGCAAAGCTGGTGCTGCTGCCCAAGCCCGAGATCGGCCTGATCATGGACGCGATCTCGCGCGAGGTGCCGAGCTTCGTGCCCGCAGTGCCGCCTCTCTACCAGCGCATCGTCGACGAGGCGGAGCGCCGCCATGTCTCGATCACCGGCATCCGCTATGCGCTGTCGGGCGCGATGCCGCTCCCCGCCGCCCTCGTGGAGCGCTGGGAGTCCGCCACGGGCGGGCTGCTGGTCGAGGGGTACGGCCTGACCGAGACGTCACCGGTCATCGTGGGCAACCCGATGTCCGGCGCGCGCCGCCCGGGCGCGATCGGGGTGCCCTTCCCCGACGTGGAGATCCGCATCGCGGACTCCGAGGACCTCGACCACGACGTCCCCCTGGGTGAGCGCGGCGAGCTGCTGGTGCGCGGCCCGCAGGTCTTCTCCGGCTACCGCGGACTCCCGGAGGAGACGGCAGCCGCCTTCCACGACGGGTGGTTCCGCACGGGAGACGTGGTGACCATGTCGCCGGACGGGTTCCTGACGATCGTCGACCGGATCAAGGAGATCATCATCACCGGCGGCTTCAACGTCTATCCCTCGGAGGTGGAGGGGGTCCTCCGTACCCACGCCGGGGTCGTGGACGTGGCGGTCGTGGGCCTCCCCCACGAGGACGGCGGCGAGGAGGTCGTCGCCGCAGTGGTGCTGGTCGAAGGGGTCCCGGTGCAGCCGGAGGAGCTGCGGGCCCACACCCGGCAGGAGCTGACGCCCTACAAGGTGCCGCGGCGGGTCGTCTTCATGGACGAGCTGCCGGTCAACCCGATGGGCAAGGTCCTGCGCCGCGAGGTGGTGGCCCGGATCCGGGAGCACTGAGCCCCGCACCCGGCACGTGACCCAGATCACGGCGGGGCGGGAATGAACCAGACAGGTGAGGACTTCTATTACTTGAAGCGTCAACCAATCCCTCTGTCTGGAGTTCCCATGTCGTTCTTCCGCCGCAAGCCCAAGACCACCGCCGCCGCCCCCGCGGCCGCTGCCCCCGCCGCCGTGGCCGTCGTCGAGAGCGGCTCCGTCGTCACCGGTGACTACGCCGTCGACGCCAGCCACAGCCGCCTCGGCTTCTCCGCCCGCCACGCCATGGTCACCACCGTGCGCGGCGACTTCACCGACTTCGAGGGCACCGCCCACGTCGACGCCGAGACGCCCGCCAACTCCAGCGTCCGTCTCACCATCCGCACCGCGAGCATCAACACCGCCTCCGCGGACCGCGACGGCCACCTGCGCTCGGGCGACTTCTTCGACACCGAGACCCACCCCGAGATCACCTTCGTCTCCACCGACGTCGAGCGTGACGGCACCGACTGGACCATCTCCGGGGACCTCACGATCAAGGGCATCACCCGTCCCGTCACCATCCCCTTCGAGGAGAACGGCACCGCCGTCGACCCCTTCGGCAACACCCGCGTCGGCTTCGAGGGTGCGACCACGATCAACCGCAAGGACTGGGACCTGACCTGGAACGCCGCCCTCGAGACCGGCGGCGTCCTCGTCTCCGAGAAGATCAAGCTCGAGTTCGACGTCTCCGCGATCAAGAGCGCCTGACGCTCGGCAGGTGGGGCTCGCGCACCTCGTCGTGCGGCCGACCGGCCGTCAGGGGGTGACCTCGCGGGCCTCACCGACCGTGTCGACCACCGGGTGCCTGGGCGGGGTGAACAGGATCGCCAGGCTGACCACCAGCACCCACGCGGGGAAGAGCAGCTGGGTCCACACCTGCTCCCCGGCGGACAGGAACAGCATGAGCGCCACCAGGTACCCGAGGTAGGAGACCCAGCGCGGCATCGCTCCCGTGCGCATGCCGACGGTGCTCACCGAGAGGGTGAAGACCGCCGCCATCCGCATCGCGTACACCGAGACGAGCACCTGCGTGCTGCTGCGGCCGAACGCCCACACGTCAGGGTTGGCGTTCGGCCCCTCCACCATGCTCAGCAGGCTGCTGGTGGTCACGGCACTGATGAAGATCATGGCGAGGAAGAGCAGCCCGCTGCCGAGGAACACCGTCGAGAACAACCGGTCCTCCATCGCGCCCAGCTGGTCACGGACGACGCCGATGAACCACAGGAACGCGATGCCGGCGAACGGCACCAGGTTGAGGCTCGTCCGGATGAGACCCCGCCGGTCCGCGTCGGACTGCAGCGACGTGAAGCTCCCGCCGGACACCGCCATGCGCATCATGACCATGGCCGCGATGAGCAGCACCGCGAAGGCGAGGCCCGCCACTGCTGCTGCGCGTCGGCTCCGCCACAGGCTCCGGGTCACTTCGGGCGGGTGTGCGCCACGGACCATGGAGCACCTCCGTGGCGTGCGATGAGGAGACGTGGAGGATGGCGATCGCCGGTCGAGCGCGGGCTGCCGGGCGATCCGGGTGAGGGCCGACGCTCAGGTCGGCCCCCTCACGTGGTGGAACGGATCAGCGACGGCGGTCGCGCCGGTCCTCGCGGCGATCGCCTCGGTCGTCGCGGCGGTCCTCGCGTCGGTCGCCTCGACGGTTGATGCCGTGTGCGACCACGACGGCCCCGCCCACTGCGGCGACCGTCCTTCTCCTGCGCCTGGCTGCCATGGGCATGTCAGTCTCCTTCCTCGTCGGTTTCTGCGGCGTCGGCCTCTGCGGCCGCGATCACTGCCTGGATCGGGATTCGACCGCTGGCGGCCAGCTGGCCACCGGCGCGACGCACGGCCGACCCGAAGGGTGCGGCCCACAGGTTCTCCCACACCAGGACGGCGGCCGAGCTGCCGGGCTCGATGGTCTCGACGAGGTCGATGACGTCCTGCTCGCTGAGCAGCATCGCCAGCTCCGTCTCGTAGGCGCGCAGCTCGCCGATCTCGCTGTCCTCCATGTCGGTGACCTCGAGGACCTCGAATCCTCCGTCGAGGTCCTTGGTCAGGAAGATCAGGTCCAGGACGCGTATCAGCTCACGGTCGACGAGGTCCTTCAGGATCGGGGCGATCTCGCCGGTGAGCTTGGTCTCCGGGAACTCGACGACGATCCAGTCGACCGGGCCGAGCTCGTCGATGTTGATGCTCATGCATGACTCCTCTCGTGCTCGGTGTTCTGCAGACCGGGGGTTCGAGGCCCGCCTCTCAGGTATCCCAGCGCCGAGGACGGTTGGCCAAGTGCCGAAGGTCCCGAGCCCGTGCCCGTGCCGGCGAGAGGGGCTCGAGGGGTCGGGACCTTCGGCTCTGCCACGCCACCGGGACCGGTGGTGGGATTCGTACAGACGCACCGGGCGGGCCCCACCCGCCGTCGCCACCGCGATCGGAGGATGGGCATGATCTGGCTGATCCTCGCGTTCCTCGGCGTGCCCCTGTGGCTGTGTGCCCTGGGCATCGCTGCCCTGGTGCTCCGCAACCGCGCTCTTCGCAACCGGTTCGGGGACCTGCCGGTGCGGGTGCTCCGGGCCCGGCCACACCCGGTGGACCCGAGGGCACGGCGTCTGGGTGAAGGACGTGTTCGCCTGGCGAGGCAGTCCCGCCGCCTGGACCGAGCAGCTGGTGCCCGTCGAGTCGGTGGAGGCGCGGCCGGCAACGAAGGCCGAGCTCGCGTCGCTGCGTCGACTGGGCGAGAGTCCGGCGCTGGCGGTGCTCACCGCGACGGACGGTACGACGCTCGTCGTGGCGACCGCGTCAGAGCAGCGGACGGCGCTCCTGGGCCCGTTCGCCCCTGAACCGGTCACCTGATCCGCCCGCCGGTGTGGGTGCCGCGCGCCGCGCTCAGGCCCGGTCGACGTAGATGACCTCGACGGCGTTGTTCCCGTAGCCGAGGCGGTTCCACGGGGGCACCTCGGGTTGCACGTTGCCGGCGGCGTCGGTCGCCCTCGCCCGCAGGGTGTGGCGCCCGACGCCGATCGCGTCCCAGGTGAAGCGCCACTCCTGCCAGTGGTGGTCGCTGGTCGCGGCTTCGAGATGCGCGGGCTGCCAGTCGCCCTCGCCGGTGAGGCTGACCTCGACGCGGGTCACGGGACCGGTGCCCGACCAGGCCTTGCCCCGGACGGTGTACGTCGCCCGGTCGATGACCGACCCGGGTCGCGGGTCGGTGATGCGGGCACGCACGCGCATCAACGAGACGGGCTCGTGGGGGCGGTCCGGCCACTCGTAGATGTAGTGCCCCGTCTGGAACTCACCGGAGTACGGCTCGGTGAGGACGTCCAGGCGCTTCAGCCACTTCACGGACGCGACGGCGTACCAGTGCGGCACGATCAGCCGGAACGGAGCGCCGTGGTCGCGGCCGAGGGGCATCCCGTTCATCTCGTAGGCGATGAGGATCCCCGACGCGGGATCGGTGGCCTGCTCGATCGGGAGGGACCGGGTGAAGGACAGGTTGTCCTGGTCGGTCTCGGGCAGGATCGCCTGGAGGTGGTACGGACCGTGGTCGGCCCCCTGCGCGAGGAGCTCGACCCCCCGCGCGTCCGGCGCGACCCTGGCCAGGACCTCGTGCAGGGGGACGCCGGTCCAGCGCGCCGTCGAGACGGCGAAGTCGCCCCAGGGCTCCCCGGTGGGCAACGGCCGCATCTCCAGGCGACCGTTGCCCGCGCACTCGAGGGTGACGGTGGCGTCGTGGGCCGGCATCGACCGCAGGTCGTCGAGGGTCAGCCTCGTCGGGGCGCCGACCGCTCCGCCGATCTCCAGGACACCGTCGTGCTCCGGCACGGCGAAGTTGCTGCGCACGTAGTGCAGCTCGGTGGGGGTGATCTCACCGAGCAGGGCCTCCGGTGGTGCCTCCGCGTTGTACGGCGCGGGGTTGATCATCACGAGCGACGCGCGGGCCGCCTCGAGATCGTCAGCAGCAGTCATGGGACCAGCCTCCTTGGGACGGGTGAGGACGAGGACGTCTCAAAAGTCGGAGTCGTCGAAGGTCGGTTCGCGACCGTCGTTGAAGGCACCGATGCCCTCGACGCGGTCGGGATGGACGGCCGAACGCCAGTGGGCGTCCATCATGATCGCGATCGCCTGCTCGACCGGTTGACCCTCGCCCAGCTGCACCGCACGCTTCACCGACTGCACGGCGGTCGGTGAGTTGGCGGCGATCTTGTCGGCGATGCGCAGCGCCGCCGGCATCAGCTCACCGGGGTCGTGGAGCTCGTTGACCATGCCGAGCCGGTACGCCTCCCGGGCATCGACGGGGTCTCCGGTCATGAGCATCTGCAGGGCCTTGCCGCGGGGCAGCAGACGCGGCAGCAGCGCCGGCGAGCCGCCGCCGGCCGCGAGTCCCAGCATGGCCTCGGGCTGCCCGAAGGTCGCACTGGTCGAGGCGATGATGAAGTCGGTGCTCTGGGCCAGCTCGCAGCCGCCGCCGTACGCGATCCCGTTGACGGCGGCGAAGATCGGCTTGCGCAGCTGCCGGACCGTGTAGAGGGTGCGGTCGAAGGCCTGGCGTTGGCGCAGCCAGTCCTCCTTGGTCATGGCCTTGCGTTGGCGCAGGTCGCTGCCCACCGAGAAGGCGCGGTCGCCGGCGCCGGTGAGGACGACCACGCGCACCGCCGTACGCACGGCGACCTCCTCGACGACCTCGGTCAGCAACGCGCCCATCTCGGTGGTGATCGCGTTGTCGGCGTGCGGCCGGTTCAGGGTGATCCGGGCGACCCGCCCGTCGGACAGGTAGTCGAGGAGCACGGGCGCCTCGGTCTCCTCGACGTCGGGGGCGGGCGGCCCGAAGTCGAGCGCTGCCCAACGGTCGGTGGGTGGTGAGCTCATCGTGCGTCCTCTCTGTGGAGCAGGTCAGGTGTCCAGCTCGGCGAGCCAGCGCAGCGCGCTCAGGCTCGGCGCGAAGCAGTACTCACCGCCACGGGTGATCACGAACGGCGGCAGGTCGTGCAGCTTCCGGCGGATCGGGCGCTGCGGGATCGTGAAGCTGCTGGGGTCGTGGTGAGGGCCGACGAGGGGGTCGGACTCGAGCGGGGCGCCGATGAAGATGCCGTCGTTGAGCCACTGCGTCTTGACGAACTCGAACTGACGCTTGAGGTGGGCGCCGGCGAAGACGAAGACGATGCCCCGGTCGACGCCGTCGTCCTCGGTCACCCCGTCGGGCAGCATCGGCCCGTAGCTGGTGCCCCGTCGGATCATCCGGTGCAGCCGGACGTCCACGCTGCCCTCGTCGTCGAGGGCGTCGCGCGGGTTCGCCCGGCGCGCGTGGGCACCCACCGGGCACTTGAACCCGCGGGGGTCGTCGCCGAAGCCGAAGTCGTTGTTGCGCCGTGGGTCTCCCCCGAGCTCCGGGTCGTCCGCGTCGGGCGAGACCGCGAGGGGTGCGCCGCTCTGCCAGCGCCCGACCATCTTGGCCCCGAGCAGGTCCTCCTCGGCCCGGGTCGCGGCCCGGGCGCGGAGATAGCTGCGGTACGCCGCCACCTTGGTGTGCAGCTTGCGGAACACGACGTACGTGCCGTTGCGTCCCAGCACGTCGGGGCTCGGCATGGGCGGCAGCTCTCCCGTCTCGTCGGGATAGCCGAGGATGATCTCGCCGGCCCGCAGTGGCCGCTCGCGGGCATCCGTGGCAGGTCGCCCGCTCCCCTCCACCGCAGGCTGGCCGATGCCGTCCTTGAAGCCGAACGACGTCCGCCCGGTCGCGAGCTGGTAGCAGTCCTGGCGCCAGACCAGGTCGATCCCGGGGAGCTCGGCGTGGGCCGCGCGGGCCTTCTCCGCGACGGCAGCGAGCCGGTCCTCGTCGGAGGACAGGACGGCGATGGCGACGTGCACGTCGTCGGTGCCCAGGGGCTTCTCCCACTGGTCGGGAGCACTCTCGCCCGTGTCCCCCAGGATCTCGGCCCGGGCCGCCATCCCCTGACGGAACTCGGGTGCGAACGTGTCCAGGGACTCTTGCGGCACCCCGAGCGCCTCGAGCCCGCGGTAGGTGAAGGCGACCGTCAGCGAGGTCTCACCGCCTCCGTCGGCACCCCCGGCCGGGTTGACGATCCGGTGCAGCCGACGGACGAGCTCACGACCGTCGGCGCGGTCGGCGATGCGCAGGAGCAGGTAGGTGCCGACGTAGGGAGAGGGGCGCTCGTACAACGCGCCGGCCTGGATGTCCTCGAGCTCCAGGGTCACACCCGGGGTGGCGTCCACCCGCATCACGCACCTTCCATGCTCAGTGGTGCTCGGGCGGCTCGGGCGGGTCCGGGTTCGGCCGCGCCAGGTACGGGAAGGCGTCGGTCCCCGGACGGGTGGCGCCGTCGACGCCGTCGCGGATCGTGGGGCCGCGGCCGGCGTTGACGAGCTGGGTGAAGATCGTGTCCATCACGTCGTCGTTCAGGGTCCGGCCCCCGCACGTCGCGTGGGGCTCACCTCGTCGGGCGGCCAGCTCGATCTCGAGGAACGACCCCGTCTCCACGTAGGGCCTGGTGATGTCGAGGACGAGGTGGTCGGCGAGCACCAGGTCGGTGAGCGGGTGGCTGCCGTCCTCGCCGACCGGCCAGTCCTGGGTGCCGTCGAGGCCGTCCCAGAAGGCGAGGTTGGCGTCGAGCCGGGCCCGGAAGGCGCCTGCGTAGGAGTCGCCGAGGTGGAACGCGTCCTCCATGTTGTAGAGGTCGCGGATCTCCAGGTCCCTGTTGACCGGATCGAACTCCTTCGGGGCAAGCATCATGTTCTTGACCTCGGGGCGGCCGACCCGCTCGATCCGGACGTTGAACTCGCCGCGGGTCAGGGTCTCGGCGACGACCCCCACGAGCTCCCAGCCCGGCAGGAAGCCGGTGTCGAGCTCGATGACGAGGCCCAGCACGTTCTTTCCGTCCAGGAAGATCGAGCCGGGATCGGTGAACGCGAGCTTCCGCGTCGCGATCGTGGCCAGGGCCGCGCGGGCGTCCATGATGAACGGGTCCCACCGGACACCGGCGAAGACCCTCAGGCCGCGCCCCTCACCACCTGCCTCGTCGTTGACGAGGAAGGACACCTGCTCCCCACCGGGTGTCACGCACGTCCCCCGTTGCCGATGCTCACCCGTCCCGTCCGCCACGTGCTCCGGCGCGTCGAACACGCAGTCGAGCACCAGCTCCTCGTCGCCGGGCACGAAGCCCCACCCGGACCCGTCGTCCGAGCGCGTGAGCGGCCTCAACCGGAAGCGGTAGAGCAGACCGGCGGAGAACAGCGCGTCCGGCGCTGCCATCGGCAGGGTGTTGACGACCAGCACGAGGCGCCCCGCGGTCTCGGGACTGGGGAAGGCATAGACGTCGGTGATGTCCGCGATCGGGTCCGAGAGGGCGCGGGGTCCGGAGATGTGGTCAGACACAGCGGCACCTCCACGCCCGCACGCCGCTAATCGGCGGCCTCGTCCAGCAGGGGCTGCAGAGCCGGGTGGGCCAGGGCCTCGGCGGCCTGAGGATGGTCGAGCACCTGCTGGAACGCCGCACTGACGCGCTGCGCCTTGCGGATCTCCTTGACCGTGCCCGGGTAGTTGCGGGCGTACGCCGCCGCCGGCTGCTCGGCGCCGAGGACGAAGGCTCGCACGGCCGCCAGGTCGGGGAGCCCGTCGTACCCCTCGACGTGTCGGAAGATCACGTCGAACAGGGCCAGGGTCGGCCCGGAGGTGAAGAAGTCCTCCATGTAGGCGTCCCACGGTCCGTCGAAGCTGGTGATGAAGGCGAGCCGGGTGTCGTCGTCGAACAGCACGAACCGGGCCTCGTGGATCGTCTGGATCGCCATCCCGTAGTCACCGGGGCGATAGCCCGGCGTCCCCTGCAGCTCCAGGAGGGCGGCCCGGAGGGAAGGCCCCTGGCCGTCCAGGACCCGGAAGAACAGGCTGAACTCGCTCGTCGGCCCGACACGCATTCCGGGCTCGGTGGTCTCCGCGTCTGCTGCCATCGTGAGCCGCCTCCACGCTCCCCCGCACCGTTGGCAGCGCACCGCCACGAGCGGATCCCGGCTGGAGGGACCCAGCCGATGTCGACACTAGGCGTCCCCGTCGCGGGTCGTCCCCACCCGCTTAGGGTGAGCCCGCACGTACTTCCGGAGAACCGCGACCGGGCGGCCCCGACGGGATTATCGTGGGCACACGGTCATCAGTGCGGCGCCCGCGACCGGCTGACCCTGGCGCCCCGGAGATCCGAGGGACACCGTGGCCTCACCCACCCCAGCGCGCGGCGAGCCCGGGGGCCTGTCCTGGGTCACCGGGGTGCTGCTGCTCGGGGTGATGATCGCCGTGGACGTCGTCCTCGGACGCCAGATCAACGGCGCCTACGCCGGCGCGGCCGTGCTGACCGCGATCAACGCGGACCTGCGCCGCACGGCAGGCGTCGCCGGCCTGACCCTCGTGGCCTCGATCGCGTCCGGCGTCTGGAACGACAACCTCGGCGAGCGCGACTGGGCCATCCGCTTCGCCACCTGCGTGCTCATCTGCGGCCTGGCCCTGCTGGCCGCCCGGGCCAACACCGCCCGTCGCGAACGCCTCGTCCGCACGACGACCCTTGCACAGCGAGTGCTCGACGCCCTCGCCGTGGAGCTGACCGGCGCCCGCACGGTCAAGGACGTGGCGGAGGGGTTCGTCGGCCACACGATGGGCACCCTGGGCGCCACGTCGGCCATGGTGCTCACCCTGGACGCCGACGGCGTGCTGAGGACCCTCACGTGGCACGGGCGGTCCGGGAGCGGGGCGGACCACTATCAGGAGGTCCCGCTCACCAGCGACCTGCCCGGCGCGGTCGCGGTGCGCGAGGGCAGGGACGTGCACTACCGGTCGGTCAAGGAGATCGTGGCTGCCTTCCCCGACCTGGCCGGCTACTACTCGACCGACCGCAGCCTCCACCTGCTCCCCCTCCACAGGGACGGCACGACGTACGGGCTCCTGGCCATCACCTTCCCCCCGGACCTCTTCACGCCGCACGAGGACGGGTTCCTCCACTCGCTCGCGGGGGCCCTCACCAGTGCCGTACGCCGCGCCGCTGAGCTCCAGGACCACGATGCCGCCACGCAGCGCACCGTCCTGCTCGCCGAGGCCTCGATGAGCCTGTCCCGCAGCCTCGACATGGACACCACGGTCACGGAGGTCGGTCGACTCCTCGTGCCGCGCTTCGCGGACTGGTGCTCGCTCCAGCTCCTCCGCGACGGCCGGCTCGAGACCGTGTCCCTCCAGCACCGTGACCCCGACACCACGGAGTGGGCACGCTCGCTGATGGGAGCCTTCCCGACCCGGATGGACGCACCCGAGGGGTCCGCCCTCGTCGCGCGCACCGGGCAGACGGAGATCTACCCGTTCATCCCCGCCGAGCTCATCGAGGCGTCCGCCACCAGCGCCGAGCACCTGGAGCTCCTCCAGGGGCTGGGCCTCACCAGCGCCATCATCGTGCCGCTCATCGGGCGCGACGGCGTGGTGGGGACGCTCACGCTCATCCACGCCGAGTCGGGCCGACGCTACGGCGAGGAGGACGTCGCCTTCCTCGAGGCGGTGGCCGACCGGGTGGCCGTCGCCCTGGACACGGCCGCCACCTTCGAGCACCAGTCCGAGCGGCTCGCCGGAGTGACCCTGGTCGCCGAGGCCGCGCAGCGTGCCATCCTGGCACCACCGCCCGCCCGGGTCGGGCCGGTGGCCCTGTCCGCCCGCTACCTGTCCGCGGCCGTCGAGGCACAGATCGGCGGCGACCTCTACGAGATCGTCCCCGGCCCCTCGTCCGTGCGCATGCTGGTCGGCGACGTGCGGGGCAAGGGCCTCGCCGCCGTCCGCACCGCGACCGTGGTGCTCGGTGAGTTCCGGGCGGCCGCCGCCGGCACCGGCGACGTCGCCCACGTGGCCCGGGAGATCGATCGCCGCATCCTGCCCTACCTGCCGGACGCCGAGGACTTCGTGACCGGGATCCTCGTCGACATCCGTGCCGACGGCTGCTTCGACGTCGTCTCGTGCGGACATCCCGCGCCGGTCCTGCTGTCCGCCCGGGGCGTGGTCGAGGCGATCGCCCTGGACCACTCACCGCCGCTCGGCCTCGGCGTCGATCCCGTGGTCGGCCGCGGCAGGCTCGCCCCCGGGGACCGCCTGCTGCTGTTCACCGACGGGCTGATCGAGGCCCGCTCGCCCGGTGGCGGCTTCGTCGACCCGACGCCGTTCCTGCCTTCGGTGGGCCGGTCGGACTTCGGCACGGCGCTGGACGGCCTGCTGGCGTCGCTGAAGGAGGCCGCGGGCCACGCCCTCGACGACGACCTGGCGCTGCTGCTCGCCTGCTACGACCCCGAGGGCGCGACGTAGCCGTCAGGTGCGCGCGTCGTACGCCGGGAGCTCGGTGCCGGTCAGCTTGCGGTAGATCCGGTCGGCCTCCTGCTCGCACTCCCAGAAGTCGCGCTCGGAGAATCCCATGGCCTGTCGCATCGCGTCGATCAGCTCCACCGTGCACCTGCTTTCGTCGTCAGCTGCCCCTCGGGGAGTGGGACGACCGAGGAGCGCATTCATGACACGACGAGTCGAAGGTGATCTGCAGATCCCCCCAGGGGTGGTCGGACCGCGCTCGGCGCGTCGCGGACGTCGTACGCTCGGAGCGTGACGCAAGGCCACGACGAGGGCCGGAGCGAGACCCGCGAGGAGCGCGCCGACCGCAACTGGATCGACCTGCTGCAGGAGCTGCGGGTCAGCCAGACCGGCGTGCAGCTCTTGGCGGGCTTCCTGGTGACGCTCCCCTTCCAGTCCGGCTTCGGCGACCTCGACGCCTTCCAGCGACGGTGGTACGTCGGCTTGCTCGGGCTCGCCTTCCTGACCGTCGGGGTGACGTTGTCGCCCGTGGCCATCCACCGGCGCCTGTTCCGGGACGGGAGCAAGCCCGAGCTCGTCCACGCGGCCCACCTGCTGACCGAGCTGGCCCTCGCCCTCATCGCCCTGCTGCTGGCGGGCATCGCGTTCCTCGTCGTCGACGTGGTGCTCGACCGGAGCGCCGCGGTCGTGGCCGGCACGCTCTCGCTGCTCGTGCTCCTGGTGCTGCTGGTAGGTCTGCCTCGCCTCGTGGCGCACCGGGCGGACTCGCGCTGACCCTGTGTACGGTGGCGCCCTCGTCACCTGTCCACCGGTGGGCGCGCGCTTGACGGACTCGAACACGTGTTCGATCATGGACGCATGTCGTCCGCCCGCTCCGTCACCCCGCTCGACCCCGGGCGTTCGGTGGTCGAGCAGCTGCGCGAGCGCATGGTCGCCATGGAGGGCCGGACCGCACGCCAGCCCGTGGCGACGTTGCCCGGGCTCGCCGACCTCGTGTCGCTGCAGGCCGGCTCGACGTACGCCGTCGACTCCGCCTCGCTCGCGCTCGCGCTGGCCGCCGGAGCCTCCCGGGCCGGGGAGTGGATCGGCTTCGCCGGGTGCGCCGACTTCGGTGCCGAGGCGGCCGCCGAGCTGGGCATCGAGCTGTCGCGCACCGTGCTGGTCCCGGACCCGGGCGAGCACTGGCTCGAGGTGACGGCGGCGCTGGTCGACGTGCTCCGGGTCGTGGTGCTGCGGCCCCCGGCCTCCGTCGACGAGAAGACGGCGGGGCTCCTCGACTCGCGCCTGCGGACGCGCTCCTCGGTGCTGGTGGTCCACGGCGACTGGCCGCGGGTGGAGGCCAGGGTCGGCGTCGAGGCCTCCGACTGGGACGGTCCGGCGGCCGGCACCGGGCACCTGCGGGAGCGGCGTGGTCGCGTCGTCGTACGCCGCGGAGCGCGCCCGCCGCGGCGGGAGGACCTGACCTGGCCGGGGGTGCACCGGGTCGAGCCACGCGTCGACCGCCAGGTGCGCGAGATCCGCCAGGCGTCCGGGTGAGCCTGGCGATGAGGGTCATGGTGGTCTGGTGCCCCGACTGGTCGGTGGTGGCCGCGCTCGACGAGGCCGGACGGTCCAACCGCTCCCCCGCCGCCGTGCTCTCCGCCAACGTCGTCGAGGTGTGCAACGGCCCCGCCCGCAGCGAGGGCGTGCGGCGCGGACAACGCCGACGAGACGCCCAGTCCCGGTGCCCCGAGCTGGTGCTGCTGCCGGCCAACCCCGACCGTGACGCCCGGGCCTTCGAGCCGGTCCTGGCCCTCGTCGAGGACCTGCGTCCCGGGGTGGCCGCGCTGCGCCCCGGCCTGCTCGCCGTGCGAGCCCCCGGCAGCTGGTACGGCACCGAGACCGCGGCCGCCGCGACGGCGTGCCAGGCCCTGGTCGAGGGCGGCGTCTGGGACGTGCGGGTCGGCATCGCCGACGACCTCTTCACCGCCGAGCAGGCGGCTCGCACCTCCGAGGTCCAGTCGTGGGTGGTCGTCCCGGCCGGCGGTTCCGCGTCGTTCCTGCGCGGCCTGCCCGTGCACGTGCTGCAGGACGACGGCAGCCGGGGCCGGGAGCTGGTCGGCCTGCTGCAGCGGCTCGGCCTCCGTACGCTGGGCGACCTGGCCGACCTGCCGGGTGACGCCGTCGAGCACCGGCTGGGCAGCTACGGCGCCGAGGTCCGGCGGCGGGCCCGCGGAGAGGACCGCGCCCTCTTCGCCGCCCGCACCCCTCCCCCCGAGCTCGACGCCGACGTGTCGTTCGAGCCGCCCCTGGACTCGGTCGAGGCGATCACGTTCAGCGTGCGCACCACCGCCGAGCGGTTCGTCTCGCAGCTGGCGCACCACCAGCTCGTCGCCACCGGGGTGCGCGTCGAGGCCGAGGCCGACGGGGTCGTCTGCTCGTCCCGCGCGTGGCTGCACCCGCGCCACTTCGGTGCCCGCGACCTGGTCGACCGGGTGCACTGGCAGCTGCAGGGGGCGGGAGTCGGCGGCTCGCTGCGCGCGCGCAAGCAGTCCGGCACGGTGCGTGCCCCGATCGACCGGGTCCGCTTCGTGCCCGAGGTGGTCGAGCCGGCGGCCGCCCACGGCGAGGCGCTGTGGGGTGCGGCGTCCGACGACCTCGTCGAGCGGGGCGTGGCCCGGGTGCAGGGCATGGTCGGTTTCGACGCCGTACGCCGTCCGGTGCTGCAGGGCGGTCGCAGCCCCGCGGCCCGGCAGGCGCTGGTGCCGTGGGGCGAGCGCGCGGTCGACCTGCGCCCGGTCGACCGGCCGTGGCCGGGTCGGGTGCCGGGGCCCGCCCCGGTCCGCGTGTTCGCGACGCCACCGGTCGCCGAGGTCGTGGACGACGCGGGCCGCGAAGTCTGCGTCACCGACCGGGGCGTGGTCACCGGCGAGCCCCGGCGCTTCCGTGTCGGGGGCGGCGCAGGAGGGCAGGGCCTGCCGTGGCAGCCGGTGACCGCCTGGGCCGGGCCGTGGCCCACCGACGAGGGCTGGTGGTCGGGAGGGTCCGGCCCCAGCGCCCGCTTCCAGCTGGTCGGGGCCGACGGACGGGCCTGGCTGCTGCTGCGTGGGCCGGAGGGCTGGTCCCTGGAGGCCGGTTATGACTGACCGACGTCTCGCCGAGGGGGCGCGCTGATGGGCTGGAACAACCCCGCCATGCACTGGAAGGAGCTCGAGCGCCGGCTGAGCGGCCTGCCGGGGGCCGACGACGCGCCGGTGTCCCGACGCAAGCGCGCCTCCACCGAGGCCAGGTCGATCGAGCGACCCGCGGCCGTCACGCCGTACGCCGAGCTGCACTGCCACAGCCACTTCAGCTTCCTCGACGGGGCCAGCTCCCCCGCCGAGCTCGTCGAGGAGGCCGTGCGCCTCGGCCTGCACGCCCTCGCGGTCACCGACCACGACGGCTTCTACGCCGCGCCGATGCTCGCCGAGGCCGCGGCGGCGTACGCCCTGCCCACCGTCTTCGGCGCCGAGCTGTCCCTCGACCTCACCGCGCCGCAGAACGGCGTGCCCGACCCCGAGGGGAGCCACCTGCTGGTGCTGGCCCGGGGGGTCGAGGGCTACCACCGGCTCGCCGCCGCGATGACCGACGCCCACCTGCGCGGCGACGAGAAGGGCCGCCCCCACTACGACCTCGACGACCTGGCCGAGCGCGGCCGCGGTCACTGGGTGGTGCTGACGGGGTGCCGCAAGGGCACGGTCCGGCAGGCGCTCGCACAGGGCGGTGAGGGCGCGGCCGGCTTGGCTCTCGACCGGCTGACGGCCCTCTTCGGACCCGAGCACGTCCTCGCCGAGCTCTCCCCGCGCCCCGGCGCCGACGCCACCAACGAGTCGCTCGTCCGGCTGGCCGCTGCCCGCGGCCTCGACGTCGTCGCGGCCGGCAACGTCCACCACGCCACGCCCCGGAAGCACCGGCTGGCCTCGGCGATGGCCGCGGTGCGCGCTCGCCGCAGCCTGGCCGAGCTGGACGGCTGGCTCGACCTGTCCGGCTCGGCCCACCTGCGCAGCGGCGCCGAGACGGCCGCGGCGCTCGCGGCGTACCCCCACGACATCGGACGCAGGGCGGTCGCGCGCAGCGTCTCGCTCGCCGACGAGCTGGCCTTCGACCTGCGCAAGGCGTCGCCCGCGCTGCCCAAGCGGCAGATCCCCGACGGCCACACCGCGGACTCGTGGTTGCGGGTGCTCGCCGAGCGTGGCTTCACCGAGCGGTACGCCGGTGTGCCCCACGAGCGTGAGGCGCGCGAGCGCCTCGAGCACGAGCTGCGGGTCATCGCGGACAAGGACTTCGCCGGCTACTTCGTCATCGTCCACGACATCGTCGCCTTCGCCCGCGAGCAGCGCATCCTGTGCCAGGGCCGGGGATCCGCGGCGAGCTCCGCGGTCTGCTACGCCCTCGGGATCACCGCGGTCGACGCCGTCTTCTACCGGCTGCCCTTCGAGCGGTTCATCTCCGCCCACCGCGACGAGGAGCCCGACATCGACGTCGACTTCGACTCCGACCGGCGCGAGGAGGTCATCCAGTGGGTCTACGACACCTACGGTCGCCGCAACGCCGCCCAGGTCGCCAACGTCATCACCTACCGGCCGCGGATGGCGGTGCGTGACGCCGCGAAGGCGCTCGGCTTCTCCCCCGGCCAGCAGGACGCCTGGTCCAAGCAGATCGACGGATGGCAGTCCGTGGTGGCAGGAGACCAGGGCGACCCGGCTGCCCACGACGTCCCGCCGAGCGTCGTGGCGCTCGCCGAGGAGCTGATGGGTGCCCCCCGCCACCTCGGCATCCACTCCGGCGGGATGGTCCTCACCGAGCGGCCGATCGGCGAGGTCTGCCCGATCGAGCGGGCCCGGATGGACCGCCGCACCGTGCTGCAGTGGGACAAGGACGCCTGCGAGTCGATGGGCCTGGTGAAGTTCGACCTGCTCGGCCTGGGCATGCTCGGCGCGCTCGACCACATGATGCGCCTGGTCGCCGACCACCTGGGCGAGCAGTGGGACCTCGCGACGATGCCCAAGGAGGAGCCCGCGGTCTACGACATGCTCTGCCGGGCCGACTCGATCGGGGTGTTCCAGGTCGAGAGCCGGGCCCAGATCGGCACGCTGCCGCGACTGCGCCCGCGCGAGTTCTACGACCTCGCCATCGAGATCGCCCTCATCCGCCCCGGCCCTATCCAGGGCGGCGCCGTCCATCCCTACGTACGCCGGGCCACCGGGCAGGAGGCGGTCACCTACGACCACCCCGAGCTCGTCCCCGTGCTGGAGCGCACCAAGGGCGTGCCGTTGTTCCAGGAGCAGCTGATGGCGATGGCGGTCACCCTGGGCGACTGCAGCCGCGACGACGCCGACCTGCTGCGGCGCGCCATGGGCTCAAAGCGCGGTGTCGAGCGCATCGAGTCGGTCAAGCAGAAGCTGTACGCCGGCATGGAGCGACGCGGGATCACCGGCGACCTGGCCGACTCGATCTACGTCAAGATCCTCTCCTTCGCCAACTTCGGCTTCGCCGAGTCGCACGCCCTGTCCTTCGCGCTGCTGGTCTACGCCTCGTCCTGGTTCAAGCTGCACTACCCGGCGGCGTTCCTGGCCGGCCTGCTGCGCAACCAGCCGATGGGCTTCTACTCCCCGCAGTCGCTGGTCGGCGACGCGCGGCGGCACGGGGTCGACGTACGCCGTCCGGACGTCACCCGGTCCGCGGCACAGGCCGACCTCGAGGCGGTCGTGACCGGCCCGGTCGCCGCCACCGGGATCGACGGGTGCTGCCGGCCCCGATTCGAGCGCGTCGAGTGGGTGCCGGGCACCCCGGACCCGGTCCCCGCCCACCGGCGGGACGGCGCGCTGGCCGTGCGGCTGGGGCTCGACTCGGTGCGCGGCATCGGCCTCGAGGTGGCGCGCCGGATCGTCGCCGCCCGCGACGAGGCGCCGTTCACCGGCATCACCGACCTGTCCCGCCGGGCGGACCTGACCACCGGCCAGCTCGAGGCGCTGGCCACGGCGGGCGCGTTCGACGCGTGGGGGCTGGACCGCCGGGAGGCCCTCTGGGCGGCGGGCTTCGCCGAGGGCGCCGAGCACCTGCCCGGCACCACCCCGTCCCCGGCCTCGCCCACCCTGCCCGGCATGAGCGAGCCGGAGATCACCCTGGCCGACCTGTGGGCCACGGGGGTCTCGCCCGAGCGGCACCCGATCGATCACCTGCGCGCCGACCTGCGCCGCGCCGGAGTCCGGTCGGTCGCCGAGCTCGACGACGTCGAGCACGGGCGCCGTGTCCACGTGGGTGGGCTGGTCACCCACCGCCAGCGTCCGGGCACCGCCATGGGCGTCACCTTCCTCAACCTCGAGGACGAGACGGGCATGCTCAACGTCGTGTGCTCGATCGGGGTGATGAAGGCCCACCGGCACGCCGCCCGCAACCGCGTGGCCGTGGTCATCCGTGGGCGGCTCGAGCGCAACGAGGGCGTCACCAACCTCGTCGCCGACCGGGTTGAGGCCATCGACGTCGTCGTGCCGGGGGCGGACGCCGTGCTGCAGGCGCGGGCGTCGTCGCGCGACTTCCGCTAGCCGCGCCCGCGCTCGTCCCTCAGCCGTTGGGCGCGGGCCGCAGCATCACCGTCCACGTGCTCGCCATCCCGGTCGTGTCGTCGGTCCGGGCCTCGAGACCACCCTGCGACCCGGCGGACCCCGCCCCGCCACCGTCGGTGACGAGGGTGAGGACCCGGCCGCTGCCCTCGCCGGTGGTGGAGTCGCGCACGACCTCCTGGGCGGGACCCGTCAGTGTCGTGACGGTGGACGACTTGACCGCCCAGTAGGAGATCCGCCAGGCCCCGTCGTCGACGTTGGCGACGACCGGCGTCTGGTGGGTCGCGCTGGTGCCCTGCTTGGCCGCACCGGCCCAGGCTCCCACCGGGTTGTCGGGGTGCGCTCCGCGGTAGACGAGCAGGGTCGTCGCTGCCTTGGTCCGGAGGTCGACCGAGACGGACACCTGGTCGCCGGCGTCCCCGTCCTGGGCGACCCGGGACCACGCGGTCGTCCTCGACGTGCCGTCGACGACGGGAGCACCGAGCCGGCTCCACCCCGGGCCCGGGCCCGTCACCACGGTCTCGGAGCGGTTCTCGGTCAGGAAGAGGAGCATCGCGTCACCCTGCTCCGTCGTGGCGGGCACGGTCACCGGGAAGGTGAGCGCGTTGCGGTTGACCGAGCTGGCACCGACCGGCGTGATCTCCCCCGGCTGGGTGGCCCCGGTCTCGACCTCGACGGACCGGGTGGTCGCGTCGGTCGCGCCGAGCGGGTCGGTCACCGTCAGCGTCACGTCGTAGGCACCCGCAGCCCCGTAGGTGTGGCTCGGCGTGCTCCCGGCCCCGGTGTCACCGTCACCGAACGACCATGCGTACTGCAGGTCGTCGCCGTCCGGGTCCTGCGAGCCCGAGGCGTCGAACGTGCACGCGAGCCCGTCGCAGCCGGAGGTGAAGGCGGCGACGGGGTCGCCGTTGGCGCGCACCGCACCGACCACGACCGTCGAGGTCGCCGTCGCTCCCGCGTCGTCGGTGACCGTCAGGGTCACCTCGTAGTCGCCCGGGGCGTCGTAGGTGTGGGTGGGCGCAGCCCCGCTGCCCGACGTGCCGTCCCCGAAGTCCCACGCGAGCTGGAGCGGGCCGCCCTCGGGGTCGGAGCCGCTCCCGGTGAACCCGCAGGTCAACACTGTGCAGGACCCGGCGGCGGCGGCGGTCGGCGGCTGGTTGACCGCGACGGTGCCCTCCCCGGCCACGATGGTGCGGTAGCGCCACGTCCCGTCCGTGCTGAGCGTGGTGGGACCTCCGGTGACGCGCCCGTCCGCGAACGGCACCGAGCGCAGGGCACCGTCGGCCGAGGAGCCGTAGAGGACGCGGTCGCCCGCGAGGGTCATGCCGGCCACGGCCCCGAGGCCCACCCCACCGGAGTCGGCGACGAAGGTCTGGGCTCCGACCACCCGGCTCTCGGGGGTGAAGTAGCGGTAGAACAGCCGGTCGTCGTTGAAGACGGTGTAGTAGATCCGGTGGGTGCCGGGGTCGTAGAAGGTGCCGGTGAGGTTGGCGATCGCGAACGGGATGCGCTCCCCGGTGTCGGGGTCGTCGTAGAGGTTGACGGTCTGCTGGCTGCCCACGGCGCCCGTGGACGGGTCGAACGAGCGACGGTAGAAGCCCCCGTCGGGCAGGCCGTAGTAGAGCGTCCCGTCGACCAGGAAGCCTCCGCGCAGCCGCGACCAGTCGATCGCGGTGTTGACCGGGGTCGCGGCACCGGTGGGCGCGCCGGTGGCGTCGACGGACCGTCGCAGCAGGGCACCCTCGGTGGCGGTCGGGTCGGCGGCCGCGGGGTCGACGATCTCGATCGCGTTGATCAGGGGGTTCTCGGTGATCGCGCGGAGGTCCACGTCGATCCCGTCGGCGTCGGCGGTGATCGGGAACGACCGCATCGTGCCGCGGTTGTCGCCCGCCGCGGCGACGATGTCGAAGCGCGACAGCCTCGTCACGCCGTCGATGAGCACGTCGAACACCCGGGCGCCGACGGTGCCGGTGCCGTCGTACTGGTTGGCGAAGTAGAGGCGCACCTCGACCGCTCGACCCGGAGCGACCGGGAAGTTCCAGTCCTGGGCGCCGTAGCGCTCCGTCACGAACACCTCCGGCGGGGTGCCGTCCGGCACCGTGCTGTCGACCGGCACCGCAGCGCCCCAGCCGGCAGCGCTGCCTCCGCTGACGACCCCGTTGTCGGTGCTCCACTCCGGGCCGCCGTCCCCGGACTGCAGCGCAGGTCCGCCGGCGTTGGACCGGAAGAGCACTCCCGCCCCCGCGCCCGTGGTGCGCTCGGCGAGGAACAGGTCGTTGGGCAGCCGGGCCGCCTCCACGGCCGGCACCGTGGTGCCGCCGGCCAGCGGCATGAACGCGATGCGCGCATGCCTCTCCCCGCCCAGGGAGTTGGTGTCGCTGCCGACCCAGAGGCCCTGGGGCGTCGCGTGCAGGGCCTGCGCCCCGACCCCCCGCGCGCGTCCCGGGTTCCACGAGAGCGGCAGGCCGTTGACCGGGTCGAGCGCGGCGATCCCTTCGCGCGGGACCGCGCCGGGCCCGGCCTGGTCACCCTGGAAGGAGTTGTTGGACCAGCGCTGGTGGCCGCCGACGTAGACCGCGCTGCCGGTGACCGCGACGCCATAGAGGGTGTCCCCACCGCTGTAGTTGGCCCATGTGGGGTCGTTGCCCGACGACGACGTCTCCCAGCGCGTGGTCGTGTCGCACAGGGTGCCGCTCGACGCACCGCCGGCGAACGCGCCGGTGGTGTTGACCGCGAACCAGCTGCCGTCGGGGGCGAAGTCGACGTCGCGCATGAACGTGTCGAACACGGCGGCGCAGTTGTTGTGGGCCCGGTCGAACCGGTTGGTCGCCCACGACGCGACCGTCGCACTCGGACCGCTGGTGTCGAGCATCGCGATCTGCACCCGCGGCTGGCCGCCGACCGTGGCGAAGTTGCCCACGGCGACCAGGCGGCTGCCGTCGGCGCTGACGTCGAACCGCTTGATGACCGTGCCGCCCCCACCGCCGTTGGCGGGGTCGTAGACGCCCGTGAACGGGACGTCGAGGCTGGACGACACCGCCCCGGTCGAGGCGTCGAGCACGGCCAGCCTGCTGCGTGGCGTCGTCGTCGTGCCCGAGCGGATGCCGGAGAAGCTGCCGCCGACGTAGAGGCGGGATCCGCGGACCACGACCTCGTTGACGCCGCCGTCGGGCACCGCGTTGAAGGAGCCGACGACCGCGCCGCCGGCGGTCAGCTTGACCACCCGCCGGATCGCGCTGTTGCCGCCGACGGAGCCGAAGCTGCCCCCGACGTAGACGTGGGTCCCGTCGGTGTCGAGCGAGTTGACCGCCCCACCGAGGTTGGGGTTGAAGGCGGTGTCGATGGCTCCGGTGGTCGCGTCGAAGGCGAAGATGCGGTTGCGGACCAGGTCGTCGCCGGTGTTGGTGAAGGTGCTCGACGGGCTGACCGAGGTGAAGGTCCCGGCCGCGATGACCTTGTTGCCGATCTGCGTCACCGCGTCGACCGAGCCGTTCATGACGTGCGGTGTCACGTTGACCGGGTCGTCGGAGACCACCTGCTGACCGTGGTCCGCGTTGACCGCCACGGCCGGTGCCGGCACCGCCGCACCGGCGGCGAGGAGGAGCCCGCTCGCGAGCACCGCCCCCGCGGACCGTCCTCGGGACCGGCGGGCACCGAGCGGGTGGTGGGCATGGTGGTGCGTGTGCATCGGACCTCCGAGTGGCAGCGCCGTCCCCCGTAGGCCGACTGTCTGCTCGACCCTAGGAGCCGATCCGGCCCCCGACATCGTCGAAGGTGGGTATGTGCCTCACCCCGCCGGAGCCCGCCCGGCGGCTGCCGCGGAGCACGACTCAGAGGATGTAGAGCATCTCCTGGTAGGTCGGCAGCGGCCACAGGTCGTCGGCGACGAGGGTCTCCAGCGTGTCGGCCGCGGCGCGGACCGAGGCCATCGCGGGGATGACCGAGTCACGCATGAACGTCGCGGCCTCGAGCAGGTCCACCGGGTGCTCGTGGGCGATCGCCGCCGTCAGGTCGGCGAGACCGGCCCGCAGCTCCGTGATGTGGGCGCTGATGGTCTCGAGGCCCGAGGAGTCGGCGTCGATGCCGGCGGCCTTCAGGGCGACGACGTTCTGGGCGAGCTCGGTCTGGTAGCGCGTGGCCGCCGGCAGGATCGTCGTCGTACCGATCTCGAGGGTCAGGTTGGCCTCGACCGCGACGGCGAGGACGTACTGCTCGGCACCGATCTCGAAGCGGCTGTGGGCCTCGTGCTCGTTGAACACGCCGTACGTCGCGAACAGCTCGATGGCCTCGGGCGAGATCAGCTCGGGCAGCGCGTCGACCGTGGTGCGCAGGTTCTTCAGCCCGCGCTGCTCGGCCTCGATCGGCCACTCGTCCGAGTAGCCGTTGCCGTTGAAGATGACCGCCCCGTGGTCGGCGACGATCTCGGCCAGCAGCGTCTGGACCGCCTCGTTGAAGTCGGTGCCGGCGGCGACGGCCTCCTCGAGCGTGGTGGCGCAGTGGTCGAGCGCCTCGGCCATGATCGTGTTGAGCATGACCATCGGGCCGGCGACGGTCTGGTTGGAGCCCGGGGCGCGGAACTCGAACCGGTTGCCGGTGAAGGCGAACGGCGAGGTGCGGTTGCGATCACCCGGGTCCTTGGTGAGGTTGGGCAGCGTGTCGACGCCGATGGTGAGCGTGCCCTTCTCCTTGGAGCGGGTCGCGCCACCCTTGGCGATCTGGTCGAACACGTCGGCCAGCTGGTCGCCGAGGAAGATCGAGATGATCGCGGGCGGGGCCTCGTTGGCGCCGAGGCGGTGGTCGTTGGACGCCGAGGCGACCGAGACACGCAGCAGGCCGCCGTACTTGTGCACGGCGCGGATGACCGCGGCGCAGAACACGAGGAACTGGGCGTTGTCGTGCGGGGTGTCGCCGGGCACGAGCAGGCTGCCGAGCTCGGAGCTGCCGAGGGAGAAGTTGACGTGCTTGCCCGAGCCGTTGACGCCCTCGAACGGCTTCTCGTGGAAGAGGCACTCCATGCCGTGCTTCTTGGCGACGGCCTTGAAGGTGGTCATCAGCAGCTGCTGGTGGTCGGAGGCCTCGTTGGCCCGCTCGAACATCGGCGCCACCTCGAACTGGCCGGGCGCGACCTCGTTGTGGCGGGTCTTGGCGGGGATGCCGAGCTTGAAGAGCTCCCGCTCGGTGTCCATCATGAAGCCGAGCACGCGCGAGGGGATCGCCCCGAAGTAGTGGTCGTCGAACTCCTGGCCCTTCGGCGGCTTGGCCCCGAAGAGGGTGCGACCGGCGTTGAGCAGGTCCGGGCGGGCGAGGAAGAAGTGGCTGTCGACCAGGAAGTACTCCTGCTCGGGACCGCAGTAGGCCACCACGTTCTCGGGGTCCTGGTGGCCGAAGAGCTGGAGCACCCGCCGGGCGTGCACCGCCATCGCCTGCTGCGAGCGCAGGACCGGGGTCTTGTGGTCGAGCGCCTCCCCGGTCATCGAGATGAAGATGGTGGGGATGCAGAGCGTGTTGCCGTTGGGGTTCTCGAGGATGTACGCCGGGCTCATCACGTCCCAGCCCGTGTAGCCGCGTGCCTCGAACGTGTTGCGCAGGCCGCCGTTGGGGAAGGACGAGGCGTCCGGCTCGCCCTGGGTCAGGGTCTTGCCGGAGAACGACGCGAACGCGGTGCCGTCGCCGACCGGGTCGAGGAAGCTGTCGTGCTTCTCCGCGGTCAGGCCGGTCAGCGGGTAGAAGACGTGGGCGTAGTGGGTCGCGCCCTTCTCCAGGGCCCAGTCCTTCATCGCCGACGCGATCGCGTCCGCGACGTCGGGGTCGAGGGGCGTGGACTTCTCGATGGTCGAGAGGACCGACTTGTAGACCGCCTTCGGCAGCCGCTTCTGCATCACGGTGAGGCTGAAGACGTTCTCGCCGAAGATCTCGCCGGGCTCCTCGCCGGGGTCGAAGGTGATCGGCGGCGGCACGAAGGCCTCGACGGCGGTGATGGCAGACAGTCGGACCGGGTTGGCGCTCACAGCAGGCTCCTCAGGCGTACGCCGCTCTCCGCGGCACTGCGGCGACCGTACGGCGGCCACATGTCGGTCTCGTTTCGTGGCGGTGACGTCCGGAGGCAGGGACGGGACTGTGTCGGAGGACACACAGGGTGCGCCGAGGGCACCCGCGGCCGCCGCTAGGGTCGCCGCATGGGAGTCGACGGGCGGGATCACCGGTGACGGCGACCGCGACCACCTCGACGGTGGCGCCCGAGCAGACGGGTCGCTCCCGGCAGATCGTGCTGGTGCTCGCCCTCTGCGGCACGGCGGTCTCGCTCATGCAGACGCTGGTCGTGCCCCTGCTGACCGACTTCCCCCGGCTGCTCGGCACGACGCCGGACAACGCCGCGTGGCTGGTGACGGTCACGCTGCTCACCAGCGCCGTCGCGACGCCGATCCTGTCCCGCCTCGCCGACATGCACGGCAAGCGCCGGATGATCGTCGTCTCGCTGGTCGCCCTGCTCCTCGGGTCCCTGCTCGGCGCTCTGAGCGACTCGCTCGCGCTCCTCATCGTGGCCCGGATGCTCCAGGGCTTCGCGCCGGCCCTCATCCCGATCGGCATCTCGACGATGCGCGACGAGCTGCCGCCGGAGCGGATCGGCGGCGCCGTCGCCCTGATGAGCGCCACGCTGGGCATCGGCGGCGCCGTGGGGCTCCCCCTGTCGGGGGTGATCTACGAGGCCTTCGGCTGGCAGGCCGTCTTCTGGGGCAGCGTCGTCATGTCGGTCGTGATGCTCGTGCTCGTCCTGACGGTGGTGCCGGAGTCGGGGGTCCGCACGCCCGGTCGCTTCGACTGGCTGGGCGCGATCCTCATGTCCATCGCGCTGACGGCCCTCCTGCTCGGCATCTCCAAGGGCGGCGCCTGGGGCTGGACCTCCCAGTGGACGGTCCTGTCCTTCGTGGTCGCCGTCCTGGTCTTCTCGATGTGGGCCCCGTGGGAGCTCCGCACCGGCGAGCCGCTGGTGGACCTGCGCACCTCGACGCGTCGGCCGGTGCTGCTCACCAACATCGCGTCGCTGCTGGCCGGCTTCGCGATGTTCACCAACCTGCTCGTCGCCACCCAGCAGCTGCAGATCCCGGTCGAGACCGGCGTGGGGTTCGGGCTCGGGGTCACCGAGGCCGGTCTGGCGATGCTCCCCGGCGGCATCCTGATGGTCCTGATGGCGCCGGTGTCGGCGTCGATCACCCGCCGCTTCGGGGCCCGGATCACCCTGATCCTCGGTCTGGGCATCACGGGCCTGGGGTACGTCGTCCGGGTGCTGCTCGACGCCTCCCTCGGACAGCTGGTCCTCGGCGTGGCCGTGGTCTCCGTCGGCATCGCGGTGAGCTTTGCCGCGATGCCGGTGCTGATCATGCAGTCGGTGCCGATCAGCGAGACGGCGGCGGCCAACGGGCTCAACACCGTCGTGCGCTCCATCGGCACATCGACGTGCTCGGCGACCGTCGCCGCGGTGCTGACGGCCGGGACCGTCGCCGGCGGGCTCTATCCCTCCGAGGGTGCCCTGCACTCGATGAGCTGGCTCGCCGCAGTCGCGGCGTTCCTCGGCGCCGGCGTCGCCTTCCTCATCCCCGCCCGCCTCTCGCCCGTCCTGGCCGCGCGTGCCGCCGGACCCGTCGTACGACCCGCGCCCGCGCGCGGCGACTCGGTCCGCCGCGCGGACTCCGGCACCGAGGTGGTGGTGCGCGGCCGGGTGCGTCGCCCGGACGGCCAGGCGGCCCGGTTGGCGGTGGTCTCGGTGCTCGAGCCGAACGGTCGCCAGGCGGACTGGGCACGCGCCGACAACGACGGCCGCTGGTCGGTCGTGCTGCCCGGCGCCGGGGAGTACCTCGTCGTCTACGCGGCCGAGGGGTGGGCGGCCCGATCCGAGCTGCGGCACCTCTCCCCCGACTCCGCGCCCCTGCTCGAGATCGACCAGCGGCTCACGGTGGCCGGCGTGGTGTCCCGCGGGGGCTGGCCGATCGACGACGCGCTCGTCGTGCTCACCGACGCCTCCGGCGAGTCCGTGGGGGCGACCCGGACCGACGACGAGGGCCACTACGAGCTCGGCCTCCCGCCGCTGGGGCGCTACGTCCTCACCGCCCTCGACCCGCGCACCGGGACCGCCGAGTCCGAGGACGTCGTCATCAGTGCCCAGCGGCGACGCTTCAACGTCGTCCTGCCCGACCTGCCGGACCGCCCGGAAGGGGCCGACTGACCCTTGCTGCCGGTGGTCGCCCTCCCTAGGGTGCGAACGAGGGGCCACGCGGGCCGCTCTGGGCGAGGAGGATGTCGTGGGCGACCGGGAGAGCTTCGACTACATCGTGGTGGGAGCCGGCAGCGCCGGCGCCGTCGTGGCGGCGAGGCTGAGCGAGGATCCGGGCACCTCGGTGCTGCTGCTCGAGGCGGGCGGTGAAGCGGTCGGTGACGAGATCACCATCCCGGCAGCCTTCCCCAACCTCTTCAAGACGAAGTGGGACTGGAACTACACGACCAGCGAGCAGAAGCAGCTCGAGGGCCGTCGTGCCTACTGGCCGCGGATGAAGGCGCTCGGCGGCTGCTCGTCGATGAACGCGATGATCTACATCCGTGGCCACCGGGCCGACTACGACGCCTGGCGCGACGCGTACGGCGCGACGGGCTGGGGGTACGACGACGTGCTCCCCGCCTTCGTCCGGTCGGAGGGCAACACCCGCCTGGGCGGGCCGTTCCACGGCCAGGACGGGCCGCTGCACGTCGAGGACCGGCGCTACACCCACCCGTTGACGACCGCCTGGGTCGAGTCGGCGGTGGCCGCGGGCTTCAAGCCCACCGACGACTTCAACGGCGCCGAGCAGGAGGGTGCCGGGCTCTACCAGGTGACCTGCCGCAAGGGCCGCCGCTGGTCGACCGCGAACGCCTACCTCGACCCCGCCCGGGACCGGCCCAACCTCACCATCCGCACCGGCGCGCTCGTCGAGCGGATCCTCGTCGAGGGCGGCCGCGCCGTCGGCGTGACCTACCAACACGGACCCGCCACCCACACGACGTACGTCGACGCGGAGGTCGTCCTGTCCGGGGGTGCCGTCAACTCCCCCCAGCTGTTGATGCTGTCCGGCATCGGCCCCGGCGCGCACCTGCGCGAGGTGGGCGTCGACGTCCTGGTCGACCTCCCCGGCGTCGGCCAGAACCTCCACGACCACCCGGCCGCCCCGCTCGTCTTCCGCACCCGCGGCGTCTCGGACCTGGCGGACCACAACAACCTCGTCCAGTTCGCCCGGGCGAAGGCGACCGGCACCGGCCCGCTCGTCTCCAACATCGGCGAGGGCGGCGGGTTCTGGCGCACCCGCGACGACCTCGAGGCCCCCGACCTGCAGGTGCACGTGGCCCCGAGCGGCTTCTACGACAACGGCCTGCACGAGGCGACGAGCCGCAACGTCACCGTCGCACCGACGCTGGTCAGCGTGCAGAGCCGTGGCACCCTCCGCCTGCGTTCCACCGACCCGCGCTGGCACCCGGACATCGACCCCGGCTACTACGACGACCAGGCCGACCTCGATGCCATGGTCGCCGGCGTCCGCCGCCTGCTCGAGACGGTCTCCACGGGTCCGCTGGCCGAGCACGTCGCCGGTCCCGGGCTGCCCACGATGGAGGGCTGGGGCCCGGATCCCTCCGACGCGCAGATCGAGACCCACCTGCGCGCCTACACGCAGACGCTCTACCACCCGGTCGGCACCTGTGCGATGGGCGGCGACGAGCGCGCCGTCGTCGACCCCGAGCTGCGGGTGCGGGGCGTCGAGGGCCTCCGCGTCGCCGACGCCAGCGTGATGCCGGTCGTCCCGCGTGGCAACACCAACGCCCCCTCGGTCATGGTCGGCGAGCGTGCCGCCGACCTCCTGCGCGGAAAGGCCTGACATGACGACCCACGACAAGCTCGAGTCGATCAACCCCGCCACCGGCGACGTCGTCGGCATCCACACCGTCGACGACACCGCCTCCGTGGACGCGGCCGTCGCCCGTGCCCGGGAGGCCAGCCACTGGTGGGCCGGCCTCGGCTTCGACGGCCGCGCGGAGGTGCTGGGTCAGTGGCGCGGCGTCCTGACCCGCCGGATGGCCCAGCTCGGTGACGTCGTGCACCAGGAGACGGGCAAGCCCCACGGCGACGCGCAGCTCGAGATCGGGCTCGCGATCGACCACCTCGCCTGGATCGGGTCGCACGCCGGGAAGGTGCTCGGTCGACGGCGCGTCTCCCCGGGTCTGCTGCTGGCCAACCAGGCCGCCTCGGTGGAGTACCTCCCGCTGGGCGTCGTCGGGGTCATCGGCCCCTGGAACTACCCGGTCTTCACCCCGATGGGCTCGATCGCCTACGCCCTCGGCGCCGGCAACGCCGTGGTCTTCAAGCCCAGCGAGCTGACGCCCGGCGTCGGCGTCTGGCTGGCCGAGAGCCTGCGCGAGGTGGTGCCGGACCGCGACCTCCTGCAGGTCGTCATCGGCGGCGGCGAGACCGGCGCGGCGCTGTGCCGGGCCGACATCGACAAGCTCGCCTTCACCGGGTCGACCCGGACCGCCAAGGTGGTGATGGCCACCTGCGCCGAGAACCTCACTCCGGTGCTCATCGAGGCCGGCGGCAAGGACGCGATGCTCGTCGACCACGACGCCGACGTCGACGCCGCCGCCGACGCGGCCGCCTGGGGTGCGTTCTCCAACGCCGGCCAGACCTGCACCGGCATCGAGCGGATCTACGTGCACGACCGGGTCCACGACCGGTTCGTCGCGGAGCTGACCCGGCGGGCCGGCACGATCCACGCCGGCACCGACGCAGAGGCACAGCTCGGGCCGATGACGATGCCGAGCCAGGTCGACGTCGTACGCCGCCACGTCGAGGACGCGCTGGCCCGGGGAGGTCGGGCCGTGGTCGGCGGGGTCGACGCCGTGGGCGACCGGTTCATCCAGCCGACCGTGCTCGTCGACGTGCCCGAGGACTCCGCCGCGATCCGCGAGGAGACCTTCGGGCCGACCGTCACCGTGCGCCGGGTGCGTGACATGGACGAGGCCGTCGAGCTGGCCAACGCCACCCGCTACGGCCTGGGTGCGTCGGTGTTCTCCGCGGCACGCGGCCCCGAGCTGGCCCGTCGCCTGCGGTCGGGGATGACCTCGATCAACTCCGTGATCTCGTTCGCCGCCGTCCCCGGTCTGCCCTTCGGCGGCGTCGGCGATTCCGGCTTCGGCCGCATCCACGGCCCCGACGGGCTCAAGGAGTTCACCTACGCCAAGGCCGTCACCCGGGTGCGGTTCAAGCCGGTGCTCAACCTGACCACCTTCGACCGCACGCCGGAGCAGGACAGTGCGATGGCCTCCTTGCTCACCGCCCTGCACGGGCGCGCGACCCAGCTGCCGAAGGTGCCCCGCCGTCCGATCGCCACCCTGCGCGAGCGCGCCGGCCGGGGTCCGCGACAGTCCGGGCGGTCCTGACCCGTGCAGACGATCGGCAACATCCTGTGGCTGGTGCTCGCGGGGTTCTGGCTCGCGATCGGCTACGTCATCGCCGGGTTGCTCGCCTTCGTGCTCATCGTGACGATCCCCTTTGGGATCGCCTCCTTCCGGTTGGCCGCCTTCGTCCTGTGGCCGTTCGGCCGGACGACGACCTGGCGCCGCGACGCGGGCATCTGGTCGGTCATCGGCAACGTCGTGTGGGTCGTCTTCTTCGGCTGGGAGCTGGCCCTGCTGCACCTGGTCACGGGTCTGTTGCTCATGATCACGATCATCGGGATCCCCTTTGGCATCGCCTGCTGGAAGATGATCCCGCTGTCGCTGCTCCCCCTCGGGCGCCAGATCGTCCCGCTCTCCAGCGTGTCCCGGGACCCGTACGGCCTCCCGACCTGACCGGGCGGGGCTCAGCGCTTGGCCCGGGCCAAGCGGAGCCGCTCGGCCAGGACGCCGGCGCCCTCGCCCTCGAGCTGCGGCAGCACCACGGGACGACCGGTGATCAGCAGCAGCAGGGCCAGCACGGGTCCCCGGACCTCCGGTCCGTCACTGACCGTCCAGTCGGTGTCGGTCGCGGCCAGGCGGAGGCCGTCGTGGGGCAACGCCCGGAAGACCTTCGCCTTCCGCGAGTTCCGGTCGCCCCACACCCGCGACGCGGCCGTCGCCGCGACCGTGGGCGGCACCTCGAGGGCGCGGCCCGTCGGAACGGCGATGTCCTGGCCGTGGACGACGATGTCGATGAGGGTCTCGTACGGCGTGACCCCGACGTTGTGCCGGCGCGAGCCGACCATGGCGCGGATCTCCGCGACGATCTCCTCGGGCGCGAGCGCGGCCCGGTCCCGGGCGGACGCGTGGATGACGTGGTTCAGGCTGCCGGGGTGCCGCAGGGCGCTGTGGACGGCCGACCCGAGCCCCATCTGCTGGAGGGTGAGGTGGGCCGCCACGTCGCGGACGCTCCAGCCCTCGCACAGTGACGGTCGGCCCCACTCCCTCGGTGTGAGCTCGCCGAGCAGGTCCGCCGTCCGCAGCCGCTGCGCGTCGATGGCGGCCCAGAGCTCGTCGTCGTTCATGGGTGTTCACCCTGGTGCTGGTCCTCCGGCTGGTAGAGCACGTCCGGAGGGGAGGTGCGGGTGCGCTTCAGCTCGAAGAAGTCGGGTGATCCGGTCACCAGCCTGATGCCGTCGAAGAGGCGGAGCGCCGCGTCCCCCCGGGGTACGGCGTTGAGGACCGGGCCGAAGAAGGCGGCTCCGTCCACGTGGACCACGGGCGTACCGACGTCCGGTCCGACGGGGAGGATGGCCTCGTCGGTGCTGCGGCGCAGCGCGTCGTCGTAGTCGTCGACCCCGGCAGCGTCGGCGAGGTCGGCCGGCAGGCCCGTGGCGACCAGCGCGTCGAGCGTGGCGGCGCGGTACTCCTGCGGCGACGGGAAGCGCCACCGGTCGAATATCCTGTCGCCGAACTCGCCGTGCCAGGCGCGCAGGGCCTCGGGACCGTGGTGCGTGGTCACGGCGGTCGCCACCCGGGAGGGTCCGACCATCCCGCGGTAGCGGTCCTGCAGGACCCCGCCCTCGTTGAGGAGGTGCAGGCTCATGACGTGGTGGCGCACGTCTACCTCCCGATGACGGCCCACCTCCCGCAGCCAGCACGCGACCAGCCAGGTGTAGGGACACACCGGGTCGAGGTAGAGGTCGACGACGGTCGTCGGACCCCGAGGTGCCGTGAGCCTCGCCCGCGCGACCTCGGTGCGATGGTTCGAGCCCGGCGGCGGGGCGTGGCCGTCGACCTTGGTCCGGTACGCCGTGGTGACGGCCTCCCACAGCGCCAGGTCGGACCTGCGGTCCACAGGACGGGTGTCGGGCTTCTGCATGGGTCCCAGAGTCCTCGTCCACGGTCGTCGACCGCATCGTGCGAACTACTCATCGACGTGCTCATCGGGGCCGGGTCCGCTCGATCCACACCGCGATCTGGGCCCGGTTGGTGAAACCGAGCTTGCCCAGGACGTGCTGCACGTGGTTCTGCGCGGTGCGCTCGGAGATGACCAGCCTCTCGGCGATCTCCCTGTTGCTCAGGCCGTCGGCGACCAGGCCGGCGATCTCGCGCTCCCGGGCGCTGAGCGGGTCGTCGGCCGCGGCCAGCCGTTCCAGGCGCTCCACCCACGGTGGCATGGCCAGCGTGCGGGCCAGCGGCAGCGCCTCGCGGGCCAGGATCCGCGCGGCGAGCGGGTCCCCCGCACGGTCCAGCGTCTCGGCGAGCAGGCAGTCGGCCTCGACCCGCGTGGCGGGCGCACCCACCTCCGCGCACAGGGCGCTCGCCCGCCGCAGGTCCGCCAGTGCCGCACCCCAGTCGCCGAGGGCGCTCGAGCACACGCCGGTCGTCAGCTCGACCGGCCCGAGGAAGTTGGTGGCCCCGGCCCCGCCGACGACGTACCGGCCGCGATAGGGCTCGAGCGCCGCGCGGAAGTAGCGGACGTCGTCGACCGCGCCCACGCCGGAGGCCACCCGGGCGCCGATCGCCCACACCAGCAGCAGGCTCATCCGGGGGGCGTCCCACCGTTGTGGCGCACCACAGCGCTGGTAGAGCGCGGCCGCCTCGTCGGTGCGGCCGTTGTCGACCAGCGCGAACGCCCGGCCGAGGTGGGCGAACATCGTCCAGCGCGCGTCCGGGCCGAACTCCCAGGACGCGGGATCGAGCAGCGCGGAGTGACCGCGGTAGTGACCGAGCCACATCTGGAACGACACCGCAGCGCCATGGGCGGCCGGATGGCCGATGCCCTCGAACAGGGCGACCGCCTCCTCCTCGAGGCGCTCGGCCGCCTCGAACTCGGCCCGGACCTCGGCCAGCGCCGCCCGGGTCACCAGCAGGTGCCACCGCGCGTAGGGACCACCGACGCGTCCGACGCAGCTGGCGAGCCGGCTCGTCTCGGCCGCGATCGAGCCGAGGTCACCGCCGAACCACAGCGCGTCGATGCGCCACAGGCGTCCCCACATCTCGACCTCCGCGCGCCCCGTCGACGTCCCGAGGTCCACCATGCGCCGGGCGAGGTGGGCCAGCTCCTCGACGTCGTCGGGTCCGCTGGTGGCCAGCTGGCGAGCCGTGAGCGCCTCGACGAGGAGGTCCGGCTCGCCGAGCTCCTCGGCGCGACGGAGGCAGTCCTCACTCGCCGCGAACGCCTCGTCCCAGCGTCCCGAGTACGCCGCCGCCTGCGTGCGTCGGGCCAGCAACCGGACGCGGGTCCCCGCGTCGAGTGCCGGGTCGGCCAGGGCCTCGGTGCACCACTGGTAGACGTCGCCGTCCCACGTGGCGTCGCCCACCGGCCACAGGGTCGACGCAGCGGCCGCGAGCAGCTCCGTCGAGCCGGACCGACGGCCGGCCGCCACGGCGGCACGTGCCGCCGCACGCGCGGTCGTGAGATCGCCGTCGCGCAGCGACGCGGCTGCGAGGCGGATCTGGAGCCGCGCGCGGTCCTCCGGGTCGAGGGCGCCGGCGACGGCTGCGGACAGGTGCCGCGCGACCTGGGCGTCGTCGGCGTCGGGCTCGGACTCGAGCACCTCGGCGATCCGCCCGTGGAGGGCCGACCGGGAGGCCAGGGGCAACCGGTCTTCGATCGCCCTCCGGGCGTGCTCGTCGGCGAACCACACCTCGCCGGTCTCGGTCTCGGCCACCAGCGCGCCTGCTCGCACGGCGCGGTCCACCACCGCGAGACCCTCGCCCGGATCGAGGTCGAGGACCCTCGCGACGACGGCGAGGCGGCACCGCGGCCCTGCGACAGCGACCACGTCGAGCAACCGGTCCAGGACCGGGTCGTCCGCAGCCGCGGTGGTCATCCGCCCAGTCTGGCAACCCGGGGCCCGTGCGGGCAATCACCCCCACTCAGCCCTCAAAATTGAGCAGGTTCGCGTCGTGGCCACCCTGCGTGGCCCCACGTCGGGAAACATCGCGCCATGACAGAGGTGACCGTCGACTGGCGGACCGTGGCCATCGACTCGCTGAGGGGCGCGGCCGACGACTTCGCCGTCCGCGCGCAGCTGCAGGAGACGTCCCGGGACAGTGCGCGGCCCGGCACCGGCCGGCACCACCACCACGCCCACTCGGCCACCCTGTGGCGCCTGGCCGAGCAAAGCCTCCGGGCCCGCATCAGCGAGCTGGAGCTCCCGTCCGCCCCGTGGACCCGGGCTGGTCCCTAGGAGGCGGCGGGGTCCGGCAGGACGTCGCGCCAGGAGTGCTCCGGAGCGAAGCCGACGAGCTCGCGTGCCTTGTCGATGGAGTAGAACGTCTCGTCGCGGCCCATCTCGCGGCGCAGCTCCACCCCGTCGTAGAACCGCTCGCGGATCTCGTCTGTCGTCGCGGCCACCGACATGTCGGCGTTGGCGACGTTGAAGACCTCGTAGCCCAGCCCGTCGGTCTCCAGGCAGCGCTGCACCATCCGGGACAGGTCCCGGGTGTCGATGTAGGCGAAGACGTTGCGACGCCGCAGCGCGGGGTCCTCGAGGAAGGCCGGGAACATCTCGGCGTACTCGTGCGGCTCGATGACGTTGTTGATCCGCAGGCCGTAGATGTCGGCACCGGTGCGGGCATGGAAGGACCGCGCCGTCACCTCGCCGGCGACCTTGGACATCGCGTAGGAGTCCTCCGGGACGGTCGGGTGCTCCTCGTCGACCGGCAGGTAGAGCGGCCGACGCTCGCCCTGGGCGAAGCAGATCCCGTAGGTCGTCTCCGAGGAGGCGAAGACGACCTTGCGGATGCCGAGACGCGTCGCCGCCTCGAGCACGTGGTAGGTGCTCAGGACGTTCGTCGCGTACGTCGCGGAGTCGGCAGTGCGCAGGATGGCGGGCACCGCCGCGAAGTGCACGACCGCGTCGTACGACGGCTTCTCCGGCAGGTCGAGCTCGTCGAAGGTCGCCAGCCCGGCCAGCGCCGAGTAGGTCTCCCCCGCGTCGGTGAGGTCGACCCGGAGGTCGGCGACGTCGGGATGTCCCAGCGGGACGAGGTCGGCGTTGGTGACCTGGTGGCCCTGGGCTGCGAGGAAGGGGGCGACGTGCTTGCCGGCCTTGCCGCTGCCGCCGGTGAAGAGGATGCGCATGGCTCACCCAACCAGCCCCGACGCCGGATCCTTCCCCCGGGTCAGCGGGGACCGTGCACGAGGCGGGCGGGCACCAGCTCCACGGCGCACCGCGCCAGGTGCAGGACACCGCGCGAGGTGGGACCGAGGGCCGGGGCGGAACTCGCGTCGGACGTGCGCGACACCAGGAGCACGGTGCCCGGACCGACGCTGTCCATCAGTGCCTCGGCAGGGGACGACCGCACCACGTCGACCCGCACGTGGACCCGGGGGTGCCTCCGACGGGGCACCACCAGGTGCTCCTCGACGAGCGCCGTCAGGCCGGGCACCCAGCCCGGGTCGTGTCCCCGCGGGGTCGGTGGGTCGCGGCGGGACCCCTGCGCGCGACCGGCGTGCACGACCTCGAGGTCGCAGTGCCACCGCTCGGCCGCGGCGAAGGCCTCCTCCAGCAGCGCCTCGTCCTCGTGCGGCGGCCACCTCAGGCCGACCACCACCCGGCGGACCACCGTGGGTCCGGCCTCGCGCGGCACCACCGTGACCGGGCAGGCGGCCCTGGTCGCGAGCACCGAGGACAACGCCCCCGGTCGCCATGGGTCGGTGGGTGCCTCCTCGGAGGAGCCGACGACCAGCAGCGCCGCGGACTCCGCGTGCGCCACCAGGGACTCGGCGACGGGCCCGCTGAGCAGGGTCGGGATCACCGGCACGAGCGGAGCCTCCGCGGCGGCCACCTGCTGGGCCCGCCGCAGCGCACCCACCCGCACCTCCTCCAGCCCGCCTGCGGGCCGCGCGGTGCCGGGACGGAGGACGTGGACCAGCTCCAGCGGGGTGCCGCGCGCGGCGGCCTCCCGAGCGGCGTACGAGGCCGCGACGTCGGCGTCCCGACCGCCGGCGACCGCGGCCACGACGTGGTCCCGTCGGCGCGAGTCCCCTCCCCCTGCGGGGGGGCTCGAGCCGACGGGACCTGGTGCGGATGGCGCACCGATCCCCGTCGGCGACCGGTGTCGACTGCTGGCTGCGTGAGCCGTGGGCATCATCAACTCCGGTCATCTCACGGAGCGGTGCTCGGCGTGGGCACCGTCCCCCGCGGGCTCTCGGTGTCCGTCCGAACGGGCGCCTATCCACACCCGAGGTCGAAGTTAGCAGCCGTCCTGCCGGGCAGGAAGAGGACCAAAGTCCCTAGGTGCGCACCCTCAGCGGCGTAGCGTGGACTTACCGAGTCACAGGAGTGGCGACAGGGGTCGGGTGGCACCACCTGGTGCCACGTGACCGCCCTTCGGACGACCTTGCAGGCGGGACCCGACAGTGGACCAGCAACCGCTCGACCTCTCGACGGCCTGCGTCGAGCTGCAGAACCTCATCCTCGACAGCCCCGACGTCACCGACTTCCTGCACCAGCTCGCGATGCTGGCCGCCGCGATCGTGCCCGCCACGCACTGCGGCATCACGATGCACCGCGCCGGCCAGGTCGCCACCGTGGTCAGCAGTGACGACGTCGCGACGCGGATGGACGAGGTCCAGTACACCCGCGGCCACGGACCGTGCCTGGAGGCCATCGCCCGGGGGGTCCGCGTCGAGGTGCCCGACATGTCGCTCGAGGTGAGGTGGGGCGACTACGCCGCCCACGCCGTGGCCCACGGCATCCTCAGCGTCGTCTCCGTGCCCCTGCGCATCGACGGCCACCCCGTGGCCGCCCTCAACCTCTATGCCGCTGTCCCCCGCGCCTTCACCGACGACGACGTCACCCGGGCCGAGGCGTTCGCCGGCCAGGCCGCCACCGCGCTGACGATCCTGCTGCGCCACGCCGGGCACACCGTCCTCGACGACGAGCTGCGTGAGGCGCTGGCCACCCGGGCCGTGATCGACCAGGCCCTCGGGATCCTCATGGTGACGCGCAGGATCACCTCTCGCGAGGCGTTCGAGGTCCTGCGCCATGCCTCGCAGACCACCAACCGCAAGGTCAGCGTCATCGCCGCCGAGCTCATCGAGACCATGACGGGCCACCCGCCCCAGCCGCCCCGCCCCCTCGCCGGGCGGCGGTGACCCGCCCGCAGGACACGGCGGGTCGTCCGTTAGACAGAGGCGGTGAACATCGAGGAGCGGGCCGGCTTCGTGCGCGTCCGCGGAGCACGCGAGCACAACCTCCGTGACGTGGACGTCGACCTGCCGCGCGACGCGATCGTCGCGTTCACCGGGGTCTCCGGCTCCGGCAAGTCCTCCCTCGCCTTCGGCACGTTGTACGCCGAGGCGCAGCGTCGCTACTTCGAGTCCGTCGCGCCCTACGCCCGTCGCCTGCTCCACCAGGTCGGGGCGCCCCACGTGCAGGAGATCACCGGCCTGCCCCCGGCGGTCGCGTTGCAGCAGCGGCGCGGCGCGGCCAGCTCCCGCTCCACGGTCGGCACCATCACCACGCTCTCCAACCTGCTGCGCATCCTCTACTCGCGGGTCGGCACCTACCCCGCCGGCGCCGACCACCTGGCGGCCGAGGCCTTCTCCCCGCACACCGCCGCCGGCGCCTGCCCCGAGTGCCACGGCCTCGGGGTCGTGCACGACGTGGCCGAGGACCTGCTCGTCCCCGACACGTCGCTGAGCATCCGCGACGGCGCGATCGCGGCGTGGCCGGGTGCCTGGCAGGGCCACAACCTGCGCCGGATCGTCAAGAACCTCGGCATCGACGTCGACCGTCCGTGGCGCGAGCTGTCGCCGGAGGACCGGCAGTGGCTCCTCTTCACCGACGAGCAGCCCTCGGTCCTGATCCGGCCGCAGGACAAGGACGGCGGCGGGGGCCGGGACTACCACGGCACCTTCCGCAGTGCCCGGCGGCACGTGCGCCAGGTGCTGGCCTCGTCGCCGAGCGAGGCGATGCGGGCCAGGATGACGCCGTTCGTCCGCAGCACCCCCTGCTTCACCTGCCACGGCAGCGGCGTGCGTCCCGAGGCCCTCGCGGTCACCTTCGCCGGGGCCTCGATCGCGGAGGTCAACGCGCTGCCGTTCACCGAGCTCGCCGACCTGCTCCGACCGTCGGTCACCGACGACGGCGACGACGTCGCCGGACGCATCAGCGGCGACCTGGTGGCCCGCATCGAGGTGCTGCTGGACCTCGGTCTCGGCTACCTCTCCCTGGGCCGCAGCTCGACGACGCTGTCGCCGGGCGAGGCGCAGCGCCTGCGGATCGCCACCCAGCTGCGCTCGGGACTCTTCGGCGTCGTCTACGTGCTCGACGAGCCCTCGGCCGGCCTGCACCCCGCGGACGCCGAGCCGCTGCTGGCGGTGCTCGACCGGCTCAAGGCGGCGGGCAACTCGCTCTTCGTGGTCGAGCACGACATGGACGTCGTACGCCGCGCCGACTGGGTCGTGGACATCGGGCCCGCCGCGGGCGAGGGCGGCGGCCGGGTCCTCTACTCCGGACCGATCGCCGGGTTGGAGGAGGTCGCCGAGTCCCCCACCAGTGCCCACCTCTTCGGTCGTGCCGAGCGGTTCCAGCACGCCCCCCGCACACCTGCGGGGTGGATCCACCTCGGCGGCGTCTCGCGGCACAACCTCCAAGACGTGTCCGTCGACCTCCCCCTGGGGACCCTGACCGCGGTGACCGGCGTCTCGGGCTCCGGGAAGTCGAGCCTGGTCGTCCAGGTCCTGGCCGAGGTCGTCCGGCGCCACCTCGGCCACCCGCCGGTCGACGTCGGGGACGAGGAGGAGGACCGGGACGCCGCGACCGGCGACCTCGACGTCCGCGAGGTGTCGGGCATCGACTCCTTCGACCGTCTCGTCGTCGTGGACCAGCGGCCCATCGGCCGGACGCCCCGGTCCAACCTGGCGACGTACACCGGGCTCTTCGACGCGGTCCGCAAGGTGTACGCCGCCACCCCCGAGGCGAGGGAGCGCGGCTACAACGCCGGCCGCTTCTCCTTCAACGTCGCCGCCGGACGCTGCGAGACCTGCCAGGGCGAGGGCTTCGTCTCGGTCGAGCTGGTGTTCCTGCCGAGCACCTACGCCCCCTGCCCGACCTGTCACGGCGCGCGCTACAACGCCGAGACCCTCGAGGTGACCCATCGCGACCGGACGATCGCCGACGTGCTGGCGATGTCGGTCGACGACGCCGCCACGTTCCTGGCCGACGTGCCGTCGGCCGCCCGCGGCCTGCAGACCCTGCGCGAGGTCGGGCTGGGCTACCTGCGGCTCGGACAGCCCGCGACCGAGCTCAGCGGCGGCGAGGCCCAGCGGATCAAGCTGGCCACCGAGCTGCAGCGCGCCAACCGCGGCCACTCGCTCTACCTCCTCGACGAGCCGACCTCGGGCCTGCACCCCTCCGACACCGACCTGCTGATGCGCCAGCTGCACCGGCTGGTGGACGCGGGCAACACGGTCGTGCTGGTCGAGCACGACCTGGACACCATCGCGACCGCCGACTGGGTCGTCGACCTCGGCCCCGGCGGTGGCGACGCGGGCGGGCAGGTCGTCGCCACCGGCACCCCGCGCGACGTGGCGGCGGCCGGCGTCGGGGTCACGGCGACCTACCTGGCACGCCGCATCCAGGGGTAGCTCAGCGACCGTCGAGCAGCGGCTGGGCGGGGTCCCACGTGGTCCCGTCGCGCTCGTCGCGGCGCCGCCGCGCGATCGCCGAGAGCGCCTCGAGCACGACCCGGTTGGCGAGCGCCGCGGTGATGTCGGCGTGGTCGTAGGGCGGGCTGACCTCGACCACGTCGATCCCGACGACCGGCAGCTCGAGGCAGATGCGGCGTACGGAGTCGAGCAGCTCGCGCGCCGTCAGGCCGCCGGGCTCCGGGGTGCCCGTGCCCGGTGCGTGCCCGGGGTCGCAGACGTCGATGTCGACCGACAGGAAGACGCCGTCGCACTCGTCGGTCGCGATCGTGAAGGCCTCGGTCAGGACGTCGGACAGCCCGCGGTGGACGATCTCGGTCATCTCGTAGGACCGCATCCGCTGCTCGGCCATCCAGCCCAGGGTCTCCGGCCCCGGCCAGTAGCCCCGCAGCCCGACCTGGAGGAACCGGTCGCCGCGCAGCGCGCCCGACTCGATCAGCCGGCGCATCGGCTGTCCGTGCCCCCACAGCGAGCCGAACTCGATGTCGCCGGTGTCGGCGTGCGCGTCGAAGTGGATCATCGACACCCGTCCGTGGCCGAGCACGTTGGCGACCCCCTTGGCGTCGGGGAAGGCGATCGAGTGGTCGCCCCCGAGCACGACCGGGATGGCCCCGGCACGGGTGACCTTCTCGACCGCCGCCTCGAGCACCCCGAGGGCCTTCTCGATGTCGCCGGGCGGCATCTCCACGTCGCCGGCGTCGAGGACCGTGAGGTCGGTGAGCCCGTCGGTCCGCAGCGCCAGGGACGGCCGGGACCCGTCGTGGCCCAGGTAGTCGGTCATCCGGATCGCCTGCGGCCCGAAACGGGTGCCGGGACGGTGGGAGGTGCCGCCGTCGAAGGGTGCGCCGACGATCACCACGTCGGCACCGGCGTACGACGCCTCGTCGTCCAGGTCGCAGGGGGCGACGCCGAGGAAGGTGATGTCGGGGCCGTACTGCCCGCCGTACCTGGTCATGCGGTCATGATGCTCGCGCGCCGGGGCCCTGACCAGCCGGCTCGCCCTGGTGCACGTCGAGGTGGAGCAACCGGCTGGCCAGGTCGACCCCGGGGCCGAGCAGCAGGATGACCGCGACCGTGCCGACGCCGACGGTCGCGCCGAGCAGCCATCCGAGGAGCGCTCCCCCGCCCTGCACGGCGCTGTAGCTCCACCGGAACGGCACGGGCGGGTCCCACGCCAGCGCGGCCGCCTCGGCCGGGCCCGCACCGGTGTGGCTGCCGAGGTAGACCGCGATCCCCACGGCGAGCACCGGGAACGCCCCGGCCAGCAGCAGCAGCCGCGGGCCCAGGCCGTCCGGGGTGTCGAGCACGTCGACGAGCAGCGACACGGTGACGCCCACGACGACCACCTGGACGACCGTGCCGACGCCGGGGAACACCCGTCGTACGGCGGCGAGGGCGACCAGCGTGACGCCGACCAGCAGGTTGGCGACCCAGAAGGCCAGGCCGGTGGCCAGGGCGATGCCGTTGACGAGCGTGGAGTAGCCGTCCGAGCCCAGGTCCGCGGTGAGGAAGAGGGCGACACCGGCGCCGAGCACCACACACCCCACCAGCAGCACGAGCAGTCGCCCCGGTGCGTACGTCACCAGCCCAGCATGACAGTCCGTCCACCGCCCCCGGACGCCGCAGGGTCATCCGAAACGTGGGATGTGGACGTCGTCGCGGCCGGGCAGGCTGGACGGGACGGGCCTGGAACCAGGCATCCTGCCGTCACGACTCAAGGACTGACATGGACTCGATCACTTCGGACTTCGGAGAAGTCCTCCTCTGGAGCTTCTGGTTCTTCATCTGGTTCGGCGCCATCATGGTGTGGTTCCGCTGCCTCTTCGACATGTTCGGCGACACCACGCTCAGCGGCTGGGCCAAGGCCGGATGGGCCATCGTGCTCGTCTTCCTGCCTTGGCTGGGCGCCCTGATCTACCTGATCGCCCGGGGCCGCAGCATGCAGGACCGTCAGGCGGCGGCCGTGCAGAAGCAGATGGACGAGCAGGCCAGCTACATCAGGTCGGTCTCGGGCACGCAGGCGGCGCCCGACCAGATCGCGAGCGCGAAGGCCCTGCTGGACGCCGGGACGATCGACGAGAGGGAGTTCGCCGCCCTCAAGGCCAAGGCACTGGCCTGAGCCCGGCCGGCCCGCCGGCCAGCCGGCGGGTCGGTCACTCAGGACGTGCTGGGGCGACCGGCGCCGAACCGAGCTCGGGGCCGGTCCCCGACGGTCGGCCGGTCGATGACGGCGTCGTGCCGGCCCACCGAGTTCAGCACCCGGGCGGCGTGGACGGCGGACCGGTAGCGCCACCGGTCGACTCGGGTGACGGACGGTGCGGTCGGTCGCTGCTTCAACGTCTGCTCCTCGGTGCGGATGGCATCGCTGGGGTTGCGCTGCCGAGGCTAGGCAGGGGCCCGGGGACCCTGAAGGGCCGAAGGTCCCGACTCCCGTCCCTCGTGGAGGTAAGGCCACCCTGTGCGGCCCACCCGCTCCCGGCCGCCGACCTCACCCGGAGCGGATGAGGCGTCCTCCCCGGGCGCGGTGCCACCGTGGGCCTCCACCCACCTGGAGGTCCTGCACATGGCACTCGACACCCTCATCGTCTTCGCCGGGGTCTACCCGGACCTCGACTCCGCCGAGGCCGACTACGACCTCGTGAAGGCCCTGCACAGCAGCGCGGGGCTCATGGACGCCTACGACGCCGCGGTCATCCACCGTCGTGAGGACGGCAAGGTCAAGATCACGCGCAAGCACGAGACCCCGACCAGGGTCGGCGGCGTCCTCGGCGGCGGCACCGGGCTCGCCACGGGCCTCGTCGTCGCCCTGTTCCCGTTCGCCGCGATCGGCGGCGGCCTGCTCGCGGCCACGACCGCGGGCGGCGCGATCCTGGGCGCCGTGGCCGGCCACGCCGCCGCCGGGATGAGCCGCGACGATCTCAAGGAGCTCGGGGAGTCGCTCGACAAGGGCGAGGCCGGCCTGGTCGTCGTGGGCGTGATGGACATGGAGTCGCGGATCGAGGAGTCCATGCAGCGCTCGGACACGCTGGAGAAGAAGGAGCTCCAGGCGGACGTCGAGGCCCTCGAGCGCGACGCGAAGGACGCCGTCGACCAGTCGTGAACGGGAGAGCCGCGATGAGCGCAGCCGTCGAACCGCCCCGGGCGTTCACCGCCGAGGACTACGCCTCCCGCATGGCGCGGGTCGTCGACCAGGCGGTGGAGGTCGGGCTCGACGGGGTCGTCGTCGCTCCCGGGCCCGACCTGGTGTGGCTGACCGGCTACCAGCCGACCGCCATCACCGAGCGCCTCACGATGCTGGTGCTCGCGCCGGGCGCGACGCCCACCTTGCTGGTCCCGGTCCTCGAGCGACCGGACGCCGAGGCGGCCGTCGGCGCGCCCGCGCTCACGGTCCGCGACTGGACGGACGGCACGGACCCCTACGCAGCTGCGTTCGAGATCCTGCGGACCGAGGGGCAGTACGGGATGTCGGACGCCACCTGGGCCGCGCACCTGCTCGGGCTCCAGCGGGTCCTCCCGGGCTCCGTCTTCCGTGCCCTCGGCGAGTGCCTGCCCATGCTGCGGGCCGTCAAGGGACCCGACGAGCTCGAGCGGCTGGTCGCTGCGGGCGCGGCCGCGGACGCGACGTACGAGGCGATCGTCGGGCTGCCGTTCGCCGGGCGCCTGGAGACGGAGGTGGCGGCCGACCTGGCCCGACTCCTGCGGGAGCACGGTCACGAGCAGGTCGACTTCACGGTGGTCGGCTCGGGACCCAACGGCGCGAACCCGCACCACGAGGCCGGCGACCGGAGGATCGAGCCCGGCGACGCCGTGGTCCTCGACTTCGGCGGCCTCATGTACGGCTACGGCTCGGACACCACCCGCACGGTCTCGGTCGGCGAGCCGACCCAGGAGGTGCGCGACGTCCACGACATCGTGCGACATGCCCAGCAGGCCGCCTTCGAAGCGGTGCGTCCGGGCGTGTCCTGCCAGGAGATCGACCGGGTCGCCCGGGCCGTGATCACCGAGGCGGGGTACGGCGAGCAGTTCATCCACCGCACCGGCCACGGCATCGGGGTCACGACCCACGAGCCGCCGTACCTGGTCGAGGGCGAGCAGCAGGCCCTGCGCCCCGGCATGTGCTTCTCGATCGAGCCGGGGATCTACCTGGGCGGTCGGTTCGGGGTGCGCATCGAGGACATCGTCGTCGTCACCGAGGACGGCGGACGACGGCTCAACAACACCGACCACCGCCTCCACCTCGTCGGCTAGGCGTGACATGACATCCGCGCAGCAGGGCACCGAGGCCGCAGCCGGGGGCGGCATGTCCGTGCGCGGCGCCGCCTTCCTGGGCGTCGGCTCGATGGTGGGGGCCGGCATCTTCGCCCTCCTCGGCGAGGCCGGTGCCGTCGCGGGGTCGGCCGTGTGGCTCTCCTTCCTCGCCGCCGGCACGGTGGCCGCCCTCCAGGGATACGCCGTGGCCAAGCTCGGCGCCACCTATCCCTCGTCGGGTGGCATCGTCACCTTCCTCATCCAGGGCTTCGGTCGCGGACACATCTCGGCGGTGACGTCCTGGCTGCTGTACTTCGCAGCCGTCATCGTGACCGCGATGGTGTCCGTGTCCTTCGGCAGCTACGGCTCCGCGCTGTTCTTCGACGACTCGACGACCTGGAGCAAGATCCTCACGGTCGTGGTCGTGCTGCTGGTCGCCGTGGTCAACATCGCCGGGGCGAAGTTCATCGACCGGGTGCAGAGCCTCATCGTCTTCGTGCTGCTCGCCGTCTTCGCCGTGTTCATCGTGGTCACCCTGCGCCAGGTGGACCCCGAGCTCCTGGCCCCCTCGACCTACCCACCGACCACGGACATCGTCTCGAGCGTCGCCCTGACGTTCTTCGCCTACCTCGGCTTCACCGTCATCAGCTTCACCGGCGCCGACCTGCCCGACCCGAAGCGCAACCTGCCCCGGGCGATGTACCTTGCGCTCGGGATCACCACCGTGCTCTACGTCCTGATCGCCATCGGCGTCTTCGGCACCCTCACCGTCGACGAGGTGATCGCCAACGGCGACACCGCACTGGCCGAGGCGGCCAAGCCGGCCCTGGGACAGGCCGGCTTCGCGATGATGGCGGTGGCGGCCCTGCTGGCGACGTCCTCCTCGGTGAACGCCAACATCTACGCGGCCGCCGGGTCGACGGCCAAGCTGGCGGAGACCGGCACCTTCCCGCCCGTGTTCGGGCAGGCCGCCCGGGTCGGCGGCACCCGGGGACTCGTCATCTCCGTGGTGCTGGTGCTGCTGCTGGCCGCCTTCGTGGACCTCACCGCCATCGCGTCCCTCGGCAGCGCCGTGGCACTGGCCATCTTCCTGGTCGTGTCGATCGCCGCCTTCCGGCTCCGCCGGGAGACGGGATCCAGCACGCCGGTCCTGGTGGCGGCGATCGTGCTGACCGTGCTGGTCCTGCTGGTGTTCGCAGTCCAGACGTTGCGCACCGAGCCGGAGACCTTCGTCGCGATCGTCGGCATCCTCGTCCTGGCCGTCGGCCTCGACCTGGTGTGGTCCCGCGTGCGCGCCGGGCGCGCCGCCTCCGGCGGCTGATCCTGATCGGCATCTCATCCGAACGGGATGATCCCGGTCCCCTCGGCACCTGCCTAGCGTGACGGCAACGAAGCCATCGTCGCGTGACCGAGGAGTGATGAGCGTGCTCAGGAACCGAGTTCTCCAGACACCGCCGGGTCGAGCCACATGAGCACCGCCGAGGTGACGGCGCGCGCCAAGGTCCCCGCCGCCAAGTACATCTCCTGGGTCGCCCTGGCGATGATGACCACGAGCTCCGTCGCGAGCCTGCGAGCGGCACCGACCATGGCCGTCTACGGCCTGGCCTGCGTGTTCCTCTACCTGCTCCCGGCCCTCGTGTTCCTCCTGCCCACCTCGCTGGTCTCGGCGGAGCTCGCCTCCGGGTGGGAGGGCGGCATCTACAAGTGGGTCTCGGAGGGGATCTCCAAGCCGATGGGCTTCCTGGCCGTCTGGTGCCAGTTCGCGATGACGATCTTCTACTATCCGAGCCTCCTCGGATTCGTGGCCAGCACCCTCGCCTACGTGTTCAACCCCGAGCTCGCCAGCAGCGGCGTGTGGACGGCGTGCGTGATCATCGTCGTCTACTGGTCCGGGGTCTGGGTCTCCTCGCGCGGCACCAAGGGCGTGGCGGGTCTCGCGAGCGGTGGCCTCATCATCGGGACCCTGATCCCCGGCGTCGTCCTGGTCCTGCTCGGCATGGTCTTCCTCGGTCAGGGCAACGAGTCCGCGGCCCCGATGACCTCGGACAACATCTTCCCGGTGTGGGCCGGTCTCGCGAGCCTCGTCCTCATCGTCAACAACTTCCTCTCCTACTCGGGCATGGAGATGAACGCGGTCCACGTGTCCTCGCTCAAGGACCCGGGCCGGGAGTTCCCCAGGTCGATGTTCCTGGCCATGGGCCTGGTCCTCGCGATCTTCATCCTCCCGGCACTGGCGATCAGCTGGATCGTGCCCGCCGAGGAGCTGTCCCTCACCGCGGGCGTGATGCAGGCCTTCGACGCGGTCTTCGCCAACTTCGGGTGGCAGTGGCTCACCCCGATCGTCGGCATCATGCTGGTCGCCGCCTCCCTCGGCGGCATGCTGACCTGGCTGGCCGGCCCCTCGAAGGGCCTGCTGCTGATCTCCCGGCAGGAGGGCTACCTTCCCCCGTACCTGCAGCGGCTGAACAAGAACGGCGTCCAGCAGAACATCCTGGTCGTCCAGGGGCTGGTCACCACCGTGATCGGTCTCGCCTACGCCCTGATCCCCGACGTCTCCAGCGTCTACTGGATCTTCTCGGTGATCACCACGCAGGTCTACCTGATCATGTACCTGCTGATGTTCGTGGCCGCGATCCAGCTGCGCCGCAAGCACCCCGACCACCCCCGCGGCTACCGCGCTCCCATGCTCGTCGGCATGTGCGGCATCGGCTTCGCCGCCTCGCTCGCCGCGCTGCTCGTCGGGTTCATCCCTCCGTCGCAGTTCTCGAACGGCAGCGGCGGCGTCTACTTCGCGATCGTGGCCGGAGGTGCCCTCGGACTCGGTCTCGTCGTGCCGTTCATCTTCTACAAGCTCCGCAAGCCGTCCTGGAAGCAGCCTGAGCCGCAGGAAGTGAGCCCGTCATGAGCACCGGAGTCGAGACCCAGGGGCAGCGCGAGCGCAACTGGATCTACATCACCGCCTGGGTCCTCCTCGCTGCCTTCGTCCTCGCCGGACTGATCGCGTTCAGCTCGGCTCGGGAGACCGCCGAGGCGCAGGACAAGGCCGACGAGCTCATCGCGGCGATCGAGGACGCCGGTGCGACCGCCCCGTCGAAGGACCAGATCGTGCGCGTCCTGGGTGACGACGGCGGGGCCACGTGCGAGGACCCGAACGAGGCCCTGAGCCGGGCGGCGCTGCTCGCGCAGCTCGCCAACGGGGCCAGCGGACCCGGGTCCCGTCCGGTCATCTCGGACAGCAGGGTCTTCCAGGGCCAGCTGCTGATCATCGAGGTCTACTGCCCCGACGAGCTCGAGGACTTCCAGGAGTTCGTGGACGACCTCAAGACCGATGACGTGGCGGGCGGCTGACCCATGGACCTGAGGACCCGTATCGCCGAGCTCATGCCCCAGGCACGCGAGGAGCTCGCCGAGCTCGTCGCCATCCCGTCGGTCGCCGACCCCCGCCAGTTCCCGCCCGAGGAGTGCGAGCGCGCCGCGCAGTGGGTGCTCGACCGCTTCGCCGAGGTCGGCTTCACCGACGCGCGGCTCGAGGAGACCGCGGACGGCAGCAACGCCGTCGTCGGCTCCCGCCCGTGCGGGCGTGAGGATGCGCCGACGGTGCTGCTCTACGCCCACTACGACGTGCAGCCACCGCTGGACGACTCCGCCTGGGCGACACCGCCCTTCGAGCTGACCGAGAAGGACGGACGCTGGTACGGCCGCGGGACGGCGGACTGCAAGGGCAACATCCTCATGCACCTCCTCGCCCTCCGAGCACTGGGGGACGACGTGCCCGTCAACCTCAGGCTCGTCGTCGAGGGCTCGGAGGAGCAGGGCACCGGAGGGCTGGAGGCCTACGTGGTCGACCACGCCGACCTGCTCCGCGCCGACGCCATCCTGGTCTGCGACACGGGCAACGCGGCCGTCGGCCTGCCCGCCGCGACCGTCAGCCTGCGCGGGATGGTCAACGTGGTCGTCACCGTCGAGGCACTGGCCTCCGAGGTGCACTCCGGCATGTTCGGCGGCGCCGCCCCGGACGCGCTCGCGGCCCTGGTCGCGATGCTGGCCAGCCTGCGCGACGCGGCCGGCAACACCACCGTCGAGGGCCTGGACAACACCCGTCGCTGGGAGGGCCAGCCCTACCCGCCCGAGCAGTTCCGCGGCGACGCCGGCCTGCTGGACGGCGTGGAGCTGCTCGGCGACGGCACGGTGTCGGACATGTTGTGGGCGCGCCCGGCGATCACGGTGCTGGGCATCGACTGCCCGCCCGTGGTCGGCTCGGCGGCCGCGATCGTCCCGAAGACCGCGGCCCGCCTCAACCTGCGCATCCCGCCCGGGCTCGCTCCCGACGTGGCCGAGAAGGCGCTGCGGGCGCACCTCGAAGCCGCCGCCCCGTGGGGTGTCCACGTCACGGTCGAGGTGGAGGCCACCGGGTCACCGTTCCGCGCCACGACCGACGGACCGGCGTACGCCGCGATGGGGGCGGCGATGCAGGAGGCCTACGACCGGCCGATGGCGAGCCTGGGACAGGGCGGCTCGATCCCGCTCTGCAACGTGTTCACCGACACCTATCCCGACGCCGAGATCATCCTGATGGGCGTGGAGGAGCCGCTGGCGCTGATCCACGCCCCGAACGAGAGCGTGGACCCGAGCGAGATCTCCGCCATGGCCCTGACCGAGGCGCTGTTCCTCCAGCGCTACGCCGCCGCGACGACCTGATCGACCAGCGTCCGAGGCATGGCCATGTCCCAGCCACGGGACGTCTACGGCAGCCTCGACCTGGCCCTGCGCATCGGCGACCTGATGCTCTCCTCGGGAGGCGGGGCCGCCGACGTCGAGGCGACGATGCTCGCGGTCGCGCGCGCCTGCGGACTGCACGGGGTCGATGCCGACGTCACCTTCACCGAGCTGAGGCTCCAGCAGCAGTCGCGCATCGACGTGCCGGCGTCGATCCTCGTCCGCCGGGTGCGCCGTCGACCGGTGGACTACGACCGGCTGATCCGGGTCGACCTGGTCGTCCAGGACCTGCTCGACGGGACGACCACCCCGGACGAGGCCCGGCACCGCACCGTCGCCATCGAGTCCTCCCGCCACCCGCGAGCGCGCTGGCTGGTGACCATGAGCTGGGGCGCCGTGGGCGCCGCGCTCGCGATCACCCTGGGCGGAGGCCCGGTGGTCAGCCTGCTGGCCTTCGTGGCGGCGTGCAGCATCGACCTGGTCGGGCGTGCCACCCGCAACCGGGTGCCGTCGTTCTACCAGCAGGCCGCCGGCGGGTTCCTCGCCACGCTCATCGCGGTGGGCGCCGCCGCCACCGGGATCGAGGCGGACCCCTCCCTCATCGTGACCGCGGGCATCATCGTCCTGCTCGCCGGGATCGGGCTGATGGGCGCCATGTCCGACGCCCTCACGGGCTACCCGGTCACGGCGAGTGCGCGTTTGCTCGAGGCGATGCTGGCGACCACAGGCATCATCGCCGGTGTGGCCGCGGGGCTGACGGTCGCCGACCTGGCGGGTGCCGACCTGGGGCGCGTGGTGCCCGGTGCCACGGGCTTCGTGCAGGGGTCCGCCATGACCGTGGGCGCCGCGCTCGCCGCGGCGGCGTACGGGTTGGCGAGCTACGCCCCGATCCGCGCGGCCTCGGCCGCGGCGGTCGTCGCAGGCTGCGGCCAGGCGCTCTTCCTGGTCGTGGAGAGGGCGCCCGTGGCCCAGACCTGGGCGGCAGCGGCCGCGGCGGTGGTCGTCGGCACGACGAGCTACGGGATCGCCCGCCGCGTGCGCGTCCCGCCCCTGGTCCTCATCGTGCCCGCCATCGTGCCGCTCCTGCCGGGCCTGACCATCTACCGCGGGCTGGCCCTGCTGGCCGAGGGCAAGAAGGACGGCGTCCTGGAGCTGGCCGCCGCGGGGGCCACCGCGATCGCGCTCGCCGCGGGGGTCATCCTCGGGGAGTACCTCGTGCAGCCGCTCCGGCGGGGCAGCCGCATCGCCGGACCCCGCCTCGCCGGGTCACACCTGCCCGGCCCGCGCCGGCGGCGCTCCCGGCCCCGGTGAGCCGGCCTCCCGGGCGATGGCCAGCAGCTCCGCCATGGACGCGGAGATGCCGTCCGCGAGCACGTGCAGGTCGGGCGTCGTGTCGTAGTCGCCGGTGATCCCGAAGGTCAGGGTGTCCCGGTAGGAGAACATGGCCACGCCGATGCGCACCCGGTCCGCGATCGGGACGTAGGGCAGCATCTCCTGGACCTCCCGGCCCAGTGCGTACAGCGTGCTGCGGGGACCGGGCACATTGGTCGTCACCGTGGCGACCTGCCGCTGCGGCAGCCGCATCCCGAGCCGGATCCCCCACGACACGGGCGGGAACGGGCCGTACTCCGCGACCGTCGTGACGCTCCCCCCGGCCTCGGGCTCGTGCCGCGCCCGCAGGCCGCGCACCCGCTCCCGCACGGCCTGCAGCCGCTCGTGGGGATCGGCGAGATCCACGGGGAGGTAGGGCAGCATCAGCGAGACCCGGTTGTCGGGGATCGACTCGGCGCCGGGCTCACGGGTCGAGACCGGGACCAGGGAGCGCAGCGCGTGCGCGTCGGGCTCCTCGCCACGAGACAGCAGCAGCTGCCGGAAGCCGCCGGTCACCGCGGCCAGCGCCACGTCGTTGACCGTCACGCCGTACCTCGCCCGCACGATGCGTACGTCGGCCAGCGAGATGTCCGTCCAGGTGTACCGACGGCTGCCCTCGAGAGGACCCGTCAACGACGTGCTCCGGACCGGGCGCAACGCGGCCGACATGGACAGCAGCCCCCGTGCCGTCTCGACGGTGAGACGAGCCAGGCGACGAGGGTCGGCGAGCGAGCCGGCCACCGCGCGCACCGCTGGGACCGGCGAGGTCGCCAGCTCCCAGGCCGCCTGTGCCGTGACGGACAGGGTGGAGGGCTCGGCCGCGGGCACCCAGGTGTCGGGCACGGGCGGTCGCGGCGTCCGGGTCGGGTCGAGCACCAGCTGGTAGAGGTCCGTGCCGGAGACGCCGTCGACCACGCTGTGGTGCAGCTTGGACAGCAGGGCCCACCTGCCGTCGGGGAGCCCCTCGCAGAACCAGTACTCCCACAGCGGTCGGTCGCGGTTCATCCGGCGCGACATGACCCTGCTCATCAGGCGGCCGATCTCCTGCGGGCCGCCGGGGTGGGGCAGCGCCGTGTTGCGGATGTGCCAGCGGATGTCGAAGTCGGGGTCGTCGACCCACGCCGGTGCCGCCAGGCCGAACGGGACCGTGCGCAGCTTCTGGCGGTAGCGCGGGATCAGGACGAGGCGACCGGCGATGAGCTCGACGAACTCCTCGAACGGCGGCGCCGGCCCCTCGAAGACGGCCAGCGAACCGATGGCGAGCGAGGCCCGGGGATCCACGTCCTCCGCGTCCAGAAAGGCAGTGGCGAGTGGGGTGAGTCGCTCCATGGGGTCTCCTCGGTCGTACGACGGGCACTCCCAGTCTTCGCGCGGCCAGTCCCGCCGCACCAGAGCCCTTCGGCCCTGTCGAGGCCCCTGCAGGCGTCCTAGCGTCGACAGTGACCGGAGGAGGACGTCATGTGGGCAGGGACGGACGGCAGGCGCAGGGTCCTGCTCGGGCTGCTGGTCTTCAACGCACTCAGCGCGACGATCGGCGGTATCGCCCTCATGACCGCCTGGATCCCCGAGCAGCCGGTGTGGGTCCGGGCCACCGACTTCCCCAGCAACTACCTTCCCGGCGTGATCCTGATGGCGATCGTCGGCGGCAGCTCGCTGGTCGCCGCGATCGCCCAGGTGAAGGGCAGCGACGGCTGGCCGCTCGCCAGCATCGTGGCCGGGACCGTCATGGGCTACTGGATCGTCGGCGAGATCGCCTCGATCCGCGCGTTCCACCCGCTACAGGTGGTCTACCTGGTCACGGGCGTCCTCGTGGTGGTGCTCACGCCTAGTACCCGTCCTCCGGGTCACCGTGGACCGTGACGGCGTAGATCACGAGGACGTCGAGGATGATCATGAGCGAGAACCACCACGGGTTGGCCGACAGGAAGGCGAGGTTGGTCAACGCGCTCACCATGGCCACGAGGACCGCGACGATGCGCGCCCACGTGCGCCGGAAGAACAGCCCGTACCCCGTGAACCACATCGCCACTGCGATGGCCATGTGCGCGAATCCCCACAGCTGGTAGTCGGTCTGGATGAGCAGGTCCGACTCCCCCACGAGGTACTGGTCGTCCTCGAGCAGGGCGACGAAGCCGCCGAGGAAGTGGAAGCCTCCGACCAGGAGGAACATGAAGGCGGCGAAGGCGATCATGCCGCTCCAGAACCTCGGGTCCTCGTCCTCTTCCGGACCTCGGGTCGTCTTCGGTGGGGTGGGGCTGGTGGCCATGGCGGATCTCCTCTCCCGGCTCTGTCTCGTCACCATGGCACCGCGGCGGTCCCCGGGGATCACCCTCTTGGGGTGAGGGTGCTGCCGCCGGGGAGGAACAGCCGGTGACCGCCGCGGCCGGCCTTGGCCGCCAGGTAGTCCGCGTTGACCGGTGACAGGTGCAGCCCGGTCGGGACGCGCCTCGCGACGCCGATGCCGGCGGCGCGGAGCTGGTCCGCCTTGTCGGGGTTGTTGGAGAGGAGGTCGATCCGGTCCGCACCCAGGCCGAGCAGCATCTGGGCGGCCACCGTGTAGTCGCGGTCGTCCTCCCCGTAGCCGAGGGCGACGTTGGCCTCGTAGGTGTCCAGCCCGGCGTCCTGCAGGGCGTAGGCGTCGACCTTGTTGTAGAGGCCGATCCCTCGTCCCTCCTGGCGCAGGTAGAGCAGGAAGCCCCCGACGCGGCTGATCCGGTCCACCGCCTCCTGCAGCTGCGGCCCGCAGTCGCACCGCTCGCTGCCCAGCACGTCCCCCGTCAGGCACTCGCTGTGCACCCGGACCAGCGGCACGTCCGGGTCCGACGGCCCCAGGGCCAGCGCCACGTGCTCCCGTCCGTCCCGGAGCCCGTCAAAGGTGAAGAGCCGCGCCTCGACGCTCGACCCGTCCCGCAACCGGACCGGCAGCGGCACCTCCCGGCGGACCAGGGCCGGGACGGGTCGGCGGGGCCCGACTACGCCGGTCACGATGGCCCCTCGAACCGTGCCGAGAGGGCGTAGCGGAGCAGCACCACGTCCCCGATCTGGCACGTCTCGACCAGGCGGGCCCGGTGCGCGGGGTTCCACGGGAAGTCGCCGTCCCCGACGAACCGGCGGGCGTGCGAGCTGCCGACGAAGAAGGGGGCGACGACCAGGTGCAGCTCGTCGGCGATCCCGGTGGTGAGGAACTGGGTGTGGACCCGGCCCCCGCCCTCGACCATGAGGCGTCGTACGCCGCGCGCGTAGAGGTCCTCGGTCAGTCGCGGCACCTCCACCGGCTCGCCGCCGTCCACGACGGTGGCCACCGCGGCCAGCCGACGACGTGCCGCGGGCACCGAGGGGCTCGCGCAGTAGACGATCTTCTCGCCGTCGCCGGCGGCGAAGAAGTTGCTGCAGGCGTCGAGCCGGGCGTGCTCGGTGACGGTCACCTTGGTCGGTGTCTCCTCCATGCCGCGGCTGCGGCGCTGGAGGCGCAGCCGGGGGTCGCGCACCAGCAGCCGGGGGTTGTCCGCGCGCACGGTCGCGGCGCCGACCAGGATCGCGTCGCACCCGGCCCGGACGTGGTCGACGCGGTGGAGGTCGGCCTCGTTGGAGAGCACCAGCCGCTCCGGGGTGGCGCCGCCGAGGTAGCCGTCCAGCGAGACGCTGCAGCTCAGGATCGTGTACGGACGCTCAGCCACGGGACACCACCGGCACGGGTCGTGGTGCTCCGGCGGCCCGCTCCCGCGTGGACAGCAGCACGACCAGACCCGGGAGGTTGGCCACCAGCACCAGCGCGCCGTACGCGACGGCCGTCGCCACGCCCTGCGCGGCGCCCACCCCCGCGGCTGCGAAGGACCAGGCAGCCATGCCCTCCCGGGGCCCCCAGCCGGCGAGGTTGAGCGGCAGTCCCGCGGCGACCAGGACGAGGACGGCGAGCGGCAGCAGCTCGGCCAGGGGCAGGGTGACGCCGACGGCACGCGCGGCGACGACGAACGTCGCCACGTGACAGGCCGTCGCCACGCACGACGCGACCACCACGCCGGGCCACGCCCGGCGCACGAGGAGCCCGCACCGGACGTCGTCGCGCACCGTGGCCAGCAGCCGACCTGTCCGGGACGGGCGCGGGTCCCGCGGACGTCGCGCCACCAGCGCGACCGCCAGCAGGATGACGAGTGCCGGTACGGCGACCACCGGGACCACCTGCTGCAGCGGTGACGGGAGCACGAGCAGGACCACCACCGCGAGGACGAGCTGGACCACCTGCCCTGCGGTGCGCTCCCAGGCGACGGCGCGCAACGCGGGGCCGGTCGCGCCGACGGCCCGACCGTGCAGGACGCCCCGGTGCACGTCGCCGAGGATCCCGCCGGGCAGGACCGTGTTGAGGAACTGGGCGCGGTAGCAGGAGGCCACCGCGGCGGGCACCCCGATCTCGACTCCCAGCCCCCGCGCGACGAGGTGCCACCGCCAGGCACCGGCGACGGTGGTGACGAGGGCCAGCACGGTGCCCCAGGCCAGCGTCGTGGCGTCGAGGGCCCGGACCCCGGCCACGAAGGGAGCGCTGCCGGTCTGACGCACGACGGCCACCAGGACCGCCGCGCCGACGAGGGAGCGCCACGGCATTCGGGACCAGGTCGGGGACGTCATGCCGCCACCTCCCGGAGCACGCGCCCGACGCGGTCCGCGGTGTCCGCCCAGGACGCGAGGTTCGTACGCCGCTCGCGCGCGGCCGCACGGAGGGCGGCGCGCCGGTCCGCGTCGGAGAGCCAGAGCCGCAGCGCCTCGGCGAGGGGCGGGACGTCACCGGGCGGGACCAGGAGGCCGGGCTGCGCCCCGCCGGGTGCAGCACCGAGCGCCTCCGGCACGCCGCCGACGTCCGAGGCGATCACCGGGATGCCCCGGGAGAGGGCCTCGGTGACGACCATGCCGTAGGTCTCCTTCCGGCTGGGCAGCACGAGCACGTCCGTGGCCGCCCAGCGGCGCGCGAGCTCGTCACCGACGAGCGCCCCGGTCAGCACGAACCGCTCGTCCAGCTGGTGGTGCCGGGCGTCGCGCCGCGCCCGGTCGGCGTACTCCGGGAACACGCTCAGGGAGCCGACGCACGTGCACCGCCACGCGAGGTCGGCGACGCGCGACAGCGCCGCGACGAGCACGGCCTGACCCTTGTCCGGCGTGACCGCGCCGACGCAGAGCAGGGCACCACCAGCCTCCGTGCCGTCGACCCGGGGCACCGGGTCCACCCCGGGACGGGCGACGTGGACGAGGTCGGGGTCCAGGCCGTAGGTCGCCAGCAGCCAGGACCTCGCCCAGGCGCTCGGGGTGACGACCGCGGCGGAGGCGCGCAGCAGGGTGCCCTCCTCCGGGTGCAGCCCGCCTGCGGCGTCGAGCCCCAGCGGCATGTGCATCAGCACGACCACCCGCAGCCGGTGGCACGCGGGCACCACGACCGTCCCGAGGGCCGACGCGACGAGGCCGTCGACGAGGGCGACCGACCCGTCGGGCAGGGCCCGGAGCTCCCGCTCCAGCGTGTCCCGCTCCGCCTCTCCGTCGTCGGGCCAGGACCCCGCCAGCTCGACGAGGCGCACCGACCACCCGGCTGCCTCCAGCTCCTCGACCAGGCGCCGGTCGTAGGTGTTGCCGCCACTCGGGCGCAGCGGGTCGTGGATCCCCTCGGGGACCAGCACGTGCACGACCTCGCCCGCCGTCACAGCGACCGCTCGTAGCTCGCCCACGCGACGTGGGACTCGTGCAGGGTCACGACCAGGCCGGTGACCGGGACCGCCGGGCCGAGCGCCCCGGCCCGGATGCCTGCGGCGAGCCGGTCCGCGACGTGCCGGGCCAGCACCTCGGTGGTCGTGTTGGTGCCGGCGAACGCCGGCTCCTCGTCCAGGTTGCGGTAGGACAGCTCCCCCACCACGGAGCGCAGCAGCTCGGTCGCCCGGCCGATGTCGACGAGGATCCCGTCGTCGTCGAGGTGCTCGCCGCGCAGCGTCGCATCGACGACGAACGTGGCGCCGTGCAGCCGCTGGGCCGGTCCGAAGACCTCGCCCGCCAGGCTGTGCGCCACCATCATGTGGTCGCGGACGGTCACGCCGAACACGGGACCTCCACGGTGTCGTAGGTGACCGCGTGGCACAGCGCCGGCAGCGTGCGGGACACGAGGCGGGGCATCACGTCGGGCAGCGTCTCGAAGGGCGACTCCCCGGTGAGCAGGCAGTCGAAGGCCGGGTCGCGGAGGAGCTCGAGGGCGAGCGCCAGCCGGTCGCCCGTCGTACGACGCCCCCGCCGGGCCGGCGACACCGTGCCCACCTGGCTGGCCCGGACGGCGAGGCGCCCCGAGTGGAAGGCGCCCCCGAGGGAGACCGACGTGGCGGCGTCGCCGTACCAGCTGAGCTCGATGACGGTGCCCTCCGCGGCCAGCAGCTCCAGCGAGGCCTGCAGGCCCGCCGACGTCGCGCTGGTGTGGAAGACCAGGTCGCGACCACCCTCGGCGCGGTCGGGAAGGGCGAAGTCCGCGCCGAGGGTGGTGGCCACGGGTGCCCGGCCCGGGTCGACGTCGACCAGCGTCACGGTGACGCCGGGGATGCGCGCCAGCAGCCGGGCCACGCTGCAGCCGACGGCGCCGGCGCCCACCACCGCCACCCGGTCGCCGACAAGGGGCCCGGCGTCCCACAGCGCGTTGACGGCGGTCTCGACCACCCCTGCGAGGACGGCCCGGGCGACGGGTACGTCGTCCGGCACCACCGTGACCGCGGTGGCGGGGACGACGTACGCCGTCTGGTGGGGGTGCAGGCAGAACACCGTGCGGCCGAGGAGCCGGGACGGGCCGTCCTCCACCACGCCGACGTTGAGGTAGCCGTACTTCACCGGTCCGGGGAAGTCGCCGTCCTGGAAGGGGGCGCGCATGGCGTCGTGCTGGCTGCGGGGCACGCGGCCGGAGAAGACCAGGCTCTCGGTCCCCCTGCTCACCCCCGACCGGAGGGTCCGCACGATGACCTCGTCGGGTCGCCGCCCGGGCAGCGTGCTCCGGCGGATCTCGCCCGCGCCCGGCTCCCTCACCCAGAAGGCCAGCGCCTCACCACCCGTGCCACCGCCCATGCGACCACCTCGCGTCCGCTCCCTCGGCCCGCCCCGGGTGAACCGGAGCGTCGCCGTCCTCGTTGCACGACGTGAACCTCCCTGCGTGACCTTGAACGGAGTGGCCGTGCCCCTGGTTCAACGCCGACCTGTCTCGTGGTGGTCGAGGGCCGCCGTCACGGCGGTCGGTGTGCTGGTGACCGGAATGGCGGCGGCCCTGGTCGTGGCCGTCCTGGCGGTCCCGAACCGGCTCGAGGACGTGGAGCGGACGTCGTTCGTGCGGCTGCCGGTGGAGGCCCTCGTGTTCCTGGCGGTCGTGCTCCTGCTGCCCTCCACGATGCACCGGCTGCGGGCCGTGATGGTCGCCGCCGCGTGCGTCCTGCTCGCCCTGGTCGCCGTGTCCACGCTGCTGGACATCGGGTTCTTCCAGGTGCTGAACCGGCCCTTCGACCCGATGATCGACTGGCAGTACGCCGGGTCGCTGGTGGAGACGGTCCGCGGCTCGGCCGGGGGTGCCTGGGGCGAGGGCCTGCTCGTGGCGGCGGCAGCCCTCCTCCTGGCCCTGGTTGTCCTGCCGCCGCTCGCGGTGCTGCGGGTCACGCACGTCGCCGAGCGGCACCGGCGCGGTGCCCTGCAGGCGATCGCGGCCCTCTCCGTCCTCTGGCTGGTGCTGGGTGTGCTGGACGCGCGCACGGGCTCGGGGCCGGTGGCGTCGCACCGGGCCTCCGCCTACGTCTACGACCAGGTGAGCCGGGTCCCGTCGGTCCTGCGGGACCGGCGCGAGTTCGCGCGGGCCGCCGAGGCGGACCCGGTGCGCGACGTGCCGGCCGACGACCTGCTCACCGGGCTGCGGGGCAAGGACGTGCTCGTCGTGTTCGTCGAGAGCCTGGGCCGGGTCGCCCTGGAGGACCCGGCCGTCTCCCCGAGCGTGGTGGACGTGCTCGACGCGGGCACCCGGCGGCTCGAGCGGGCCGGCTTCGCCGCTCGCAGCGCGTTCCTCACCTCCCCGACCTTCGGTGCGGGGAGCTGGCTGGCGCACGCGACCCTCCAGACCGGGCTGTGGGTCGACAGCCAGCAGCGCTACGACCTGCTCGTGACGAGCCCGCGCCTGCCCCTGACGCGCCTCTTCGCGCGGGCGGGGTGGCGGACGGTGGCCTCGGTCCCGGCCAACAACCGGGACTGGCCGCAGGGCGCCTTCTACGGTTTCGACCAGCTGTACGACTCACGCAACGTCGGTTACCGCGGACCGCGGTTCGGCTACCCGACCATGCCGGACCAGTACACCCTCGACGCGTTCCACCGCCTCGAGCTGGCAGCCGAGGTCCGGCGGCCGGTGATGGCCGAGATCGACCTGATCACCAGCCACGCCCCGTGGTCGAAGGTCCCGCGGATGGTGCCCCCGTCCGAGGTCGGCGACGGCTCGGTCTTCGACGGCATGCCCCCCACGCTGCAGTCGGAGGCCGACATCTGGCCCGACCCGGACCGGGTGCGGGCGGCGTACGCCGGTGCGGTCGCGTACTCGCTCGAGGCGCTGGTCTCGTTCGTGCTGACCCACGGCGACGAGGACACCGTCGTCGTGATGCTCGGGGACCACCAGCCGGCCACGATCGTCTCGGGACCGGACGCCGGGTTCGACGTGCCGGTCGCGGTGCTCGCCCGCGACCCCGACGTGCTGGCGGCCATCGACGGCTGGGGCTGGGGCGAGGGACTCCGACCGGACGCGGACGCCCCGGTGTGGCGGATGGACGCGTTCCGGGACGAGTTCCTCGCGGCGTACGGCCCGGACGGCCACACTGGAGTCCTGCCTGCCGGGGCGCGTTGAACCGGTGCCGCCCCGCGGGCGTATCCCCGGGAGGAGGCATGCATGCCCGAGGACGAGGTCGCGCTGATGCGACGGCTGCACGAGGAGCACGCGGACGTGCTCTGGCGCTACTGCCTGCGCCTGGTCGGCAACGACCGGGCGCACGCCGAGGACGTCACGCAGGAGACGCTGCTGCGCGCCTGGCGGCACCGTGACGTGCTCGCCGGTCCGTCGCCCTCCGTGCGTGCCTGGTTGTTCACCGTCGCCCGCAACATCGTCATCGACGACTGGCGCAGCCGGCGGTCCCACCCCGAGACCCCCGTCGCCGACGTGCCCGAGCTGCGCACGACCGACGACGCCAGCGACCAGCTGCTGCTCTCCTGGGTGGTGGCCGAGGCGCTCACGCACCTCTCCGCGGACCATCGCGGCGTCCTGCTCGAGTGCTACTACCGGGGGCGCTCCGTCGCCGAGGCCTCCCAGCGCCTCGGTGTCCCCGAGGGCACCGTCAAGTCCCGCACGCACTACGCGCTGCGGGCGCTCAAGCTGGCGCTCGAGGAGATGGGGGTGAGCGCGTGACCTGCCCCTTCGCCCACGACGGCGCGGCGTACGTCCTGGGGGCCCTCAGCCCCGGCGACCGCCTGGCGCTGGAGCGGCACCTGCCCGGCTGCGAGAGCTGCACCCGCGCCGTGCGCGAGGTCGCCGGCCTCCCCGGGCTCCTGGACCGGGTCGATGCCGGCCTGCTCGAGCACCCGCCCGCCGACGAGCCGCTACCGGACACGCTGCTGCCCGCCCTGACCCGCTCCGTACGCCGCAGCGGGCGGCGGCGCACCCTCGTGGCGGCCGGGCTCGCCGCCGCCTTCGCCGCGGTGGCGTTCGGCGTCCCGGCGCTGCTGTCCGGCGGGGACGACGGCCGGGAGCCGTCGTCGGTCGCGCCGTCCCCGACGGCCACCGAGGCCCCGGTCCCGGACGAGCCCATGAGCCCGGTGGGCGACGTCCCGGTGGAGGCGACCGTCGGGCTCGAGGAGGTCACCTGGGGCACGCGGCTGCTCCTGACCTGCACCTACGAGCCGGAGTCGGTGGAGTACGAGCTGCCGCCCACGGTGGACTACACGATCGTCGTGCGGACCCGCGACGGGCACAGCGAGCAGGTGGGCAGCTGGCGCTCGGTCGGTGGCATGACGATGCGGCTCACGGCCGGGACGTCCTCGGACCGGGACGACATCAGGTCAGTGGAGGTGCGCACCACGTCCGGCCGCGTGGTCCTGCGACTGCGTGCGTGAGTGCAGCGGGTTGTCGTCGCGCAGGAGCATGCCGCCCGCCACGATCGCCACCACCTCGGCCACGGCGGCCGTCCAGACCGCCCAGCCCGACCAGTCCTCCTCGACCCCGAAGAGGCCCACGGTCGCCGAGATGACGAAGGCCCCTAGCGTGGAGAGGCCGAAGCCGACGGCCAGCAGCGGCGGCACCCAGTGCCGCCAGACGACCAGCAGCACGGCGATCACCGCGCCGCCGACCGCGTTGAGCAGGAATGCCGGGCCGACGACGTCTGCCTCCCGCATCCCGTCGAACCACAGGACGAGGTGGACCCCCGCCGACACCAGCACGGCTGCCGCCGCGATCTCACGGATGACCATCACACGCTCCTGCCACGAGGGGTCCTCACGAGGGGTTCTCACGAGGTGGTTTCTCACGAGGAGGTACGACGGGGCGCACCGCGGAGTTCATCCCGCGGCATGCTTCTCCGCGACGATCGCCAGCTTGCGGACCCGGCCCGAGGCCAGCCAGTCGCTCCAGAGCCGGTGCGCCGCGAGGAGGTCGTCGGCGGTCCGGTCGCCGACCTCGCCGGCGATCGCCGAGCGCCCGGCCCCGAGCCGGGTCACCAGCGCTGTGGCGACCCGCTGGTGCGAGCGGGTCTGGTCCTGCATCCAGCGCAGGTCCAGGCCCGCGCCGTCGAGCTGGCCGAGGAGCTCCGCCAGCGGGACCGGCCAGACGGTGTCAGCGGCAGGCATCGCCTCCCGCTCCTCCACCGTCAGCGGCGCGCCCTCCTCCACCGTGAAGGCGAACCGTCCCCCGGGCGCGAGCGCCCCGGCGACCGAGCGGACCAGCGGCACCTTGTCCTCGAAGGCGAGCATCGTCTCCAGGAGCAGCACGACGTCCACGTCCGTCCCCGGGACCGGCGGGACCTCGGCGACGTCGAAGCGGCAGCCGAGGCCGGAGGCACGCGCCCGGGCTACCTCGATCGCGTCCGGGCTGCGGTCGACCCCGCGGTAGTCGCACCCCAGCTCGGCCGCGACCAGGCGACCGGGCCCGGCCACCCCGCAGCACAGGTCCAGCACCGAGACCCCGGGACCGACCGCGGCCGCGCGGGCCAGGTCGAGGATCCCGGTGCGGGTCATGAAGCTCTCCTGCCCGACGAACTCCCCCGGCGGGTAGGCCGCCACGCGCGCCGACCGCAACGCCGCGTCGTACGCCGTCCGCTCGACCTGACTCACGGCGACGCCAGCCCGGCGGCCGGGGCGACCACGGCCACCGAGGCCGAGCGCCGGCGCCACAGCCAGCCGACGTCCCGGCCGAAGGACTCGGCGAGCAGGAGGGTGGCGAGGCCGAGGGCGGCGTAAGTGCCGGGCAGGTCGGCGACCGCCCAGACCAGCGCGATCCCCGCGACGGCGGTGACGACCTTGCGCCAGTGGCGCGGCGGCAGGTCGGCGCGCATCCACGGCAGCACCCACCCGGCCACGGCGAAGGCGTAACGCACCACCCCGATCGCCAGCACCCATGCGCCGACCTCGGCCGCGACGTGCACGCTGAGCACGAGCATGAGGAAGGCGTCGGCCTCCCCGTCGAGGCGGGCGCCGAGCGGCGACACGGTCCCGGTGCGCCTCGCCACCCGTCCGTCGACGGCGTCGAGGGCCAGTGCCACCACGGCGAGCGACACCAGCACCGGGACGGACGGCTGCGCCACCAGGGCGTCGGTGACCAGGGCGGCGACGCCGCACGCCAGCGTGGCCCGCCCGAGCGTCACCACGTCGGCCGGGCCCCACGACCGGACTCCGGCCCGGCGGGCGCTACGGTCCGCAGCGGTGCCCAGCACCGCTGCGCACGCGAGCCCGACCGCCAGGCCGGCGACCCCGATCCCGGGGAAGAGTGCGAGTCCTGCGAGCAGGACGACGAGGCCGGTGACGGCAGCGAGCAGGCCGGCGCGGACACCGATCACGGGACCTCCCTCCCGACTCCTCGCGGGTGGATACGGACGTTGCTAGCGTTCGGTTCACCGGAGCGCGGGAGGTGGCATGACGACCGAGCCCGTCCGTGCCGCCCCCGACTGGCTCGCGCTGCGGGAGCCGGCCGACGCCGCGGCCCGCTCGACCGGGCTGGTCGACCTCCTGCGGGCGCACCTGCCCACGGACGGGCTGCTCGTCCACGACCTCGGCTGCGGCACCGGCTCGATGGCCCGCTGGCTCGCGCCGCGGCTGGCCGGTCCGCAGCGCTGGGTGCTGCACGACCGCGACGCCGAGCTGCTCACGCACGCCGCGGCCCACCCGCCCGTCCCGCAGGTGGAGACGCGCCACGACGACATCACCCGCCTGGCCGCCGACGACCTTGCCGGGGCGTCCCTGGTCACCGCCTCGGCGCTCCTCGACATGTTCACCGGCGAGGAGCTGGACCGGTTCGTCGCGCTGTGCGCCGGTGCGCGGTGTCCGGTGCTCGTCACCCTCAGCGTCGTGGGCACCGTCGGGATCGACCCGCCCGACCCCCTAGACCGGCGGTTGACGGAGTCGTTCAACGCCCACCAGCGGCGGCTCCTCGGCGACGCGCCGCTCTTGGGTCCCGATGCCGCAGGGACGGCTGTGGACGCCTTCCGACGGCGGGGGCTCGAGGTCCACACCCGGCCCAGCCCCTGGCGCCTCGGACCCGACCACGCGGACCTCGCGCTGGCGTGGCTCGACGGCTGGGTGGGCGCCGCCCGCGAGCAGTCACCGGAGCTCGACCGGGTCGCGGCGGACTATGCCGCACGCCGGCGGGCGGAGCTGGACCGCGGCACGGCCACCGTGACCGTGCACCACGTGGACCTGCTCGCCCTGCCGACCTAGTCAGCCGGCCGCTCAGCCTCGCAGGCCCGACGCCACCCGTCGCTCGGGATCGACCTGGCCGAGGATCGCCTCGCCGATGGCCGCGAGCTGGTCGACCTGCTCGGAGGTCAGGGCATCGATCACGCTCGCCCTCACGGTCGCCACGTGGCCCGGCGCGGTCTCGCGCACCTTGTCCCACCCCCCGGGCGTGAGCCGCGCGTTGGTGGCACGGGCGTCCTCGGGGCACGGGAGCCGCTCCACCAGGCCCCGCTCCTCGAGCCGCTTCACGACGTGGGAGAGCCGCGGCAGGGTGGCATTGGTCTGGCCGGCGAGGTGGGTCATCCGGAGGGTGCGCTCGGGAGCCTCCGAGAGCATCGCCAGCACGAAGTACTCGAAGTGCGTCAGCTGGGCGTCGCGCCGCAGCTGGGAGTCCAGGACTCCCGGCAACAGCTCGAGCACCGCGGCGAGGCGCACCCACGCCGTCCGCTCGTCGTCGTCCAGCCAGCGCACGTCCACAGGAAGCTCCTCGAAGGTTGTTTCCACAACCGTACCGGTGTACCGTATTGGTTGTAGCAACAATTAATCTCCCGGAGGCACCTCGTGGCACACGTCGGCACCAGCACCACCGCAGCGGCCGATGCCCGCATCGACGGGCAGCACCCCTTCGCGGCGCACTTGCGCAGGATCGCCGCCGCCGAGAAGGCGGCACCGCACCGCGCGTGGACGCCGGCCGACGGCCCGCTTCCGAGCCTCTACCTCAGCCACGGGGCGCCGATGCTCTTCGAGATGACCGACTGGATGACCCAGCTCGGTCGGTGGGCCCGCAACCTCCCCAGGCCCCGGGCGATCCTGATCGTCTCCGCGCACTGGGAGGCAGCGCCCACCATGCTCAGCACCAGCCGACCGACCGAGCTCGTCTACGACTTCGGCGGCTTCGACCCGATGTACTTCCGGATGCGCTACGACACCCCTGCGGCCACCGACCTCGCCACCCGGGTCGCCGCCCTGATGCCCGACACCGAGCCGCTCCACGAGCACCGCACCCGCGGGCTCGACCACGGCGCCTGGGTGCCGCTCAAGATCATGTATCCCGAGGCCGACATCCCCGTGCTGCAGCTGAGCATGCCCACCCACGACCCGGAGCGGCTGCTCGACCTCGGCCGCCGGTTGCGGTCGCTGCGGGAGTCCGGGGTGCTCGTCATCGGATCCGGCTACATGACCCACGGCCTCCCCTACCTCGACTGGTCCCGGCCCGACGCCGTGCCCGGCTGGTCCGCGGACTTCGACCTCTGGGCGGCCGACGCGCTCCAGCGCGGCGACGTCGACCTGCTCTCCGACTTCCGCGGCAAGGCGCCCGGCATGCCCTTCGCCCACCCCACGGTCGAGCACTTCACGCCGCTCTTCGTGACCCTGGGTGCGTCGGAGGACCCCACCGCGCCCGTGACGACCACGATCGACGGATACGCCATCGGGCTCGCCAAGCGCTCGTTCCAGGCGGCCTGACCGCCGTCTCAGGTGGTCCGCGAGACTGGCGCCCGCGTGTCGCAACTCGCGCACCGCCGACATCGTCGACCCCCGACCCGAGGAGAGCTCGTGATCACGAGCATCACCGCCGTACGCCTGACCGGTGCCCGCCACCGCACAGAGCTCCCGCTACTCGTCCTCGGTCCGTCGCTCGGCACGTCCGCCGCGACGCTCTGGTCGCACTGTGCGGCCGGACTCACCGCCGCCTTCGACGTGCTCGCCTGGGACCTCCCGGGCCACGGCCACAACCGAGCCGTGCCCGACGAGCCCTTCACCATGGCCGAGCTGGCCGAGGGCGTGCTGCGCGTGGTCGACGACGTGCTCGCCGAGCGTGGCGACACCGGGGGTCGGTTCTTCTACGCCGGCGACTCGGTCGGCGGTGCGGTGGGCCTCCAGCTCCTCATCGACCGCCCGGAGCGGGTCGCCGCGGCCGCCCTGCTGTGCACCGGGGCCAGGATCGGTGACGAGGCGATGTGGACGGGCCGGATCGCCCAGGTCAGCATGTCCGGCACCCCGGTGATGGTGTCCGGGTCGGCGGAGCGCTGGTTCGGTCCCGGCTTCCTCGAGCGCAACCCCGAGGTGGGGTCAGCTCTCCTGCACGCACTGCAGGAGGCGGACGACGAGGGCTACTCCCAGGTGTGCTCGGCCCTCGCCACCTTCGACGTGCGCGACCGCCTCGCCGAGATCGGCGTACCGGTGCTGGCGATCGCCGGCTCCCACGACGTGGCGACGCCGCCCGACCTGCTCCGCGCGATCGCGGACGGCGTGCAGGACGGGTCCTACGCCGAGCTCGACGGAGTTGCGCACCTGGCGCCCGCGGAGTCGCCGGACCGGGTCGCGGCGCTGCTGCGCCGGCACTTCCTCGGCGAGGAGCCGGCCGACGCCCGCGACGACCTCACCGTCCGCGAGGTCCGCGACGCGGGCATGGTCGTGCGCCGCGAGGTCCTCGGCGACGCACACGTCGACCGGGCCACGGCCGGCGCCACCGACCTGACCCGGGAGTTCCAGGAGTTCATCACCGAGTACGCCTGGGGCGGCGTCTGGACCCGGCCCGGCCTCGACCGGCGCAGCCGCTCGCTGATCACCCTCACCGCACTGATCGCCCGGGGCCACCACGAGGAGCTCGCGATGCACGTGCGGGCCGCCCGGACCAACGGGTTGACGGCGGACGAGATCAAGGAGGTCATCATGCAGACCGCTATCTATTGCGGCGTTCCGGACGCCAGCACCGCCTTCCGCGTTGCCGAGCGGGCACTCCTCGAAAGTTGACCAACCGGACGGTAAAGTAAGTGGGGTGACTGCAGCCCACCGTCCCTCCCAGCGAGATGCGCTCCTCGACGCCGCTCTCGAGCTGCTGCGCGCCGGCGCTCGCCTGTCGCTGGACTCGGCCGCCCGGGCCGCAGGGCTCACCAAACCGGGCCTGATGTACCACTTCCCCACCAAGAAAGCGTTGGTGGTGGCGCTCGTCGACCACCTCGTCGACGCTCATGAGCGCACCTTCCTCGCACTGCTCCCGCGCGACGGGACCGACCCGACTCCCCGGGAACGCATCGACGCCTACCTCGAGTGGTCGGTCACCCACGAGCACGACGCCGCCGACCTCGTGGCCCTCAGCGACCCGGGGCTCCGTGAGGTCATGGCCGCCCACTGGGCCGAGCGTTTCCGCCCCTGGCTCGACGTTCCCGCCGACCTGCCCGCCGGCCAGCGCGCCCGCCTGCACGCGGTCCGGCTGATCGCCGACGGTTGCTGGCTGGCCGACGCCACCGGCATCCTGCCGGTCCCTGCCGAGGACCGCGCCGCCCTGCTCGTCACCGCCCGCCGGCTCCTCGAGGGAGGCGACGCATGACCAAGTGGTACCTCCTGCTCGGGGCCATCCTCTGCGAGGTGACCGGCTCCCTCTCCCTCAAGGGGGCACTCGACAACCCGGCCCTGTACGTCGTCGTGGCCGCCGGCTTCGTGTCTGCGTTCGCCCTCCTCACCGCCGTCCTGCGCCAGGGCATGCCCATCGGCGTGGCATACGGCGTGTGGGCCGCGCTCGGCGTCGCGCTGACCTCTGTCCTGTCGGCGGTCCTGTACGACGAGCCGTTCACCGGTCTCATGGCCGTCGGGATCGCCCTCATCATGGGCGGCGTCCTGCTCGTCGAGCTCGGCTCCCACTCACCCACCACGACCCGCGGAGCAGCCTGATGGCGTGGGTCTTCCTGGCGATCGCGATCGGCCTCGAGGTGACCGGCACCCTCGCGCTGCGCATGGCCACGACGGGCCGTCGGGCGTGGTTCGGTGTCGTCGCCGTCGGCTACCTCGGCGCCTTCGCGGCACTCACCGTCGCGCTGTCCCAGGGCCTCGGGCTCGGCGTCGCCTACGGCATCTGGGCGGCAGCCGGGGTCGCGTTGACCGCCGTTGCTTCCCGCGTGCTCTTCGAGGAGCCGCTCACGCCGCTCATGGGCATCGGGATCGGGCTCATCGCGGGCGGAGTGCTCCTCGTCGAGCTCGGCGCCGGACACTGAGCGCCCGCCACCCGGAGGTCCGGGTCAGGACTCCCAGAGCGCGACGACCTGCCGCAACGCCTCGACGTACCCGTCGACGCCCTTGCCGATGACGGCGGCGTCGGCGACCTTGCCGACGTACGAGAGGTGCCGGAACTCCTCGCGTGCGTGGATGTCGGAGATGTGCACCTCGACGACCGGGGCGGTGAGCACGACGAGCGCGTCCATGATCGCGATCGAGGTGTGGGTGTAGGCCCCGAAGTTGCCGACGACGGCGGCGCCGGACTCGAAGGCCTCGTGGATCCAGTCGATGAGCTGGCCCTCGTGGTTGCTCTGCCGGCAGTCCACCTGCAGGCCGAGGCGCTCACCCTCGGCGACGCACATGGCCTCGACGTCGTCCAGGGTGGCGTTGCCGTAGACCTCCGGGTCGCGACGGCCGAGCAAGTTGAGGTTGGGCCCGTTGAGGACCAGCACGGAGCGGCTCACGGGGCCAGTATGTCGCGTCGTCACTCGTCCCAGACGACCGTCAGCTCGTCGCGCTGCCCGAAGCGCTCGAGGTGGACCTTGACCACCTGGGCGAAGCGCTCGAGGTCCTCGCCCTCGGGCACGGACACCTGCACGGCGAGGGTGCCGTCCTGGGGTGTCATCGAGATGACCTGGCCACCCTCCCAGCGCAGCACGGTCGCGCCGTCCTCCTCGGTGGCGGGGCCGCGCTCGGCCCAGTGGCTGGCGAGCTGCTTGGCGTAGCGCTCCGGTCGGTCGGTGGCCATCTGGCCGGTGAGGGTCTGCATGGGGCGATCCTGCCCTGTCACGGCTGGTGCATGATCGGCCCATGTCCGACCAACCGCGAGCTGGCCGACGAGCCCGGCGCACCGACGTACGCAGGCTGCCCGAGCTGCAGGTCCACGACGTCGCGACGCTCCACGCGATCCTGGACGAGGCGCTGCACGCCTCCGTCGGCATCCAGGTCGACGACCAGCCGTTCGTGCTGCCAATGGCGTGCGCCCGCGACGGCGACCACCTGCTGCTGCACGGCTCGACCGGGAGCCGGCTGATGCGGGCACTGGCCTCGGGGGCGGCGGTCTGCGTCAGCGTCACCCACCTCGACGGCCTAGTCTACGCCCGCTCGGCCTTCGAGTCGAGCATGCGCTACCGCAGCGCCACCGTTCTCGGCACGGCGACCGAGGTGCCCGCCCCCGACCGGCTCCGCGCCCTCGAGGTGCTCACCGAGCACCTGCTCCCCGGCCGCTGGGCCGAGCTCCGCACCCCGTTGCCCAAGGAGCTGGCCGCCACCTCGGTGCTGCGGGTCCCGCTCGACGAGTGGTCGGTGAAGGTCAGCACCGGCTTCTCCGAGGACCCGGACGAGGACCTCCACCAGCGCGTGTGGGCGGGCGTCGTACCGCTCCGCACCGTCCTCGACGCTCCCGTCGATGCACCCGACCTCGACCCCGGTCTCCCCGCGCCTGCCCACGTCCGGGAGCGCCGGCTGCCCGGCTGACGGCAGGATCGGCACCGTGCGCACACCACCGGCGGTCGAGGCGCTCGGCGACGTCCTACGACCCCTCGGTTGGGTGACTGACCTGTTCGTGGCTGGATCCGCAGCCACCGGCGACCACCGGGAAGGCGTGAGCGACCTCGACCTGGTCGCTCTCACCGACCGCCCCCTCGACCGTCATCACCTCTCGGTCGTCGTCGCCATCCATCGGGACCTCGACGCCCGGGCGGCCTCCGGGGCGAATCTCGGCTGCACCTACGTCGCCGCCTCGACGTTGTCCGACGTCCCTGCCCGTCACCCGACGTGGACCCACGGCGAGCTGGTCGAGCGTCCACTGTCGGGGATCGTGCGGGCGGAGCTCGTCAGGCAGGGGTTCGCAGTCCTCGGCCGCCCTCCTCAGGAGGTGCTGCCCCGCATGAGCGACGACGAGGTACGACGTGCGGCGTTGGCTGAGCTCAGCGGCTACTGGGCGACGGCAGCACGCCATCCGTGGTGGTGGCTCGATCCATCGTTCGCCGACCTCAGCCTGACCTCGATGGCCCGTGGGCGTCACACCCTCGCGACCGGCGAGCTCATCACCAAGACCGCCGCCATCGACCGGGTCCACGCGCCGGCGGGGCTGCGGGCGGACCTCCACGCTCGGCGGGACGGCAGGGCCGTACAGTCCCCGCGCCTGCGTACCGCGTGGATCGCGTGGCGCGACGCGCGCCACACCACGACTGGCGCCCGCCGACGGCGCCCGCCGAAGTAGCTGCGCGTCCTCCATGCGCTTGGTGATGGCTTGGGGCATGAGCTGTCCAGATACCCGAAACTGGGTATGGATTCGAACACACGTTCGAGCGAGAATGGGTTCATGTCCACCCCGACAGCCTCCACCGAGCCCCAGGCGCCCCCTGGGATCGACGAGCTGTCGGCCCGTGACCTGCTGGACGTCGCCACCGGTCGACGCCGCGTACGCCGCCTCGCGGAGGTCGACGAGATGCTCGTCGCCGCCCAGTGGGCCGTCCTCCACGGCGAGCCCGAGGACGCCAAGGACCCGATGACCCAGCCCGGCGGCGACGGCACACCCGACGTGCGGGACTACTGCCTGGCCGAGCTCGCCATGGCCCAGGAGACCCATGCGCTGACCGCCCGGTCACTGATCGCCGACACCCTCGACCTCATCCACCGTCTCCCCCGCACCTGGGCGATCGTGCAGGCCGGCGACTGCGAGCCCTGGGTCGCGCGCCGCGTCGCCGTGATGACACGTCCCCTGCTCGCCGAGACCGTCGGACTCGTCGACCGGGCCGTCGCCCGTGCCATCGCCGGCCACGCCCCCACGACCGTGTTCTCCATCGCGCGCGCCAAGATCATCGAGGCCGACCCCGAGACCCACGCCGCCGAGCGCGAACGCATCCGCCACGAGCGCTACGTCCGCCTCTCCCGCGCCGACGAGTTCGGCTACCGCCACCTCATTGCCCGCGTCACCGCCGGCGACGCCACCTGGATCGACGCCATGGTCGACCGCGTCGCCGACATCCTCGCCCGCACCCACGGCCACGACCACAACCACGACGAGCTTCGCTCGCTGGCCATCGGCTGGCTCGCCCGACCTGTCGACCTCCTCAAGCTCCTCCTCGAACACACCGTCCAGAACAGTGATGACGATCCCGACGAGAACCCCGGCGACGGCAGCCGGCCCGCCTGGGCACCCGAGCACCTGGCCGACACCCTCGGCCGACTGTGCGCGCTGTCCTCACGCAAGCTCGCCTCCCTGCGCGGCCGCGGCCACCTCTATGTCCACGTCACCGACGAGGCCCTCCGCACCCGCACCGGCATCGCCCGCGTCGAGGGCCTCGGACCCGTCGACATCACCCAGCTCGCCGACCTCCTCGGCCACGCCGACGTCACCGTCCAACCCGTCCTCGACCTCCGCGACCGACGCCGCACCGACGCCTACGAGCACCCCGAGGCCACCAAGGACCACGTCTGGACCCAGACCGGCGGCGATGTCTTCCCCTTCAGCCCCCGCACCGCCACGCGTCGCGACGTCGACTTCGACCACAGCACCGCTTACGACCCCACCGGACCACCCGGCCAGACCGGCCCCCACAACAGCGGCCCACTCCGCCGACGACACCACCGCTGGAAGACCCACGGCCGCTACCGCTGCCGCACCATCGGACCAGGCAGACACCTCTGGCAGACCCCCCACGGGCTCAGCTACCTCGTCGACCACGAAGGCACCCGCAAGCTCGACGACGACCAGGCCGACCTCATCCTCACCGCACCCGAAGGCGTCGAGATCTACGTCCCGAAGGTCTCGCTGGTGCTGTAGCTCGAGGAGTGACCCCACCCCCCGCGCAGCCGGTGGGCCTTCCTGACCGAGGGGCCACCGACCCGCAAAGTCGGCGTTGTGCTCTAGCTTGCGGTCTTCCGTTACTGCTCGATCAGGCTCGGACGCGACCCACCGATCCGCATCTACAAGCTGGATCAGCCGGACGACGTGTCCCTGTCGACCCGGTGGGCCCACTCCGTCATCTCCTGCAACACCGGCGACTCCGGACGCACGTCGGCCCACACCCGCAGCAGCGGCCAGGCCAGGTCGGTGCGGTGCAGCTCGATCGCTCCCCACACGGCCTTCTCGAGATCGTCGTCGTCGAGCTCGTGCGTGGCCCGACCCGCGGGGCCGACCAGCCGAGCAACCTCCGACCGCAGGGCGGACACCCCGTCGCCCGCCGGATCGTCGAGCGCGATGTCGAGGGCTGCCTCGACGACAGCCCAGGTGGGGACAGTGTTGGAGTTGGCCAGGACCACGACCCCGGTCCGCCGACCGGGGAGGAGCACGAGCCTCGACCCGAAGCCGGGGTCCGCTCCGCTGTGGCTCACGGCCCGCTGGCCGAGGTAGGTGCCCACGGCCCAGCCGAGTCCCGCGGCCTCCTCCCACGGCGGATCACCCACCGGCACCACCGGCTGCCACATCTGCTCGAGGACGGCCGGGTCCAGGTGGGACGGCTCGAGGAGCGCGAGCATCCAGCGACCCATGTCGTCCACGTGGGAGTGCAGGGTCGAGCTCGGCGCGTGTCGCCGGTTGTAGGGGTAGGCGTCCCCGGGCACCGTCAGTGGCCGCCCGACGTGCGGTGAAGCGGCCAGACGTGCGGGCACCTCGGCGCGCAGGAAGGTGCTGGCCCGCATCGCGAGCGGCTTGAGGACCACCCACCGGACGGCGTCCTCGAACGTCGTACCCGTTACCCGGGACAGCAGCAGCCCGAGCAGCTCGAAGCCGGCGTTGGAGTAGGAGTACGCCGCGCCGGGCTCCGTGCGCAGCCGCCAGTCCGACAGGCTGCGCGCGAAGGCGCTGAGCGCGTCGTCACCGAGCTGCGGGTCGTGCCAGCCGTAGTCCGAGACGTCCGGGAGACCGCTCGTGTGGCTGAGGAGACCCCGGGCCGTGATCTCCCCCTCACGACCGTCGGCCAGCGTGAGCTCCGGGATGCGGTCGACGACCGGGGCGTCGAGGTCGAGCACCGTCGCCACGCCGTCGCGCGGCACCGCGAGCGACACCACGGCGGTCGCCACGAACGGCTTCGACACCGACGCCAGGTGGAACATCGTCTCGCGCGTCACCGGCTCGCCGGTGCCGACGTCCCGGACGCCGAATCCGCGCACCGCCACCTCGCCCTCGCGCACCACGGCCACCGCCAGGCCGGCGACCTCGTGGGTCCCGGCAAGGGCCTCGAGCAGCGGCCAGAGCCGCGTCTCCACGCTGTGCCGGAGGTGCTCGTCACCCGCAGCCACGACGACCTACACCCCGCCCGACAGTGCCGCCGGATCGCCGGCCGTGACCCGCCCGGACCGGGTGACCTCGGCGTCGACCCCGAACGCCACCTCACCATCACCGCGACGGTGCGTCGCCAGCGCCCGGAGGACCTGCAGGTCACGGACCCCGCTCGCGGGGTCGAGGTCGACCACGACGCAGCGCGGGACGAGCCGACGCACCCGCACCTCCGCCGTACCGATCGACAGCCGGCGGCCGACCCACCCGTCCTCGACGTGGGCCGGCTCGTCGCCGACGTCCAGCTCGAAGGTCGCCCGGAACCGCGCCGCGTCCACGGGCGTGCCGAGCCCGTCGGACAGCCGGTCGAGGGACGCGCTCGTCACCAGCGTGACCGATGCGCCGTAGACGACCTCGCCGGGCGCGGCACGGGCGAGCACCACGTCGCGGCCCAGGTGGTCCGAGTACGCCGCGGCCCACGGCCCGTCCACGACCTCCAGCGCCACGGTCCGACCCCAGTAGTCGACCTTGCGCACCTCCCCCGTCGGCTGCGGAGCGCCGGACACCGTGCCTGCGGGCAGCTCCGCGGTCAGGAGCGTGCCGTCCCACGAGACGGAGGTCCGGAGCAGGGTCGGGTTCTCCACGGTGCGCAGGCAGCGGTCGGCTGCGGCGTCGACCAGGCAGAACGCCCGGTCGCCCACCGTGCCGGCTTCCGTCAGGGACACGGCCTCATGGGTCCGGTGCCTCCCGCCCTTCAGCGGAGTGAAGCCGATCCGCGCGACGTGCATGCCGACAGCCTGACACGGCGCCGCATCCGTGCAGGTCGGTCCAGACCAGTGAGCACACCCGGCACCCACGAGAACGCCGCCCAGGACCACGCCGAGCAGCTCCAGGCCTGCCTCGACCGGCCACCCACCGTCGCCTGTGCCGCGAGGGCCTCCCGCCCGAGCAGTCGTCACCCGACTTCGAGACGCTGGCCGTGTGGGACGCCAGGGAGCAGTTCCAGTCCGGGTGGTACTTCGGCGTCTGCTTCGTCCACCGGACCGACGGCCGCTGATGGACCCAGCGACCGAACCAGGCGACCCCCGCTGCGATCCACATGTCGATGGATCAGCGGCCGCGCGCGACCCATCGCACGAGAAGCAGGGACAGCAGGCCGGCCGACAGACCGACAGCGGCGGCCGTGAGGTCGAAACTCACGAGGGCAGCCGGGACGACCACGGACGGGCCGAGGCCACGCGTGTCCGCAACCGGCGCGAGGGCGAGGTACTCCCCGACGGTGCTGCCGACCAGCAGGCACGCGCCGAGGAAGAGTGCCACCGCCAAGACCCGCGCGGGCATCAGCGGGGCTCGTCGGGCTGCTGGGGGCGACGCTGGAACTCGGCACGCAGGCCACGCTCGAGCTGCCAGACCCCCGCGAGGAAGAGCACCACGGCAACGATCGGCGCGGCCGGGTCGGAGCCGCTCGCCGTCGCGAGACCCAGGGCGACGACGACCAGGGCGACCCCCGTCAGCACCGAGTACCAGCCGCGGCTGGGCACGCCCCACGACAGCAGGGAGGACGCGACGGAGCGCAGGGTCGCCATGACCGGGACGCTAGCGGCCGAGCCGACTGCGTGTGCGCCGGACCCGCCGGACCGGCCGAGACAGCACGTCCCGCATAGGCTGTCGCCGATCCCCATGCATCCCTCCCCCGTCGAGTCCGCCGAGTCCGCCGAGCCCACCGCGCCCTCCGACCCCGGCTCCCGCAGGCTGCTCCTGGTCGTCGACGCGCCGTCGCTGCTGCACCGCAACCACCACGCGCGGGCACACACACGGATCAAGGACCGGGCGGGCCGCCCGGTGTGGGCGCTGCACGGGATGCTGCGCCAGATCCTGGAGTCCATCGACCAGTTCGCGCCGGACGCGGTGATCTTCGGCCTCGACGACCGCACCGGCTCCGAGCGGCGCGACTTCTACCCCGACTACAAGGCGGGGCGGGCGGAGAAGGACGCCGAGCTCGTCGAGCAGCTCGAGCGTGCGGGCGCGCTGCTCGACGCCCTCGGCCTGGCCACCCTCACGCCGCCCGGTCTCGAGGCGGACGACGTCAACGCGTCCGGCGCCACGTGGGCCGAGCGGCACGACTGGAACTGCGTCATCATCACCTCCGACCGCGACGCCTTCGCCCACATCAGCGACCACACGCAGGTGCTGCGCCTCATCAACGGCGGGATCAACGGCTCGCCGCTGCTCAACCCGGCGCGCCTGCACGCGATGTACGGCGTGCCCGCCGCCAACTACCTCGAGTACGCCGCCCTGCGCGGCGACGCCAGCGACAACCTGCCAGGCGTGACCGGCATCGGCGAGAAGGCCGCCGCCGCGCTGCTCCTCACCGCGGGCTCGATGGACGCGGTCTGGGCCGACGTCGACCACGACGAGGGGCGCTCGCTGGTCGCGGCACTGGACGCGCTGGCCGCCGAGACCGGCGGTCGCCGCACCGGTGCGGGCGTCGTACGCCGCCTCGCCGCACCCGGCGCCCGCGAGCGCTACGACTTCAACGTGCGGATGATGTCTGGCCGTGACGACCTCGACCTCGGGCTCACCCCGGACGTGCCCGGCACCCCCGGCCTGCTCCCCCTCGACATCGACCGGGTGAGCCGGGTCGTGGGCTTCCTCGGCGTCGAGGCCACGACCTCGCTCGCGGTCCGCGTCCTCACCGGCGACCCGGCGTCGCGCTCCGCGGCTCGCTGAGACCGACGCCGGGGTCCAACGTCCCGGGCATCCGGACCGACGTGCCCTCCCGGCAGCCACCCCGGTCGACAAGTCTGGAGGTACCGGCAGCGATCGCCGCTGACGCGGGCAGGAGGAGATGCAGAGATGAAGACCGCCGAAGCACCCCTGGGCACGATCGTCGCCGCCGTCGACGGCTCCCCGTCGTCGGACCTCGCGGTGGACTTCGCGGTCCACCAGGCCCTGCTCACCCGGCGCCCGCTGACGTTGGTGCACGCCCTGTCCCCCATGGACACCGTCTGGCTCGCGCCGGTCGGCATGTCACCCAGCATGGGCACCGGGGTCGGTCTGGAGGCGCTGGAGACCCAGGCCAAGGAGCTGCTGGCCGAGGTGCGGGCCGACGTGGCCTCCCGCGCGCCCGAGCTCGAGGTGCACGTGCTGCTCCGGTTCGGCGACCCCCGCCAGGTGCTGCTGGACGTCGCGACGCGCGCGTCGATGGTCGTCATGGGCTCCCGGGGTCGCGGTCCGGTGCGCTCCCTCCTGCTCGGCTCGGTGGCGGTGGGAGTCTCGCACCACGTGACCTGCCCGCTGGTCGTGTTGCGCCCGACCGACGGGGCCGAGCGCTCCGGCGTCCTCGTCGCCGTCGACGCCACGGAGCGCTCCATGGCGCCGCTCGAGTTCGCCTTCCAGCACGCCTCGGCGTACGGGCTGCCCCTGACCGTCCTGCACGCCTACTGGGACGTCCGGCACGCGGCCGTGCACGCCCACGGCGAGCAGGAGGGCGTGCACGACGACGAGGACGAGCTGCTGCTGCTCGCCGAGATCCTGGCCGGCATGGCGGAGAAGTACCCCGACGTGGTCGTGCACCGCGCGCTCGCCACCGGCATGGTCGACCTGGCCGTCATGGACGCGGCCGCGGACAAGGAGCTCGTCGTGCTCGGCACCCACCACGGCAGCGGTGCCGGCGAGATGCTCTTCGGCTCGGTGGCGACCACCGTCCTGGAGCACGCGAGCTGCACCGTCGCCGTCGTGCCGCTGCACCTCACGGACTGACGGAGGTCAGGGCTCCAGGCAGGCGGGGATCGAGTCCGTCGGGCCGGTCGGGCTGGCCGTGCGTCCCGCGCGGTCGTAGATCTTGACCCAGTCGACCGTCGGCAGCCGGCGCAACGTCGGCATGATCGAGCCGGCGATGGTCACGGTCGAGCCGCCGCTGCTGCACCGGCCGGTCAGCCGGACGCGTGCGATCCCACCGGCGACCGCGAGGTCGGCGAAGCCGGTCGCCCGTGACCTCACGAGCCGCAGGCCGTCGCGCCGCTCACCGGGCAGCGGCCCCGCGAAGAGCCGGTCCATCAGGTCGGTCGCCGGCGTGCCCGGGCGCACCGGTCGCATCCGCGGGACGAAGAACGGCTCGACGTTGTCGACGAACCGGTCCCGGTCGAGGAAGAAGACCGGACGCTGCACCGTGCGGAAGCCCGCCCGCACGTCGATGACCAGGCGGCTCGGGTCCGCCAGCGTGGTCACCTCGAAGGGCGTCCGCTTCGCGAGCCCGATGCCGTACGTCGTCACCGCCTCGAAGTCACCGGCCCGCACGGTCGTCATCACGTTGGGCAGCGCGTACGCCGTGCGTCGCGGCACCGTCGGGCGGCCCCCGTCGTCGTGGGCCTGCGCGGGGTTCAGCACCACCCGCAGGATCGCGCGACCGGCCACCCGGACCGGCAGCCCGGAGCCGTCGGCGACCAGCCGGTCGACGTACCGCACCCGATGGCTCGCGGGCAGGCCACCGTCGAACTCGAAGACGATCCGGTCGAAGCCGGGGTGGTGGGACGCGCGGACGTCCACCAGGGTCGGTGTCGTCGGCGGGGCAGCATCGGCCACGCCCACGGCGCTCACGAGGCTCGGGGCGACCAGGCAGGCCGACGCGACGAGGACAGCGGGCAGGTTGATCGACATGGGCCAACGGTCTCGACCGGCGGGTGCTCGCGCCAGTGCCGAAGGTCCCGGGCGGACCGCGCGGGTCACCACATCGGGAACGGGCCCGGCGGGCGGCGTCGCTGCGGCAGGTGCGTCTGGCCCGTCTGACCGTGGGCGCTCTCCCAGACGAAGGCGGGCAGCGGGCAGCCGCTGCGGACGGCGATGTCGTCCAGGATCTGCTGGCGCACCTGCACGACGACCAGGCGGTCCGCGACCGTCGCGGCCCGCCGCAGCTGGCGCGTCGACTCCGCCCACTGTCGCCGCAGCGCCTCGTCCTCGTCGGCCATCCCGGCCTGCACGAGGCGCGACGGGAGCAGCCAGGGCTGCACGCTCCGCAGGACCCGCGACACGACCCAGGGCGAGGCGAGCGCGACGACCGCGGCCGTCGCGGTGCCCGCCGGTCCCGCCACCTGTGAGAGTCCCGGGACCAGGGTCGGCACGACGGCCAGGGCCGCACCCTTGAGGACCGGGTGCTTCACGTGCTCGAGGTCGTCCCGCAGGGTCAGGGCGATGAGGGCGCCGAAGACGGCCAGCGCGAACGCGACGGCGAAGACCACCCCGAGGTCCATCGTGAACGCCGTCGCCACCGAGGCCAGCAGGACGGTGATCGTGGCCACGACGCGCCACAGGACTCGATAGGTGCTCATCGGCGGTCTCCTCGCGATCGTGTCGGTCCCGGCCGGGACCGCTCAGTGCTGGTCGTAGTCCCGGTCGCGGTCGTCGTCGTGTCCGTCCGGCAGGTGCTCGAGGGCATCGGCCAGGGACAGGCGGAGACGCGTCGTCTGGTGGTTCCACGCCGCGACCGGCGCGAGGGAGCGCTCCAGCACGGCCAGCTGGCTGTCCAGTGCCGCGAGCTCCGCCTGGACCGCCTGGAGGCCGAGCCGTTGCGCGTGCACCTCCTGCTGCAGCACGTCGACCTGCGCGGCCACGCTCGGCAGCTGGTCCACGGAGCGCGCCAGGGTGGCGAGGGCATGGCGCAGCGGCGGGGGCGTCGCGCCCACGACGGAGCCGCCCGCCGACGCGAGCCGGCGCGTCACCTCGAAGGCATGGGCGGTGAGGCCGTGCGGCGTGCCGGTCCCCTGCCCGGTCCCCCGGCCGGTCTCCGTGGCAGTCGTCTCGTCCATGGCGGTCCTCCCTCCCCTCGACCATGGCACCGCGACGCGGCCGTCGCACGGGTCGTAGGACCCGTTCGTGGGGACCGTCGGGCCCTGCCGGCCGGGCGGTGCCTCCACGACGCTGGACCCATGGGCGAGCTCGAGCTGTGGCAGTCGCTCGGTGTCGCGCTGGCCATCGGCCTGCTCGTGGGTGCCGAGCGCGAGCGCGACCAGCCCGGGCGCACGGCCGGGATCCGCACCTTCGCCCTCGTCGCCGTCATCGGGTCCCTGGCCGTCCAGGTGCCGCTCGTGGTGGCCGCGGTGCTGTGCGCGGGCGTCGCACTGCTCGTCGTCGCGGGCTACGTCGTCACCGGCGACCAGGACCGCGGCATCACCACCGAGACGGCCGTCCTGGCCACCCTCGGCCTCGGCGCGCTCAGCCACACCGACCCGGCCGTCGCGGTCGGGGTCGCCGTGGCGGTCACGGTGCTGCTGGTCTCCCGGGAGACGCTGCACCGCTTCGTCCGCGAGACCGTCACCGACCAGGAGCGCTCGGACGCCCTCGTGTTCTTCGTCGCCGCCTTCGTCGTGCTGCCGATCCTGCCGTCGGGCCCCGTCGGCCCGTACGGCGCGTGGGTGCCGCAGCGGATCTGGCTGCTGGTGGTCCTGATCATCGCGATCGGCTGGGTCGGCTACGCCGCCACCCGGATGTTCGGCGCCCGGCGCGGGGTGATGATCGCGGGCCTCGCGGGTGGCTTCGTCTCCGCGACGGCGACCACCGGGGTGATGGCCGCCCGGGCCCGCCGCCGCGAGGTGCCGGTGCGGGCGGCCCTCGCCGGCACGCTGCTCGCGAGCGTCGCGACCCTGGTCCAGCTGGCCCTGGTCACGGCGCTGGTCGACCCCACGGTGACGGTCCGCCTGCTCCCCGCCGTGGTGGCCGGCAGCCTGGTGCTGGCGCTCGAGGCGTGGTGGCTGGGCCGGTCGGTCCACGGCGAGGACGACTCCACGCCCACCGGTCGCCCCTTCGCCATCGGTCCGGCCCTCCTGCTCGCCGCGATCATCTCCGCGGTGCTGCCCCTGGCCCTGTGGCTCCAGGACCGCTACGGCGCGGCCGGTGCAACAGCGGCGAGCGCCACGGCGGCGCTGGCCGACGTCCACGGCGCCAGCGTCGCCATGGCCACCCTGGTGCACAGCGGCGACCTCCCCCTCACCACCGCCGTGGTGGCGATCGGGGCCGGCCTGGCGACCAACACCCTCGGCAAGGTCCTGGTCGGTGCGGCGGCCGGCGGTGCCCGGTTCGCCGGCGCCCTGCTGCTCCTGCTGCTGCCGGCGGTGGTCGTGGTGGGCGTGGCCCTCTCCCTCTCCTGAGGAGGGACCTAGTCGAGCAGGACCCGCTCGCCGTACCGCGGGACGACGGCGTTCCAGCCGAGGTCGTCGCGGATCCGCCGCACCAGCGCCCGCGCCGAGTCGGGCTCGCCGTGGACGACGTACGCCGTGCCCGGCGCCCCGGGCGCCCGCTCGAGCCAGTCGAGGGTCTCCCCCGCGTCGGAGTGCACGGAGAAGTCGTCGATCGAGACGACCTCGGACCGGACCGGGATGTAGCGACCGTGGATCTTCACGTCCCGCGCCCCCTCGAGGAGCTGCCGTCCGCGGGTGCCGACCGCCTGGTAGCCGGTGAGAACGACGGTGTGCCGCCGGTCCGGAAGCATGTGCTCGAGGTGGTGGATGATCCGGCCGCCGGCGGCCATCCCGGACGCCGAGATGATGATGCACGGGTGGCGCGGGTCGTTGAGCTCGCGGGACTCGGTCGGGGTGCGGGCGGCGTGCAGGTCGCCGGGGTCGAAGAGCCCGCTCGTCCGGGACAGGTCGGCCCGCACCTGGCCGCTGCCCTCCGCGATCGCCCGCTCGTAGACCCGCAGGGCGGCCAGCGCCATCGGGCTGTCCACGTGGACCGGGACGCGGGGTATGTCGCCGGAGACGGTGAGCCGTCGCAACGCCATCAGGACCAGCTCGGTGCGGTCCACGGCGAAGGCCGGCACGAGCACGCTCCCGCCCCTGCCGATCGTGCGCCGGACCGCGTCGGCCAGTCGCTGCGGGTCGGGCACCGGGTGCAACCGGTCGCCGTAGGTCGACTCGACCACGATCGTGTCGGCGGCCGGCGGATCCGCGGGGGGCCGGAGCAGCGGGTGGTGCCGGCGCCCCAGGTCGCCGCTGAAGAGGACCCGGTGCCCGTCGACGGTCAGCGACACCGTCGCCGAGCCGAGGATGTGCCCGGCCGGCCGCAGCCGCAGGACGATGCCCCCGGCGATGGTCACGTCCTCGTCGAGCGGCACCGGCTCGAGCAGCGGCAGGGTGCGCTCGACGTCCTCGGCGTCGTACAACGGGAGGGCGGGCCGGTGCTTGGAGAAGCCCGTCCTGTTGGCGTACACCGCGTCCTCCTCCTGGAGGTGGGCGCTGTCGCGGAGCACGATCGCGGCGAGCTCGGCGGTCTCCGGGGTGGAGCGGACCGGCCCGCGGAAGCCCTCCTTGACCAGGCGCGGCAGGTAGCCGGTGTGGTCGAGGTGGGCGTGGGTCAGCACCACCTCGTCGATGGAGGCGGGGTCGACGGGGAACTCGTCCCAGTTGCGCCGCCGCAGGCTCGACGGGCCCTGGTAGAGGCCGGCGTCCACCAGCACCCGGGCGCCGGCACCCTCCACGAGGAAGCGGCTCCCGGTGACGGTGCCGGCGGCGCCGAGGAAGGTGAGCGTGGGCTGGACCATGTCGATCACCCCAGGACCAGGATGGCGGCGAGGAAGTAGATCACCAGCGAGAGCAGGTCCTGGATGACCGTGGCGAGCGGACCGCTGCCGAACGCCGGGTCCCGCCCCGTCCGGGACATGAGCACCGGCAGCACGGCCGCGACGACGGTCGCGACGCTGCACGCGGCCACCAGGGCGATCGAGACGGTGAGCGCGATGCCCGGGTCGCCGAGGACGGCGAGGATGGCGGGGTAGCCGACCGCGGCCAGCAGGAGACCGAGCAGCGGACCGGTGAGCGCCTCCAGCCGGATCGTCGAGCGCAACGACGTGCCCACCGACAGTCCGCGTACGACGAGTGCCTCGGTCTGGGTGCCTACCGCGTCGGCCAGGTAGATGACGCCCGGGATGAAGAACGCGAGGCGTACGTCGGCGGTGAGCCGGCCCTCGAAGAGCCCGACGAACCAGGCGGACAGCGCCGCGCCGGCCAGGCCCAGCACCAGCCACGGCACCCGGTGCCACAGCCGGTGCGTGACCGGCTCCTCCATGGCCACCCGCGCGGTGTGCGACGACGCGAGGTAGCCGCCGAGCCGGGCGAAGTCCTCGTCGTGGGCCCGCAGCAGCAGGCCGAGCAGCCGCGACGACGGCACCAGCCCGTGGAACAGGCCGTCCTCGTCCACGACCGCGAGGCTCGACTCCCCGTGCCGGACGGCCTTCCAGGCCGCCTGCTCGCTGTCGTGGCCCAGGGCGACGACGGGCGGGTCGGGGTCCAGCAGCTCGGCCGCGGTTGTCCCCGGTGGCGCCGCCAGCATCCGCGCGAACGGCACCAGGCCGAGCAGCCGCGACGGCGTGCCCGGCTCCGTGCACACGGCGACGTCGGCCACCGAGTCGTGGGCGCCCGCGCGCAGCAGCGCCAGGACCTCCTCGACGGTGTCGTCCAGGCCGCACACCGGGATCCGCAGGGAGACGTACTGGTCGACCGGACCGGGCAGCTGGGGCAGCGGCGCGGCCTGCGCGGTCGTGGGGTGGGCGGTCAGCACGGGTGGCTCCTCGCGGGAGGTGGGACCTCCACGATCCCGCGGGCCACGCCCGGCTCCTAGGGACCAACGACCCCCGTCGACGGAGTCGCTGGCCTCTTCATCGCCCACCCGGTCACCGCGATGCTGGATAACGGACTCGGTGCTGGTCACCGGACATCGACGAGGAGGACCCCATGTGGGCATTGCGGTTGCCGTCGTGGAAGAGCGAGCCGGAGCTGGTCGAGGTGCCGGTCCCGGTGCCGGGGCCGGGTGAGGTGCTCGTGCAGGTGGGCGCCGCCGGCGCGTGCCACTCCGACCTGCACCTGATGCACGACTTCGAGCCCGGCGCCCTGCCGTGGGAGCCGCCCTTCACGCTCGGTCACGAGAACGCCGGCTGGGTGCACACGCTCGGCGAGGGCGTCCGGGGCCTCGAGCCCGGCCAGCCGGTCGCCGTCGTCGGCGCCTGGGGCTGCGGGCAGTGCCAGCGCTGCCTGGGCGGCTACGAGACGCTGTGCGCACGCCCCGACCTGGCCCCCGTCGCCGGCGGCGGTGGCGGGCTGGGCCTGGACGGCGGGATGGCGGAGTACCTCCTCGTCCCGGCCGCGCGGCACCTCGTCCCGCTCCCCGACGGGCTCGACCCCGTCTCGGCCGCACCGCTCACCGACGCCGCGTTGACGCCGTACCACGCGGTGCGGCGCTCGCAGCACAAGCTGGGACCCGTCTCGACCGCCGTCGTCATCGGTGTCGGCGGCCTGGGCCACCTCGCCGTCCAGGTGCTCAAGGCCACCACCGCGGCCCGGATCGTCGCCGTCGACCCCCGGGAGTCCTCCCGCGACAGCGCGCTGCGCGGCGGCGCCGACCTCGCGGTCGCCCCCGGCCCCGACGCCGTGCAGGAGATCCGCGACTTCACCGGCGGGCTGGGCGCCGACCTCGTGCTCGACCACGTCGGCAGCGACGACACGCTGGCCCTCGCCGCCGCGGTGTCCCGCTCGCTCGGCGACCTCACCCTCGTCGGGATCGGCGGCGGCACGCTGCCGGTGTCGTTCTTCTCCCTGCCCTACGAGACCAGCGTGCAGACGACCTACTGGGGCAACCGCCACGAGCTGGTCGAGGTCCTCGATCTCGGCGCCCGCGGGCTGCTCACCGCCGAGACCTCGCTCTACACGCTCCATGACGCCGCGCAGGCCTACCTCGACCTGACGCACGGCACGGTGACCGGGCGTGCGGTCGTTGTCCCCACGGACGACTACCGGCCCTGACGAGGTGCCGGACCCCCGCGCCGTCGACACCGGTCCGGAGCGCCACCACCACGCCGTCCCCGTCGAGGAGGTCGTCGCCCACCTGGGCAGCCACCGGGACCGCGGCCTGGACGAGCCGGTCGCGGTCGACCGCCTGGCCCGCGACGGCGCCAACACCCTGCCGGAGGCGCGGGGGGAACCGCTCCTGCGGCGCGTGCTCCTCCAGTTCCACAACCCGCTGATCTACGTCCTCCTGGCGGCCGCCCTGACGACGCTGCTGCTCGGTGAGTACGTCGACGCCGCAGTCATCCTGGGCGTGGTCCTCGTCAACGCGTTGGTCGGCTTCGTCCAGGAGTCGAAGGCCCTCGCCGCCCTCGAGAGCCTGCGGTCGATGGTCCGGGGCGAGGCGCGCGTCGTGCGTGCGGGACAGCGGCGCACCATCGCGTCCGAGCACCTGGTCAGTGGGGACCTCGTCGCGCTGGAGCCGGGCGAGAAGGTGCCCGCCGACCTGCGCGTCGTCGACGCGACCGAGCTCCTGGTCGACGAGTCCAGCCTGACCGGGGAGTCGGCGTCCATCCGCAAGGCCGACGCGGTGCTCGAGCTGGCCGCGCGGGTGGCCGACCGGACCAACATGCTCTACGCCGGCAGCCTGGTGCGCGCCGGGACGGGGCGCGGCCTGGTCGTGGCCACCGCGGAGCGCACCGAGCTGGGGGGCATCCACCGCATGGTCGGAGGGGCGACCGTGCTGGCGACGCCCCTGACGAGCAAGCTCGCGCGCTTCAGCTCGCTGCTCACCGTGGTGATCGTCGCGCTGGCGGTGGTGGCCTTCGTGATCGGGCTGCTGCGCGGCGAGAGTGCCCCGGAGATGTTCACCGCTGCCGTGGCCCTCGCCGTCGGCGCCATCCCGGAGGGGCTTCCGGCCGCCGTGACGATCACCCTGGCGATCGGCGTCAAGCGCATGGTGCGCAGACGTGCCGTCGTACGCCACCTCCCGGCGGTCGAGACCCTGGGCAGCACCACGGTGATCTGCACCGACAAGACCGGCACCCTCACCACCAACGAGATGACCGTACGGCGCGTGTGGACCCCCGACGGCGAGCTCGAGGCCACCGGCCAGGGCTACGACCCGGAGGGGGACCTGCGCCGCGACGGCGTCCGGGCGGACCTGTCCACCGAGGCGGCCCTGCGGTGGTGCCTGACCGCCGGGACGGACTGCAACGACGCCGGGGTCGTCCGCGACGGCGAGGACTGGACGATCTCGGGTGACCCCACCGAGGCCGCCATGAAGGTCGTCGGACTCAAGGGCGGCCCCGCCGCGACCCTCGACTCCGAGACCCTCCGGGTGGCCACGATCCCGTTCGACTCGGAGCGGCAGTACATGGCCACGCTGCACCGTCGCTCCTCCGACGGCCGCCACCTCGTCCTGGTCAAGGGAGCCGTCGAGCGGGTGGCGGACCTGTGCGACCAGTGGATGCGGGCCGACGGCACGGTCGAGCCGCTGGACCGGGCCGCCGTCGTGGACGCGGTCCACCGCCTGGCCGCCCGGGGGCTCCGCGTCCTGGCGACCGGGCTGGTGCGCGACGCGGACCCGGACGACTTCACGGCCGAGGGCCTGCGGGGCCGCGTCGTCCTCACCGGGCTGCAGGCGATGCTCGACCCGCCGCGCCCGGACGTCGCCGCGGCGGTCGCGGCGTGCCACGCGGCCGGGATCGAGGTCAAGATGATCACCGGCGACCACGCCGCCACCGCGGCGGCCATCGCCGACGAGCTGGGGCTGGACCACCGACCAGCGGACCGACGCCGCGTCGTCACGGGCACCGAGCTCGCGTCCCTGCCCGAGGACGAGTACGCCGCGACGGTGGCCGCCGCGGGTGTCTTCGCCCGGGTCTCCCCCGGCGAGAAGCTGCGCCTCGTCGAGTCCCTGCAGTCCGCCGGTCACGTCGTGGCGATGACCGGCGACGGGGTCAACGACGCGCCGGCGCTGCGCCGGGCCGACATCGGCATCGCGATGGGTCGGGGCGGGACACAGGTCGCACAGGACGCCGCGGACATGGTGCTCCTCGACGACGACTTCACGACGATCGAGGCGGCGGTCGAGGAGGGGCGCGGGGTCTTCGACAACCTCACGAAGTTCATCGTCTGGACGCTGCCGACCAACATGGGCGAGGGCCTCGTCATCCTGGTCGCCATCGTGCTCGGGTCGGAGCTGCCGATCCTCCCGACCCAGATCCTGTGGATCAACATGACCACTGCGGTCGTCCTGGGGCTCATGCTGGCGTTCGAGCCGCGGGAGGCCGGCATCATGGACCGGCCTCCACGCGCTCCGGACCTGCCCCTGCTCACCCGCACCCTGGTGTGGCGCACGGTCTTCGTCGCCGGGCTGCTGGTCGTGGGGTCCTGGTGGATCTTCATCTCCGAGCAGGCCCGGGGCGTCGACCTCGCCGAGGCCCGCACGGCCGCCGTCAACCTGTTCGTCGCGGTCGAGGTCTTCTACCTCTACAGCTGCCGCTCGCTGGTCGGACCGTCGTGGCGACTCGGACTCCTCTCCAACCGGTGGATCGTCGGCGGCGTCCTCGTGCAGGTCGCCGCCCAGGCGGCGTTCACCTACCTGCCGTTGATGAACGCGGTCTTCGGCACCGCCCCGCTGGACGGCGCGGCCTGGATCCGGATCCTCGGTGTCGCGGCCGCGATCGCGCTCGTCATCTCGGTCGACAAGCTCCTGGCCCTCCGGCTCGCCGCCAGGCATGCCCCCCACGGGTGAGGGCGCGCCGGCCTCACGGGACGACGTGCTCGCTCTCGCGGATGTCGGTGATCGCCATGTGCCCGGGAGCGTGGCCGATCGCCAGGGCGGGGCGGGACTGCATGACCGCCGCCTGCGGGGTCACCCCGCACGCCCAGAAGACCGGGACCTCACCCGGCCGCACCTCGACGGGGTCCCCGAAGTCGGGGTGGTCGAGGTCGGTGATGCCGAGCTCGGCGGGCGACCCGATGTGCACCGGCGCCCCGTGGACCGCGGGGTAGCGCGAGGTCACCCGCACCGCGGTGGCCACCTGCGACGCGGCCATCGGGCGCATCGACACGACCAGAGGGCCAGAGAGTGATCCGGCCGGGCGGCACGCGACGTCGGTGCGGTACATCGGGACGTTGCTGCCCTGCTCGATGTGTCGGACGGGCACCCCGGCGGCGAGCAGCGCGTCCTCGAAGGTGAAGCTGCAGCCGATCAGGAAGGCCACCATGTCGTCGCGCCAGCGCGCGGTCACGTCGTCGACCTCCTCGACCAGCTCTCCGTGCTCGTAGACGCGGTACGCCGGCAGGTCGGTGCGCAGGTCACCGGCGAAGCGGGGGCTGCTCACCGCCCCGGGCTCGGTCACGTCGAGGACCGGGCACGCCGCCGGGTTGCGCTGGGCGAAGAGCAGGAAGTCGTAGGCGAGGTCGCGCGGCACGGCCAGGAGGTTGGCCTGGGTCCAGCCAGCGCACCACCCCGAGGTCGGCACCCGCAACCCGCCACGGAACAGCTCGCGCGCCTCGGCGGGAGCGAGGGTGTCGGGACGGTCGGTCTCAGTCATCGGTGTCTCCTGTCGCAGTCGGGTTCGTGGCGGCGGGCAGGGGCGGCGCCGACACCCGCCTGAAGGTGATGTGCTGGCCCGGGCGCACCTGAGCAGCCCGCGGCAGGTCGGCGGGCACGACGACGGCGATCACGGGATAGCCGCCGGTGACGGGGTGGTCGGCGAGGAAGAGCGTCGGCTGCCCGGACGGCGGGACCTGCAGCGCACCGCAGACCATCCCCTCGCTGGGCAGCTCCTGGTCCTGCGCCCGCTCGAGCTCCGCCCCGGCGAGCCGCATCCCTACCCGGTTGCTGTCGGCGGTGACCTCGTAGGCCCCCGACACCAGCGCCCCGTGCGCCGCGGGGGTGAACCAGTCGGCGCGGGGCCCGTCGACGAGGCGGAGGGTGACGTCGCCGTCCTCGGGCACCGACACCGGCGCCACGTCCACGCCCGGGTGGACGTCGGTGGCGGTGCCGACGGGCAACCGGTCCCCGGGGGCCAGCGGCGCCGGACCGAGCGCGGCCAGCGTGTCCGAGGCCCGCGAGCCCAGCTGCTCCGGCACGTCGATGCCGCCGCGCACTGCGAGATAGCTGCGCAGGCCGGAGCGCGGCGTACCCAGGCGCACGGTGGCGCCGTCGGGCACCCGGACGACGCCGTACGCCCCGTGGTCGCGGCCGTCGACCGTGACCGCGCAGGGGGCGCCGGTGAGGGTCACCGTCACGCTCCCGCGGGCGACGACCTCCAGTCCCCCGAAGGTCACCTCCAGGGCGGCGGCGGACTCGGGGTTGCCGAGCAGCCGGTTGGCCAGCCGCAGCGCCGGGACGTCCGCGGCACCCGAGTGACCGACGCCGAGCGCTCCCAGACCGGGGCGGCCCAGGTCCTGGACGGTGGTCAGCGGGCCCGGGGCGACCACCTCGAGCCACGACGTGGACCGGGCGGCCCTCCTCCCGAGCGGCATCACGCCGCCACGAACCTGACGCGGACGCCCGGCACCAGCAGGGCGGGCGGCTCGCGGTCGAGGTCCCAGGGCTGGAGCGTGGTGTGCCCGATGAGCTGCCAGCCGCCGGGCGACTCGCGCGGGTAGACGCCGGTGAACTCACCGGCCAGCGCGACCGACCGCGCCGGGACCCGGGTCCGGGGGACGCTGCGCCGGGGCACCGTGAGCCGCTCGTCGGCGCCGACCAGGTAGCCGAAGCCGGGTGCGAAGCCGCAGAAGGCCACGGTCCACTCCTGCGCGGTGTGCGCCTCGACGACACCGCGCTCCCCCAGCCCGGTGAGGCGGCCGACCTCGGCGAGGTCCTCGCCGTCGTAGGTCACCGGCACCTCCACCAGTCCCTCGTCGGGACGCTGTCCGGGTCGCGTCGCCGTGGCACGCACGGCGCGGCCCACCTGGGCGGGGTCGGTCCGGGTCGGGTCGATGCGGAGCATGAGGGTGCGGGCGGCCGGCACCAGGTCGACGACGCCCGCGGGCGGGTCGTCGACGAGCTCGGCATACAGCGCCAGCACCTCGTCGAGGTCCGCCAGCTCGACCAGCAGGCCCGAGTCACCGCACGGGAGCAGCCTCATGTGACGTCGCCTCCGACGAAGGGGGCCACCCGGACGCCCGCCTCCTCGAGGCCGCGTCGTACGGCGGCCGCCATGGCGACGGCGCCCTCGCTGTCGCCGTGCACGCACACCGATCCGGCCAGCACCTCCACGAGCGAGCCGTCGATGGCCACCACCTCGCGGTGGGTGGCCATCCGGACGCTGCGCTCCGCGACGTGGTCGACGTCGTGCAGCACGGCGCCGTCCTCGCGCCGGGACACCAGCGTGCCCTCGGGCGTGTAGGCGCGGTCGGCGAACGCCTCGGGCACGGTGGTCAGCCCCGCCGACTCGGCGGTCGCGAGCCACACCGAGCCGGGCAGGCCGAGCACGGGCAGGGTCGGGTCGTAGCGCAGCACGGCCTCGACCACCGCCTCGGCCTGCGCCTCGTGGTGCACGATCGCGTTGTAGAGCGCGCCGTGCGGCTTGACGTAGCGCACCTGCGTCCCGGCGACCCGGGCGAAGGCCTCGAGCGCGCCGAGCTGGTAGAGCACGTCGTTGGTCAGCTCGTGGGGCTCCACGTCGAGGAAGCGCCGGCCGAAGCCCGCCAGGTCGTTGTAGCCGACCTGGGCGCCGATCACGACGCCGCGCTCGGCGGCACGCTCGCAGGTGCGGCGCAGCACCGTCGGGTCCCCGGCATGGAAGCCGCAGGCCACGTTGGCGCTGGTGATCAGCTCCAGGAGGGCGTCGTCATCGCCGAGGGTCCAGGCGCCGAACGCCTCGCCCAGGTCTGCGTTGAGGTCGATCCGCTGCTCGCCCATCACCACAGCGCCGCGATCCCGCTCAGGGAGTTCCAGCCGAGGTAGACGGTGAGACCCCAGACGAGCACGCCGACGACCAGCAGCCAGCGCGGGTAGCGGTAGCCGCGCAGCAGGTCGGTCCGGCGTGCGGCGACCCACAGGATCACGGCGAAGCCCACCGGGAGGATGAGGCCGTTGAGGGCGCCGGCGAGCACCAGCAGCGTCACCGGGGCCTTGCCCAGCGCGAGGTAGACCACGGTCGAGAAGAGGATGAAGACGACGGTGAGGAGCGGCCTGCGGGCCTCGAGGCGCTTGGAGAAGCCGGCGAGGAAGGACACCGAGGTGTACGACGCGCCGATCACGGAGGTGATGCTCGCGGCCCACAGGATGATGCCGAAGACCCGGACACCGACGTCGCCCAGCGCCGCCTCGAAGGCGGAGGCCGGCGGGTTCTCCGCGGCGAGGGTCACGCCCCCGGCGACGACGCCGAGCACGGCGAGGAACAGCAGGGCCCTCATCACGCCCGTCACCAGGATGCCGGTCACCGAGCCGCGGGTGATGTCACGGACGTGCTCGCTGCCGGTGATGCCGGAGTCGACCAGGCGGTGGGCACCGGCGTAGGTGATGTAGCCACCGACCGTGCCACCGATCAGCGTGGTGATGATGAGGAAGTCGACCTCGTCCGGCAGCACGGTCTGGCGCAGCGCCTCACCGACGGGCGGGCCCGAGACGATGGCGGCATAGGTGACCATGGCGATCATCAGCAGGCCCAGGACCACGACGATGCGGTCCATCGCCACGCCGGCCCGCTTGCTGAGGAAGATGCCGATCGCGATGGCCGCGGAGATCGCACCGCCGATCTTGACGTCGAGGCCGAACATCGCGTTGGTGCCCAGCGCGGTGCCGCCGATGTTGCCGATGTTGAAGACCAGGCCGCCCATGACGACCAGGGCCGCCAGGAAGTAGCCGGCGCCGGGGAGGACCGAGTTGGCCAGCTCCTGGGCGCGCATGCCGGAGACCCCGATGACCCGCCAGACGTTCAGCTGCACGGCGATGTCGACCAGGATCGACACCAGGATCGCGAAAGCGAAGGCCGCCCCGAGCTCGGCGGTGAAGACGGTGGTCTGGGTGATGAAGCCCGGCCCGATGGCGCTGGTGGCCATGAGGAACATGGCGCCGAGGAGTGCCCCGCGGGCTGCTCCGGCCTTGGCCGTCGCGCTGCCTGGCTCGCTGTCCGTCGCGCTGTCGGTCGCGCGGTGCTGGCTGGTGTCGTCGGTCATGTGTGGCCCATCTGTCGGTCCCGCATCGTGCCCGGGAGTGGTGGTCCCCGTCACACCAGAGTGAGGGATTGTTGAACAATTCGTCAATACCCCCGTCCGATACTGTTCCCGCGTGACCACCACCGACTGGCTCGAGGAGCTGCAGGCCGAGCGCCCCCGACTGGGTCGCGCCAGCACCGCCGGCCGGGTCGCCGACGTGCTCCGCACCCGCATCACCGAGGGCCACCTCGCCCCCGGGACCAGGCTCTCCGAGGAGGACATCGGCGCCGCCCTGGGGGTCTCGCGCAACACCCTCCGCGAGGCGTTCCGGCTGCTCGGCCACGAGCGGCTCCTGGTGCACGAGTTCAACCGCGGCGTGTTCGTCCGCAAGCTCACCGTCGACGACGTCCGCGACCTCTACCAGCTGCGCCGCATCCTCGAGTGCGGCGCCGTGCGCCGCGCAGCCGAACGCCTCGCGGCCGACGCGTCGTACGCCGATCGCTGGGCCGTCCTCGTCGAGCCCGCCCGCACGGCCGTCGAGGAGGGCGAGGCCGCGGCCGACGGGGGGCGGTGGGTGGACGTCGGCACCGCCAACATGCACTTCCACCAGGCGATCGCCGCCCTCGCCGAGAGCCCCCGCGTCGCGGAGGCGATGGGCCACCTGCTCGCCGAGCTGCGCCTGGTCTTCCACGTGATGGCGGCGCCGCAGGCCTTCCACGAGGCCTACCTCCCCGACAACCGGAGGATCCTGGGGATGCTGGAGACGCGCGACCTCGCCGCGGCCGAGGCGGCCATGGCGACCTACCTCGACGCCGCCGAGTCCCAGCTGGTCGAGGCCTACTCCGCGGGCTGACCCGGGCCCAGCTCGGCGGCCGCGAGGAGCAGCGCCCGCAGCCGCTCCCAGCGCTGCGCGCCGAGCCGCCGACGCCAGTCGGCCTCCACCTCGGCGATGAGGGCCTCGCCGTCCGCGACCGCGCGGCGGCCCTGCTCGGTCGGGCGCAGGATGCGGATCCGGCGGTCCTGGTCGTCCCGGACGCTCTCCATCAGGCCACGGTCCTCGAGCGCGTTGGCGAACTCGCCCAGCGCCTGCTTGGTCATGCCGACCCGCTCCGCCAGGTCGGTGACCCGCATCCCGTCGACCGGCGTGAGGCTGAGCAGCCGGAGCTGGCTCGAGCGCAGCCCCGTCGCCGCCCCGGCCCCGGCCGCGCTCCTGGCGTGCACGTCGCGGCGCATGCCGTCCATGACGTAGCCGAGCAGCGCCAGCGCGTGGTCCGGGAGATCGTCCTTGACCGATGTCATAAGGCAACCTTACTATCGACAGAACGGTAAGGTTACCTGACAACATCGGGGACGACGATGGACGACACCACCGCAGCACCCACGCGCGGGGCCCGCTCGCGCGACGACCTCCCCGCCGCGCCCACCGCGACCCTGGCCGCGCTGCTCGGCACCGACGAGGCGGACACCGCCGCCGCCCTCGACGGCCTCGTGCACGAGGCCCTCGGCCGCAGCCCCGACCAGGGGACGACCGTCGTCGACAGCGTCCCCCACGCCCTGGGCTCCCCCGCCACCGCCGGGGTGCACCGCGTGCACGGTCGCGACACCGCGGGTGCCCCCTGGTCGCTCTTCTGCAAGGTGCTCCAGCACGTGCGCCACTGGTCGGGCCTCCAGCAGATGCCACCACCCGTGGCGCAGCACTTCTCCGACACGTTCCCCTGGCGCTCCGAGCTGGAGCTCTGGGACCCGCGGGTCCTGGCGTCGCTCCCCCGCGGCCTGCGCGCCCCGCGGCTGCACCGGCTGGTGGAGCTCCCCGACGACCGGGTCGCGGTCTGGCAGGAGGACGTCGCCGAGCGCCCGCTGGCCTGGGACGACTCGGCGTACGCCCACGCGGCCCACCTGCTCGGCCGGTGGAACGCCCGTTCGACGACCGACGAGGTCCTGGCCGTGACCGACCTGCCGCCCGGCTTCGCCCTGAGGATGTACGCCGAGCAGGCGGTCCCCGCCCGCGGCCTCGCCCCGCTGGCCGACGACGACCTGTGGGGCCACCCCTGGCTCGCCGGCGACCGGGACGTGGCCGAGGCCCTCCTCGCCCTCGGGGAGGAGATCCCCACGCTGCTCGACCGCCTCGACGGCTTCACGCAGGCCCTCCCGCACGGCGACGCCAGCCCCCAGAACCTCCTCGTCCCGGCGGACGACCCGGACGGGCTGGTCGCGATCGACGTGTCCTTCCGCAGCCCGCACGCGCTGGGCTTCGACCTCGGACAGCTCCTGGTCGGGCTGGTCCACTCCGACGTCGTCCCCGCCGGCCGGCTGCCGGGGATCGCCGCCGCCGTCGTCCCGGCGTACGTCGAGGGCCTGGCCGCCGAGGGCGTGCACGAGACACCGGCGTCCGTGCGCGAGGCCTTCGCGACGTCCGCGCTGCTCCGCAGCGGATTCGACGGCTTCCTCTACGGGGAGCTCGACGGCGCCCGCGCGGGCGACCCGCCCAGCGCCACCTTCACCCAGCGCGTCGGGCTGGCGCGCTTCCTCGTCGACCTCTACGACCGGACGGCCGTCAGCCCTCCTCGTCGGCGCGGATGAGGTCGCTGCCGTCGAGGGTCTCGGGGTCGTCCTCGTTGATCGCCTCGACCGCCTCGGTGAGCTCGGGCTCCGCCGCGGGGCGACGGTCGAGGTGGACGCCGGCGATCATGCAGCGCACCGACCCGCCCGCGAGCTCGATCGTCGGGATGTCGACCGCGACGATCTCGCACGACTCCTCGATCGCGGCGACCTGCTCGGGACGCAGGCTAGCCCGGGCCCGCGCCGACATGGCCATGATGTAGCGGCGCCGGCCCTCCGGCGTACGACCGCAGAGCTCGACCGCGTTGCCGGCGAACTCGCGGATCTGCTCCTCGGTCAGCTCCACGACGGTCCGGCCGTTGACCGAGAGGCGCTCGCGCACCTGGGCCCGGCGGTCGAGGTCGGGGATCATGTCGAGGGCGATGAGCGCGACGTCCGTGCCGATGCAGGCGATGACGTTGGTGTGGTAGACCGGCACGCCCTCGGAGTCGACCGCCTCGAAGGCCATCGGCTCGTAGCCGAAGTCGGTGCAGAAGCGCTCCAGGACGTGGGTGTCCGCGCGGTGGCTGCGTGCGGTATAGGCCACCCGGGAGACGTGGTCGAGGACCATCGCGCCGGTGCCCTCGAGGAAGATGCCGTCCGGCTCGAGTCCGGAGTAGTCGACGATCGTCTGGACGCGGTACGACGACTTGAGCAGCTCGAGCACGTCGGCGCGACGCTCGTGGCGACGGTTGGAGGCGTACATCGGGTAGACCGCGACCATCCCGCCGGCGTGGGTGGAGAGCCAGTTGTTGGGGAAGACGCTGTCCGGCCGGGTGTGGTCCTCGTCGTCGAAGACGTGGACCCGGACGCCGGCCGCCCGCAGCGCGGCGGCCAGGGCGTCCATCTCGGCCAGCGCCTTCGCGGCGGTGGCGTCGTCGGTCTGTCCCTCCGGGGCGTCGGCCTGGAAGGCGTTGTCGGCGGCCGTCGCCGGATTGGGGGTGAATCGTTCGGCGCGGATCAGGATGACTGCGGAAGGGGCCTGTGCACTCACGGGAGCGCAATCTAGACCATGGGCCGTCCCTCAACGGCCTCGACGGCGCCGGCTGTCCAGGCGCCGGAGGGCGCTGACCGCCCGGTCGACCCCGGGAGCACGGTCGGCGAGGACCAGCGCCCGGCGCTGCGCGTCGAGGGCCGCGGCCCGGGTGGCGCTGGCGAGGGCCTGCGACCGGGTCACCGGGGGCGTCTCCGTGCCGCCCAGCGATCGGCGGTGGCGGCGGTGCAGACGGGCGTGCGCCACCGCGAGGGAGATGAGCGCGGACTCCGCTGCCGCCGCGAGCTCGGCGTCGGTGACGTCGTCCGGGCGGCGACCGTCCGGGGACGGCTCCCCCGGCACCAGGTCGGACAGGTCGCCGTGGATCGGGTACCCGCCCGCCGCCAGCCCGTCGACGATCGCCCGGCTCCGCTCCGACACCCAGGCCCAGTCCTGCGCGGGGAGCACCAGCGACCTCGAACCCGGCACCCGCCACTCCCGGCGGATCCCCTCCTCCACGACGTACCGGTGGGCCGCCGGCCGCAGCCGGCCGCCCAGGGAGGCGTTGACCCGGCGCAGGAGCTCGACCTCGACGGCACCGAGGGAGTCGTTGTGGGACGGCACCCCGGTCCGCCACGCCTCGCGCGGCAGCTCCGCCGCGTCGCCGAAGCGTTCGAGCAGGCACGGTGCCGGGGCGCCGGGCGGCGGCACGGTGACGACCCGGATCCGCTCCGGCGGCACGTGCGCCCCCCAGGTGCGCAGCACCCGCAGCGGGTCGTGCCGGAGGGCGAACGAGGTGCCGGCGCGCAGCGAGCCCGCGCCCGGCTCCCGCACGGCGGCCACGAAGTCGGACCACGACGTCGTCCCGCCCATCACCACGGACTGCTGCCACGCCGAAACCAGCGTGCGCGCGAGGTCCCGGACCCCGACCACGACCACCAGGTCGTGACCGTCCAGCGTGCGCACGAGCCGCCGTACCTGGCCCGGACGCGCCCGGCCGAGCTCCTCCTCCGAGACGACGACGCGCCGCCCGTCGAACGCGTCCACCTCCTCGACGAGGCGGTCCCAGGCCCCGGCGACGGCCGAGCGCTCGTGCCCGGGGACCCGCTGGCCGATGAGGTCGTACGCCGCGAGGCGCTGGCCCCGGTGCCCCCCGCACGGAAGGAGGACGCCGTGCCCGGCGAGGGCGGGAGCGCTCGCGTCGAGGGCGGCCTGGATCGTCGTGGTGCCCGTCTTGGGCAACCCGATGTGCAGCACCACCGCAGTCATCCGGTCCTCCTCCGTCAACGTCCGCCGCCACCAGGAGTGTGGGCGCCGGGCCGTCCCGGACGCATGGGGCTGCGGACCCGTCCCGCCGGGAATGGGTCGCGGCCACCAGCAGCGCGTCAGCACGCGCGGCCGACCACCTCGGGACGGTCCGTCAGGACCCGGGTGACCCCCAGGTCAGCCGCACGGTGCAGGTCGGCGACGGTGTCCACGCCGCGCGCCGAGACCTGGAGCCCGACCTCCTCGGCGTGCCCGACCCAGTCCGCGTCGACGGCACGCAGGTCGACGAGGACCGCGTCCAGCCACGCCGGGAGGGCCTCGATCACCGGGCGGGAGGTGGGGTCGCGGGCGATCAGGCCGACGCGGACCCGGGGGTCGATGGCGTCGATCCGAGCCAGCGTCCGCGGCTCGGACGACGTGTACAGGACCCGGCCGGGGTCGCTGGCCGACAGGTCGGTCGCGACCATGCGTCGGAGCTGCCCGTTGCTGAATGCCGCGCCGTGCTTGACCTCCTGCTGCCGGTGCGCGTCGTACGGCGCCAGTGCGGCGGCGACTGCCCCGAAGGTCGGCACCCGGTCGCCGCTCGGCAGGCGGGCGAGGGAGACCCGGGCCCAGGGGGTGCTGCCGAGCCGGCCCCTGCCGGGCGTCATCCGGTCGAGCGTCGGGTCGTGGTGGGTGGCGATCCGCCCGTCGGCCGTGGGCCAGTAGTCGGCCTCGACCCCGTCCGCCCCGACGCGCAGGGCCTGCTCGAAGGCGGCGAGGGAGTTCTCCGAGAAGGCCTGCCCCCCGATGGTCCGGGTGCCCGGACCGGTCCCCCGGTGGCCCAGGACGAGCACGCGGTCACGGAGGCACCCGGCCGACGTCACCGCCGGGGCCGCGGGCGACGCGCCGGGCGTCGCCCCACCCGACGCGGGCCACGGGACGACGGTGACGAGGGCGACCAGCAGCGCGGTCCTGACGGCCAGTCGGCGAGCGATCGAGCGGTGTGCGGTGTCCATCTCCGCAGGCTCGCGCGAGCGGGATCCCTCGACATGAGGCCGCGGACCCGACCCCGCGAGGAGGTCTCGGCCGCCGCCGGGACCGCCGTCCCGTCACCCGGGCGGGACGGCCATGCGGTCAGACCACGTCGGCGTGCTGGCGGTGCGTGGTCCAGTGGTGCCGGGGTCGGGGGTCGGCCAGCATCACCGGGCAGACGGCCTCACGCAGGACCGCCCGCGCGACCGGGCCGAGGTGCGAACCGGCCGGGACCAGGGGGTCGTGCCGGCCGATCACCAGCAGGTCGGAGGTGCGCGCGGCCTGGATCAGGGCGTCCCCGGGGAAGGCGTGCCTGGCCTCGATCTCGACGGTGAGGCCCGTGGCCTCCTCACCGAGGCCGGAGAGCGCCTCGCGGATGTCGCTGGTGGCCCGCTCCGTCCACCTCTCGTGCTCGACGCGGGACACGATGATGTCGTCGTAGGCACCCGGGAACGACCACGTGTGCAGCACCCGCAGCGTCGCTCCGCGACCACGGGCCTCGTGCACCGCAGCGCGGAGCACGTTCTCGGCGCGCTCCGGAACGTCCACCCCCACGGTGACCACGGGGACCGCGTCCCCGGAGCCGGGCGGGCTCCAGCGCGCCGGCACGGACACCACCGGGACGTGGGCGTGCGCGGCCACGCCGCTGGAGGTGGACCGGGTCACGACCCGCAGCACCCGGGAGAGCGGACGGCGCTGGAGGACGACCATCCGGGTGTCCTTGGAGGTCGCCACGATGGAGGAGACCGGGCCGCCCCACACCAGCTGCGTGGACACGGGCAGCCCTTCCGGCAGGAGGTCGCGCGCCCGCTCCTCGGCGGCCCCCAGGACCAGCCGGGCAGCGTGCTCGAGGTCCACGATGTCGACGAGCACCATCTCCGGGCCCTGCGCCACGTGGTGGAGCACGTGCAGCAGGTGCAGCCCGCACCCCTCGCGGACCGCCACGTGGACGGCGAGCTCGAGCGCCGCGTCCATGGGGTCGTGCCCGACGGCGACCAGGACGGGCGGGACGTCGTGCTCGGCGACGGTGTGGTGCTCGGTCATGACGGCCTCCGCTGCTCGGTGGTGGGTGCTGCCTCCACGGTCCCGCTGCGGGCTGCGTGCCGGGAGGGCCGAAGGGCCCTTGACCTCACGGTCGGACGTCACCACCACCCCGCAGGCGACACCCCGGGGCCCGGTTTGCGGGGATCGGTGCCACGTCGGGGCCGGGTGTGCCTATAGCGTTGCCCACCGAGCACACCGCCCGGGAACAGCCAGGTTTGGGGATCAGCCCCCGGATCATGTTGGGTGGAGTGAAATCCCAAGGATCGAACAAGGAGCAATACACGTGAACAAGACCGAGCTTCGCGACGCCATCGCCCAGCACGCCGACCTGACCAACGCGCAGGCCGACAAGGCCCTCGAGGCCGTGATCACCTCGATCACCTCGACCGTGGCCAAGGGCGAGAAGGTCACCCTCCCCGGCTTCGGCACGTTCGAGTCGCGCGAGCGTTCGGCCCGCACCGGCCGCAACCCGCAGACCGGCGAGACCATGGAGATCGCGGCCAGCAAGGCCCCCGCGTTCAAGGCGGGCTCCGCCTTCAAGTCGGCCGTCAACGGCTGATCGAGCCACCCGGTTCCTCCCGCTGGGACCTGAGTCACCACGTGACTCGGGTCCCAGCGGTCATTTCAGCCCCCTCCACTCACCCGTTCACGACCTGGCCCAGCCAGTCGGCGACCTTCTCCGGGTCGTACGCCGTGGCGGCGGCGTAGCAGGACACCTCGGTGACGACCGTCCCCGGATCGTCGGTCTGGCGGAACGGACCGCACAGCACGGTCCGCTCGGCCGCCATGAGGTCGAGCAGCCGCTCGTTGACCTCCTCGGCCACGCCGTCGGCGTACACCTCGAAGGTGCACATGCCCGGCTCGGCCGGGTGCACCCGCAGACCCCGGGACGGCAGCGCGGCCGCCAGGGAGCGGGCCCAGTCGGCGTACTCCCCCATCCGGGGCAGCTCGTCGCGCAGCCCGAGCAGGGCACCCACGGCGTACGGCGTCATCGCGAACAGCGTGCCGCCCATCCGCTTGCGCCACACCCGCAGCTCGTCGACGACGTCCTGGTCGGCGACGACGCAGGCACCGGCCTGGGCGCCGAGCCCCTTGTAGAACGACACGTAGACGCTGTCGAAGAGCCCCGCGATCTCGGGGAGCGGACGGTCGTAGAACGGCTGGGACTCCCAGAGGCGCGCGCCGTCGAGGTGCAGCGGCACTCCGCGCTCCCGGGCCGCCGCCGACAGCCCGACGAGGTCGTCCCACGAGGGCAGCAGGCAGCCGGCGTCACGCAGGGGCAGCTCGGTGAGGGCGGCGCCGAGCCGGCCCGGGACGGCCGCGAGGTCGGCGGCCACGGGGGTGCGCCGACCGGTGGTGAGGAACTCCCACTCCAGGCCGTGCAGCCGACGCGGCCCGTCCTCCTCGTGGTGGACCAGGTGCGAGAGGTCCGGCAGCGCGACCCGGCGGCTGCCGGAGCGGTCGCACCAGATGCGCAGCACCGCCTGCTGGGCCAGCGTGCCGCTCGGCACGAACAGCGCCGCCGGCTTGCCGAGCAGCGCCGCGACCTGTGACTCCAGCTCGGTCACCGCGCCGCGCGAGCCGTAGCCGTCCCACTCGTCGATCCCCAGCTCCGTGCACGCCGCCGCGAGCCGGGCGAGGTCGTCGGCCGGCCGGGTGAGGCGCCAGAACACGGTGCGGTCGCAGGAGCGCGCGGCGGCGCGGAAGCGGTCGGTGAAGTCCGTCTCGTCGGTCATGCTGCATCGAACCATCCCGCCAGCGCCGGCACGCGCCGCACCACCAGCTGGTCGAGCAGCAGGATCGCGAGCACCGACAGGCCGAAGAGCGGCAGGAAGATCCCCAGCGCCACGAGGCCGACCAGCAGCAGGGGTGACGCCCGCAGCGGCATCCGGCCGCGGGGCGCCCCCATCGAGCCGGACCGCGACGGGCGGCGACGCCACCACATCAGCGGCCCGGTGACGCACGAGAAGACGATCGCCAGGCACATGAGCGTCGTGCCCACCATCGACCAGGTCCCGAACGAGCGGCCCTCGTGGAGCCCGATCCCCTGAGCGACCACCTGGGCGAGCACCGGGTAGTCGTCGAATCCGTACGTCGAGACGACCTCGCCGCCGTACCGGTCGACGTGGACGGTGCGCTCGTCGGACGGGGCGTCGAAGGCGTAGCCGATCACCGAGAACACGCCCTCCTCGTCCGCCGGCAGGGCGATCGTCATCGGGTGGCGCAGGCCGGCATCGGCCGCCGCCAGGACCGCGGTGTCGAGGTTGGCCACGCTGCGCCCCTCCTCGCCGTCCGCGGGCGCCGTCGACCGCGGCACCTCCGACTCCCCCATCCCCCACGGCACCTCGACCGAGTGGCTGTGCGGGAGCGACTCGTCCAGCGAGGAGGTCGGGTCGGAGAGCGCGCCGTGGTCCTCGCTCCACAGCGAGGACCCCTGGGCGGTGGCGAGCTCCTGCACCTTGGCCCCCCACAGGCCGGTCCAGGGCAGCCCGGACACCAGCAGGAAGAGCAGCCCGACGCCGACGACGGCGCCCACGACGCCGTGGCTGGACCGCAACCGCGCCCCGGTGGCGCCCTTGGCCAGCCGCCGTCGGCGGGCCTTCCAGCCGCGCACGAACAGGTAGTAGCCGGTCAGCGCCATCACGATCGCCCAGCAGGCGCCGAGCTCGATGACGAGGTCGCCGACGGTGCCGCTCATCAGCTCGCCGTGCAGCAGCACCGCGATGCCCGACACGGTGCGGTCGGGGTCGAGCGAGCCGAGGACCTCCGCGCCGTACGGGTTGACGAAGACGTCGCGGGCCGCCCCGTCGTCGGTGGTGACCGAGAAGACGGTGCTGCGACCGTCCTCGCGCGGCTCGGACATCGAGACCACGGTGGCGTCCGGGTACTCCCGCTCGACGGCGGCGAGCTGGTTGGCGTAGGGCTGCTGGATCGCGGTGTCGCTGGGCGCCGAGACCGTCATCAGGTCGGGGTGGAGCAGCGGCTCGAGCTGGAAGCGGAACAGGTAGATCAGCCCGGTCACCGACAGCACGAGCAGGATCGGGATGACGAGGAAGCTGGCGTAGAAGTGCCAGCGCCAGAAGGCGCGGAACAGGCCGGGCGCAGTCGTTCGGGCAGGACGGGGTGGTGCGGTGGTCATGCGTCTCCTCGAGGGCGTACGACGCCTCGACCGCCGCACGGCAGGCGTGCGGCGGGAGGCGGAAGGTCAGGTCAGGCGGCGAGGAGGGCCGGCGGACCGCGACGTACGACGCTGCCGTGGACGCGGTCGAGCGCGGTGCGGTGCAGCGGGTGGAGGTGGACGACGGCGGGACGGAGCCGCCGGGCGGGGGTCAGCGGGAGGAGGACCACCAGCGGTGCCAGCACCGCGCGCACGGCCAGGGCGAGCAGGGCCCACACGGCCCGCTCCCCCACGGCCAGCCACAGGCCGACGAGGACCCCGGCGGAGGCGTGGGCGAGGAACATGGGTGCGTGGTCGAGCAGGGACGCCGGGTCCGGGACCGTCAGCCCGGTGGCGACGGGTGCCGCGACGGTCGCCTCGTAGTGGTCCTGGAGCGAGCCGACCCGGCCTCCGGAGCCGGTCGGGAGCGAGCCGGGCAGCGGTGCGGGGCGGTACGACGCCGCACTGTCGCCGCCTGCGTGGCCCTCTCCGTGGCCTGCCGTGAGGCTCAGCGCGCCGTGGACCAGCGTCTGGCCGCCCACCACGAGGCCGACGAGCAGGCGCGTCGACGCCGGCCGGGAGAGGAAGGCGGCCGCGAGCGTCGTCCCGGTCGCGAGCAGCAGCACGAGGGCGGGGACGCCGGGCAGCATCCCGCCCGCCGTCACGTGCCCGAGGGCCCCGACGAGGAAGGTGGAGGCGGTCAGCACCGCCGCGCGACCCCACAGCAGCAGGGGGTCGGGACGGCCGGGCACGGTCGCCATCCTCCCATCCGGGCCCGTCGGCGGCGCGCGACCCCGGACCGCGGGCTCGGGATCAGCCGCCGTTCACGTGGTCGTCACCGGACGGCCAGACGACCTCGCTTGGCTCCTGGGCAGCAGCCACCACCCACCACGCGACTCTCCAGGAGTGCTCGATGACCCTCAGCCCCGTCCGACCCGACGGCCACCGCGCCCTGTTGCCCATGGCCGGGCGCACGCACGGCAACCGCAGCGCCGTCACCTGTCACCTGCGCTGCGGCGACGCGTGCTTCAAGGACGTCCCCAACACCACCGAGACCGGCTACTTCCGCGACGTGGCCGCGACCGCACTGTCGCGGCGTACGGTCCTCGGCGCCGCGGCCGTCGGTGCCGCCACCGTCGCCTTCGCCCCGCAGACCTCGGGGCGCGCCACCGCCGCCCCGCTCGTCACCGCCCCCGGCAAGGCTCCGCGCCCGACCGGGCTCGCGTTCGACGCCATCGGCCCGGTCGCCCCCACCGTCGACGACGTGACCGTGCCGGGCGGCTACCGCTGGGACCCGATCATCCGCTGGGGCGACCCGGTGACGGCGAGCGCGCCCGAGTTCGACCAGGACGCCCAGACCCACCAGGCGCAGGCCCAGCAGTTCGGCTACAACTGCGACTACCTCGACATCATCGTGACCGACCGCAAGGGCACCCGCGCGCTGCTGGTGGCCAACCACGAGTACACCAACGAGGGCATCATGTTCCCGCCGACCATGTCGGCGGAGGAGAAGGTCCGCACCGCGTGGGCCGCGCACGGCATGTCGGTCGTCGAGCTGCGTCGCCGCCACGCGGGTGAGCCGTGGCGCTACGAGCGCACCGGTCGCCTCAACCGCCGGATCACCCTCGACACCGTCTTCACCGTCGACGGCCCGGCCGCCGGCTCGCCGCTGCTGCGGACCGCGGAGGACCCGTCCGGCACCCGCGTCCGCGGCACCATGAACAACTGCGCCGGCGGCACGACGCCGTGGGGCACCGTGCTGTCGGGCGAGGAGAACTTCAACCAGTACTTCCTCGCCGCCGGCACCTCGGCCGAGGAGAAGCGCTACGGGCTGGGGGCGCAGGACGCCCGCGGCTGGCGCACCGTGGACGAGCGCTGGGACGCGACGAAGAACCCGAACGAGCCCAACCGCTTCGGCTGGATCGTCGAGGTCGACCCCGAGGACCCGCGCTCGACCCCGGTCAAGCACACCGCGATGGGCCGCTTCAAGCACGAGGGCGCCAACGTGATCGTCAACCGCGACGGCAAGGTCGTGGCCTACATGGGCGACGACGAGCGCTTCGACTACGTCTACCGCTTCGTCTCCCGCGACACCTACCGCCCCGGCGGGTCCAAGCGGGACCGCGCCCACAACAAGACCCTGCTGTCGCACGGCGACCTGTCGGTGGCCCGCTTCACCGGCGACGGCCTCGAGGACGGCGTGAGCGACGGCACCGGCGAGTGGCTGCCGCTCACCGTCGACGGCGAGTCCGTCGTGCCCGGCATGACCACCGAGCAGGTGCTCGTCTACACGCGCCTGGCCGCCGACACGGTCCAGCCCACCAAGATGGACCGGCCGGAGGACGTCGAGCCCAACTACGTCAACGGGTTCGTCTACGTCGCGTGCACCAACAACACCGACCGCGGCAAAGTCGGCAAGGAGGGCCCGACCGAGCCCAACCCGCGCAACGCCAACAAGGACGGCCACGTCGTCGAGATGATGCCGACCGGTGGTGACCACACGGCGCCGGCCTTCGCCTGGAACCTCTTCCTGATCTGCGGCGACGAGGCCTCCGCGGGCCGCTACTTCGGCGGGTACACGGGGCCCGTGTCGCCGATCTCCTGCCCCGACAACGTCGCCTTCGACTCGGTCGGCAACCTCTGGGTCTCCACCGACGGCCAGCCGAGCGCGATCAAGAAGTCCGACGGGCTCTTCAAGGTGCCGGTCGCCGGGCCCGAGCGCGGTCGGGTGCAGCAGTTCCTCGCCGTCCCGACCGGGGCCGAGACCTGTGGGCCGGTGATCCACGACCGCGACGCCTCGGTCTTCGTGGCCGTGCAGCACCCGGGCGAGGACGGCTCCTGGGAGGCCCAGCAGTCCTACTTCCCCGACTTCGTGGGCGCCGGCGGCACCCCGCGTCGCGGCCAGTTCGCCGGACCGCGCCCGACGGTCGTGCAGGTCACCCGCCGCTGACGCGGTCCTCCGACGGCACCGACGGTCGCGCTGGGCCCACGCTCACACGCTGAGCAGCACGAGTGAGCCCAGCGCGACCAGCCAGCTGATGAAGCTGCCGACGAGGAAGTACTCCGTCAGCTGGTGGATCCGCTCCTGCTCGCCCCGCGAGGACAGCTCGGGGAAGCGCAGCAGCCCCTTCGCCGCGACGACGATGGACGCGGCCGTGATCTGGCCGGCCAGCGCGAGGGCCAGGATGAAGACGCGCTCCATGGGACCGAGCAGACGCCCGCCCTTGAGGCGTACGACGGAGGGGTCGGCCTCGATCGAGCCGTGCTCGTCGGGGTCGGCCGTGCCGGTCGCCGCGAGCACGAGGCGGACGATGACGTTGCCGGTGCTGAGCTGCACGAGGAAGGCGCCGACGAGGAGCAGCGCCCGGTCGGGGTCGAGCGCCGCGAGGGCCGGCAGCCCGCTGCCCTCGAGCCATGCACCCCACGCTCCGCCCGCCTCTCCGGCAGCACCGGAGAACAGCACAGCAGACCCGAGCCCGCCACCGAGGACGAGCAGGGGCACCCACACCGGGATGCGGTGGGCGAAGCCGTGGGTCACGGTCTGGCCCCAGGCGATCACGAGGCCAGCGATGACAACGAGCGCGAGCACGTCCAGCGGCTCGGTCAGACCGGCCAGCAGCCCCACCAGGACCGCCACGACGGCTCCGGTGGCCTCGGGCACGATCCGCACCGGCCGCACCGAGTGCGTCAGGTCGGCCGCGGCCCACCCGATCAGCAGGACCGCGATCCAGCTCATGGCATCCCCCTCGTCAGGTCGTGGGCGGCGATGATCGCCGCGAGTCCGTCGGCGCGCACCCGTTGGGAGACCGCGGACGGGCTGATCCCGAGCGCCTCGGCCAGGTCGCGCTGTGACTCTCCGACCAGCAGACCACGCAGCACCGACAACGACCGGTCCGACAAGCCGCCGACCAGGTGGTCGCGCAGCACCAGGGCCGCGTTGACCGCCGCCTCCTCGCTGCCCGGGACCTCGGCGTCGTGGGCGGCGACGTACGCCGTGCGCAGCGAGCGCTCCCCCGGCCGCCGCTCGGCCTCCTCGACCCGCCCGATCGCGGTCCGGGCCGCCCACCAGCCGGGGCCGTCCTCGACGCGCGGGTCCTCGCTGAGCACCTCGATGCTCCCGCGGCCGATCCCGTGCCGGACATCGGCACCGGGCAGCATGGCCAGCCGCACCATGAGCGAGGCGTGCAGCGCGTCGCCGAGGGAGGCGAAGACGCCCTGGTACTCGTCGCCGACCTGCATGCGGACCGGGGTCGGCGGCCGCAGCTCGGCGTTGACCCGCTCGAGCACGGCGGCGAAGGTCTCGTGCAGCGCCCTGCGGTCGGTGCTGCCCCGCGACCCGATCAGGTCACCGATGAGCGTCGTCGCTGTCATGGCTTCACCTCGCTGAAAAGAAGATTATCACTTCATTCGCGAATGAGTGAAGTGATGCGCTTCATCAGGGGTGTGCGCTCACTCCCAGAAGACCTTCTCGACGACCGCGTGCGCCCGCCGGGTGGTCCGCAGGTAGTCGTTGACCATCAGGTCGGACGTGCCGGGCGCGTAGCCGAGCACCGCGGCCACCGCGGCCCGCTCGCGGGCGTCGCGGGGCAGCTGCTCGGCGGGCTTGCCACGGACCAGCGTCACGGCGTTGCGCACCCGGCTCACCAGCCGCCACGACGCGGCCAGGGTGTCGGCGTCCTCGCGGTCGACGATCCCGGCCCCGACGGCCGCCTCGAGGGCCTCGAGGGTCTGCGGCGTCCGCAGTCCCTCGACCCGCCCGGCGTGCCGCATCTGGAGCAGCTGCACCGTCCACTCGACGTCCGCGAGCCCGCCGCGACCGAGCTTGAGGTGGGTGTGCGGGTCGGCCCCCCGCGGCAGCCGCTCGTCGTCGACGCGCGCCTTGATGCGGCGCACCTCGACGATGTCGTCCTCGCTGATGCCGTCCTCGGGGAAGCGCAGCGGGTCGATGAGCGCGGTGAACCTCGCGCGCACGCCCTCGTCCCCCACCACCGCGTCGGCGCGCAGCAGGGCCTGGAACTCCCACACGTGCGACCACTTGGAGTAGTACGCGGCGTACGACTCGACGGTGCGCACCAGCGGCCCCTGCTTGCCCTCCGGGCGCAGGTCCGCGTCCACCTCCAGCGGTGGGTCGGTGGCCGGCATCGACAACAGGCGGCGCAGCTCCCCGACGACGGCCTGGGCGTACGACGCCGCGACCTGCGGCTCCACGCCGGGCACCGGCTCGTGCACGAACATCACGTCGGCGTCGCTGCCGTACGACAGCTCGAAGCCGCCGTACCGGCCCATGGCGACGACGGCCATCCGGGTCGGCGCGGCGTCCAGCGACCGCTGCCGGCGGACCGCCTCCATGGCCACCCGGAGGGTGGCCTCGAGGGTCGCGTCGGTCAGCCGCGAGAGCCCCTTGCCGACCTCGGCGACGTCGATCTCCTCGAAGAGCTCGCCGCACGCGATCCGGAACAGCTCCCGGCGGCGTACGGCGCGCACCGCCCGCGCCGCGGCCTCGGGCTCGTCGTGCCGCCCGGCGATGGCGAGCATCTCGGTGGTGAGCACCTCGGCGGACAGCGGCGCCACCGACTCCCCCAGCATCCGCACGCCCTGGGGCTCGCGCTCGAGCAGGTCGGTGGCGTAGCGGGAGGTGCCGAGGACGACGGCGAGCCGCTGGGCGACCTGTCCCTCGTCGCGGAGCATCTTGAGGTACCACGGCGTGGTGCCGAGGCTCTCGCTGATCCGGCGGAAGCCGAAGAGGCCGGCGTCGGGGTCGGGGGCGTCGGCGAACCACTCGAGCATGACCGGCAGCAGCGTGCGCTGGATGTCGGAGGTCCGCGAGACCCCGCTGGTGAGCACCTCGAGGTGCCGCAGCGCGGCACGCGGGTCGAGGTAGCCGAGCGCGGCCAGCCGCTCCTGGGCGGCGTCCAGCGACAGCCGGGCGTCCTCGCCGGGGAGCTTGGCGACGGCCGCGAGCAGCGGGCGGTAGAAGAGCTTCTCGTGCAGCCGGCGCACCTCGCGGCGGTGGTAGCGCCACTGCTTGTCGAGCTGGACGACGGGCTCGGAGTAGAGGCCCACCGAGCGCCCCAGCCGGCGCAGCGACCCCTCGTCGTCGGGCACGACGTGCGTGCGCCGCAGCTGGTACAGCTGGATGCGGTGCTCCAGGGTGCGCAGGAACGCGTAGGCCTCGTGCAACGCCTCCCCGTCCTCGCGCCCGACGTAGCCGCCGGCGGTGAGCTGGGCCAGCGCGCTGAGGGTGGCCCCCGAGCGCAGCGTCTCGTCGGCGCGACCGTGCACGAGCTGGAGCAGCTGGACGGCGAACTCGACGTCGCGCAGCCCGCCCGACCCGAGCTTGAGCTGCCGCCGGGCCTCGTGGGCGGGGATGTGGTCCACGACGCGGCGGCGCATGGCCTGCACGTCGGCGACGAAGCCGTCGCGCTCGGCCGCCGTCCAGACCATCGGCGCGATCATCTCGACGTACGCCGTCCCCAGCGCGAGGTCCCCGGCCACCGGACGGGCCTTGAGCAGCGCCTGGAACTCCCAGGTCTTGGCCCACTTCTCGTAGTAGCCGCGGTGGCTGGCCAGGGTCCGCACCAGCGGCCCGGACGAACCCTCGGGCCGGAGGTTGGCGTCGACGGGCCAGATCGTGCCCTCGGCGGTGTGGTCGGAGCAGACCTGCATCAGGTGGGAGGCGAGCTGGGTGGCCGCGCGGAGCGCCTGCGACTCGTCGGCCCCGTCGACCGGCTCGAAGACGTAGATCACGTCCACGTCGGAGACGTAGTTGAGCTCGTGGCCGCCGCACTTGCCCATCGCGACGACGGCGAGCCGGGTGGTGGCCGCGAGCTCGCCCACGCGGGCCCGGGCCACGGCCAGCGCGGCGTCGAGGGTGCCGGCGGCCAGGTCGGCGATCTCGGCCGCCGCGTCGTCGACGGAGAGGTGGTGGGCCAGGTCCCGCGAGGCCAGGCGCAGCAGGATCCGGCGGTACTCCACGCGCAGCGCGTCGACCGCCTGCCCGTCCGGCAGGCCGGCGACGGGCGCCGGGTCGTGCGGGTCGGCGCCGACGGCCCGCAGCAGCGCCTCGCGGACGGCGTACGCCGCGGCGCGGGTGGTGCCCAGCGTCGGGTCGGTGAGCTCATGCCAGTGCTCGGGGTGGCGGGCGAGGTGCGTCGACAGGGCGGCACTGGCGCCGAGGACCGCGCACAGCCGCATCGCGGTGCCCTCGTCGTCGGCGACCTCGGCCAGCATCGCCTCCCGGTCCTCGACCTCGTCGGCCAGCCGCAGCAGCCCGGCGAGGGAGGCGTCGGGGTCGGCGCTGGCCGCCAGGTGCGTGCGCAGCGCGATCCCGGCGGCGCCCAGCCGCTCGATCCCGGCCAGCGCGGCCGCGCCGTCCTGGAAGCCGAGGCGGACCAGCTGCCCGGAGGTGGTCATCGCACCTCCCCCGCGATCGCGGCGAAGCGGTGCGCCAGCGGCCGCCACGCGGCGTCCAGCTCGGCGCGGGCGGCGTCGACCTCCGCGAGGACGGCGTCCTGGTCGAGGCCGCGCTCGAGGTGGTCGGCGCGGTCGCTCTCGGCCCACGCCTGCACGATCGCCCCGTCCGCCTCGGGGTGGAGCTGCACCCCCCAGACGCCGGGCGCGAAGCGGGCCACCTGGAGCTCGCCGGCCGCCGACTCGGCGAGCACGACGGTGCCGTCGGGGACCCGGGTGACGACGTCGTTGTTCCACTGGATGCCCCGCGTCCCGGTGAGGCCGGACGTGAGCGGGTCGTCCGCACGCGCCGGGGTCCAGCCTGTCGCCAGGACCCCGACGGCCTGGCCGAGCGAGTTTCGCCGCACCTCGCCGCCGAGGGCCACCGCGATCACCTGGTGGCCCAGGCAGATCCCGAGCGTCGGCAGGCCGTCGGCGGCCGCCTCCCGGACGAGGTCCTTGAGCGGGGCGAGCCAGGGCACCGTGGCGTCGTCGTTGGCGCCCATCTCGCCGCCCAGCACGACCAGCCCGTCGTACGACGCGAGCGCAGGCAGGGCGTCGCCGGCCCACGGCCGGCACACGTCGAGGACGGCACCGGCCTCCTCGAGCCACCCGCCGACGAGCGCGGGCGGGCAGGAGGCCTGGTGCTCGACGACGAGCAGGCGCGGGTTCACCACATCAGTCTCCACAGCAGGGCGTCGCGGGACAGCACGGCCGCGGCCACGCCCGTCCCGACGACCACGGACAGCGCCGCCGTGCTCCACCAGCGGCGGAGGAGAGCGACGGCGCCGGCCAGGAGGCCGGCACCGAGCAGCAGGTGGGGCAGGGTCGCCCACGCGGACTCCGCCTCCACGTGCCGGTCGAGCAGGGGTTCGGCGAGCATCCAGGAGACGGCCCAGGTGAGGGCGAGCGCGGCCCCCGCGAGCAGCACCAGCAGGACCGGGGCCGCGGTCCACCACGCGTCCGGCAGCCGGTGGCCGACCGCCCCGACCAGGACCAGGGTCGCCCCACCGACGAGCGCCGCCCACATCGGACCCGTCTCCGAGGGCCACCAGTACCACTGCTGGTACTCCAGTCCACGCCAGGCGAGGACGGCGACGGCTGTTCCGACGAGCACCAGGCCCGCCGTGGCGAGGAGCCGCGCAGTGCGCGACGGCTCGGCTCCCGACCCGGTCCCGAGCACCGCACCCAGCAGGGCCAGCGACGCCGCTGCGCCGAGGACCCAGGGCTGCCACGGGCCGGCGTCCGGTATCCCGGTCACGACGACGGCGGCGGCGCCGAGGCCCAGGGCGCTCACCACCAAGCACCCCCGGGTCACGTCGGGCCGCCGTCCCCAGCACGCCACGCCCACGACGAACGGGAGCACGAGGCCGGCGAGCACCGGCACCGCGGCGATCGCCCCGTCCGTGGCGGTGACCTGGTCGACCTGGCGCGACGCGCTCGGCATCAGCTCCAGCGCCTCCGGCGTGGCCATGGCGAAGAGCGACCCCACCACGCCGGCCGACCACAGGCCGAGCCAGGCCGGCCAACCGCGTACCCCCACGCTCACAGCACCGGCAGCATCATGTCCCGCTCGTAGGCGGAGACCTGGGTGCGGTACTCCTCCCACTCCGCACGCTTGTTGCGCAGGAAGAAGTCGTAGACGTGCTCGCCGAGGGTCTCGGCCAGCAGCTCGGAGTCCTCGGCGATGCCGATCGCGTCGTACAGGCTCTTGGGGAGCGGCTGGATGCCCAGCGCCTTGCGCTCGCGCTCGGTGAGCGACCAGACGTCGTCCTCGGCCTCGCGGGGCAGCTCGTAGCCCTCCTCGATGCCCTTCATGCCGGCCGCCAGGGTGACCGCGAAGGCGAGGTAGGGGTTGCAGGCCGCGTCGATGGTGCGCAGCTCGATGCGGGTCGACTGGCCCTTGTTGGGCTTGTACATCGGCACCCGGATCATCGCGGAGCGGTTGTTGTGGCCCCAGCAGATGTACGACGGCGCCTCACCGCCGCCGAGCAGCCGCTTGTAGGAGTTGACCCACTGGTTGGTGACGCAGCTGATCTCGTTGGCGTGGCGCAGGATGCCGGCGATGAACTGGCGCCCGGTCCGGGACAGCTGGTACTCCGCGCCGGCCTCGAAGAACGCGTTGCGGTCGCCCTCGAAGAGGCTGACGTGCGTGTGCATGCCCGACCCCGGGTGGGTGGTGAAGGGCTTGGGCATGAAGGACGCCCAGATGCCCTGGCTCAGCGCCACCTCACGCACCACGGTCCGGAAGGTCATGATGTTGTCGGCGGTGCTCAGCGCGTCGGCGTACCGCAGGTCGATCTCCTGCTGGCCGGGACCGCCCTCGTGGTGGCTGAACTCGACCGAGATGCCCATCGCCTCGAGCATCGAGATCGCCTCGCGGCGGAAGTCCGAGCCCCGCGACTGCGCGGTGTGGTCGAAGTAGCCGCTGCGGTCGACCGGGATCGGGTCCGCGCCGGCGACCGGGGAGTCCTTGAAGAGGTAGAACTCGATCTCGGGGTGCGTGTAGAACGTGAACCCCTTGTCGGCCGCCACGCCCAGCGTGCGCTTGAGGACGTGGCGCGGGTCGGCGTACGACGGGCTGCCGTCGGGCATCGAGATGTCGCAGAACATCCGCGCCGTCGCCGGGCCGTCGCCCCCGCCGCGCCACGGCAGGATCTGGAACGTCGACGGGTCGGGCTTGGCGAGCATGTCGGCCTCGTAGACGCGGGCGAAGCCCTCGATGGCGGAGCCGTCGAAGCCGATGCCCTCGTCGAAGGCACCCTCGAGCTCGGCCGGCGCGACCGACACGGACTTGAGGAAGCCCAGCACGTCGGTGAACCACAGCCGGACGAACCGGACGTCACGCTCCTCGAGAGCGCGGAGTACGAAGTCTTCTTGCTTGCCCATGCGGGCAACTATGGCGCATCGGGCGAGTGCTACCCGACGGGGACCACCGGGCGCGCGAGCGGCGTGAACCCGCCGTCCCGGTCGGGGAGACCGACCGGAGGCGCGGGGACGGGACGGCAGCGGACGTCGGCGCGATCACCCGACCGGCGCTGGGGCAGCCGGCCGGTCGCGAGGTAGCGGGCGATGCGGTCGTCGACGCACGCGACGCCGCTGAGGCTGCCCGCGTGGGTGGAGCCCCTGACACCCTCGATCAGCACCGCGCCGGTGAAGCGGCGCCGCAGCTCGCGGGCGCCGGCGACCGGGGTGGCGCCGTCGAAGGTCTCGTTCACCAGCAGCGCCTTGCGGTCCGACGTGGCGATCTCGACCGCCGCGGCGGCCGGGGGTGCCGGCCACGTGCGGCAGGGCGCGTTGAGCCAGCCGTTGGGCCACGTCAGGAACGGGTGCCGACGGTCCTGGCGCTCGTTGTCGGCGAGCAGCGTGGACAGGTCGGTCGGCCACGGGGCGTCGGTGCAGATGGTCGCGAGGTACGTCGCGTAGCCGTTGTCGCTGCCGGCGGTCGCGGGGTTGGCCGAGACGTGGGCCCGGCGGGCCTGCCGGGCGGTGCCCCGGGTGGCGATCTCGGAGAGGGCCGACGCCACCTCCGGCCACAGGAACCTGGCGTAGCCGGCGCCCAGCGCGACGTCGGCGAGGTCGGCTGCCCCGACCCCGTTGACGGGCCTGCGGGCCAGCCGGCGCAGCAGCCGGTAGTAGGTCCTCTCCACGCGCGCCGCCGTGCGGCCGAGCCCGAGGTCCGCGTGCCCGCGGGCGGCCCAGCGCCAGAAGCCGCGCATCGACTTCTCGAAGGCGACGTTCTGCGCCGCGTTGGCGGCGTACCAGATGTCGCGGGGGTCGACGACGCCGTCGAGGACGAGCCTGTTGATCCGCTCGGGGTGCAGCGTGGCGTAGACCTGCGCGATGTAGGTGCCGTAGGAGAAGCCGTAGAAGCTCACCTCGTCGACGCCGAGGGCCTCGCGCAGCACCTCGAAGTCCGCCACCGTGTCGGTCGTCCTCATGTGCGGCAGCAGCGCGGCAGCGGCGGCGGTGCCGCAGTCGGCGGCGTACGCCTCGCTCCTCGACACCCAGGCGTCGACGATCGCCTCGGTCGAGGGCTCGTAGGGCGGGCGGGTGCCGATCTTGGTGATCCGGCGGTCGCAGGTGAGCGCCGGCCGGCTCTCGCCGACGCCGCGCGGGTCCATCCCGATCCAGTCGTAGGTGCGACCGACCCCGCGGGGCACGAACTGCCCGTAGCCCGCGAGGTGGGTGCCGCTACCGCCCGGGCCGCCGGGGTTGGTGAACATCACGCCGCGGTCCTTCGGGCCGCGGTGCCGGACCCGCGAGACCGCCAGCTCGATCGTGGGTCCGGTCGGGTCCGCGTGGTCCAGCGGGACGGTGAGCATGCCGCACCTCGCCCCGGACGCACGGAGGAAGCCGTCCCGGCAGCGTCCCCAGTCGATCGACGAGGCGGCGGCGGGTGCGCTCGCCGGTTGAATCCGGGCCGTCGTGGGCGCGGCCGTCGCGCCGGCTGCACCGAGCAGGGTGGCTCCCACGGCGAGCGCCACTCCGGCGGCCAGGATGCGTGCGGACATGAGGCTCCCCCGTCGACTCCGGGCACCGGTCGCGCCCTCCCGCATCGTGGCACCCGGTCCGACTCCCGGCCACCCCTCCGCTGGGGGCCTATTCGGCGAGCGTGCTGCGCTCGACCTCGCTTACCGCCGGCTCCCCGAGGTTGCAGAAGACCTCGATCTCGATCGAGCGGTCCCCCTTGGCGAAGACCGCGTCGATGTCGTCGTCGGGCTCCGTCTCGAAGCTGATGGTGCGCCAGCCCTGCGCCTCGTCGGGGCGCACGTCGAGACCGATCGCGAAGGCGCCCTGGCAGGCGACGTCGATCTCGCCGAACTCCTCGGTGAACGTCCGCTCGACCATCGGGGCGGCGGGGTCGGGGCTGGCCCGCCCCTCGCGCAGGTCGTTGCGGGCAGCCTGGTTGCCGAGCGGCCCGCGGTCGCTGAGCGTGGCTCCCACCCGGGTCACCGCGACGACGCCCACGGTCACGGCCACCGCGGCGACGACGATCCAGACGGCCACCAGGCCGGCCGGTCGCGCCCACGCCCGTCGACTGCTCACGCGTCCAGTGTGCCGCCCGCTAGGTTCGTGGCGTGGCGCAGGTGCTGATCATCGAGGACGACCCCCGCATCCGGCCCCTGCTCATGGCGTCGCTGGGCGAGCTGGGGTACGCCGTCGCGTCGGCGTCCACGGGCATGTCCGGGCTGTCGATGGCGGTCGACACCCGACCCGACCTGGTCATCCTCGACCTCGGTCTGCCCGACGTCGACGGGACCCAGGTGCTGGCCATGCTGCGGGCCGTGAGCGACGTGCCGGTTATCGTGGCCAGCGCCCGCGACGACGACCCGTCGCTGATCGGCTGCCTGGACGCCGGGGCCGACGACTACGTCGTGAAGCCCTACACGACCGCCCAGCTGGAGGCGCGGATCCGCGCGGTGATGCGGCGTACGTCGACGACCGGCGAGCGCCCCCGCGCCACCGTCGTGGGGGGCCTGAGCCTCGACGTGCTGGCCCGCACCGCCACCCTCGACGGCCGGCTGCTCGACCTGAGCCCCCGCGAGTTCGACCTGCTCGCCCGGCTGGCCGAGAGCGCCGGCGACGTGGTGAGCAAGAAGGAGCTGCTCGTCGACGTGTGGCACCAGGCGTGGGGCGGGTCGGACAAGACGGTGGACGTGCACCTGTCGTGGCTGCGGCGCAAGCTCGGCGAGTCCGCCGCGGAGCCGCGCTACCTCCACACCGTGCGCGGGGTCGGCGTACGCCTGTCCCCTCCCGGGACCTGACGTGCGGCGCAGCCTGATCCTCACCGTGGCCGCGGCCGTCGCGATGGTGCTGCTGGCGATGCTGGTGCCGATGGCGATCCTGCTGCGCGACTACGCGCTGGAGGACCGGCTGGCGAGCGCCGCGCTGGAGGTGCAGGCCACCGAGTCGGTGGTGTCCGGGGCGGGCGACGACGACGGCGACGTGTCGGTCTACCTCGAGCGGATCAACGCCGACTCGGTGACCCTCACGACGGTGCTCTACCCCGGCAACCGCCAGGACATCGGCCCGCAGCCGGGCGAGGACGACCGGGTGCTCCAGGCGCGCCAGACCGGGCAGGCCCGGGTCGACGACGTCGACGGCGGCGCGCAGATCCTGGTCCCCGTCTCGCTCGGCGGGTCCTCGGGGGGCGCCTCGACCACGCCGGTGATCCGGGTGTTCGTGCCCGAGCCGGGCCTGACGTCCGGCCCGACCACCCTGGCCTACCTCGTGCTGGCCGGACTGGGCCTGGTGCTGCTGCTGGGCGCCCTGCTCATCGCCGACCGGGTGGGGCGGTCGTTCGTCCAGCCGATCGGTGGGCTGGCGACCTGGGCGCAGACCCTGGGCGACCGTCGTACGCCGCCTCCCAGGGCCTCCGGACCGCGCGAGGTCCGCGACCTCGGCGAGGTCCTCCAGCGCCTCGTCGGCCGCATCGAGCTGTTGCTGGAGCGCGAGCGCGAGGCGGTCTCCGACCTCTCGCACCGCCTCCGTACGCCGATCACCGCGCTGCGCCTGCGCATCGAGGCGCTGCCGGCCGGCGAGGAGCGCGGGCGGCTGTCCGACGACCTCGACCGGCTTCAGGTGATGGTCGACCACGTGGTGAGCGAGGCCCGGCGCTCCGAGCGGGAGGGACTGGTCGCGGGCACGCCGGCGCTCGCGCTGCTGGCCGACCGGGCGGCGTTCTGGGCGCCGCTGGCCGAGGACCAGGGCCGCGACCTCACGGTGTCGGTGCCGGAGGGGCCGGAGGTCCCGGTGCACGCCAGCGAGCCCGACCTGGTGGCGCTGGTCGACGTGCTCCTCGACAACGTCTTCACCCACACCCCCGAGGGTGCGGGCGTCGCGGTGACGGTGGTCCGGCGCGACGGCGGCGGGCTGGTGCTCACCGTCGACGACGCCGGACCTGGCTTCCCGGCCGGCGTGGACGTCGTACGCCGCGGCGAGAGCGGTGCCGACTCCACGGGCCTGGGGCTCGCCATCGCGCAACAGACCGCCACCGAGTCCGGTGGCGGCCTGTCCGTGGGTGCGTCGCCGACGGGCGGCGGGCGGGTGACCGTGGAGCTGGGGCCACCCGCCTGAGCTCGTCCGGGTCAGCGGACGGTGACGCTCGACCCGCAGGTCGTGGTGCCGCCGACCTGCGTGGCCCGGAAGGCGAACTTGTCCTTGCCGGCCGTGTTGCGGCGCCAGGTGTCGACGTCGACGTCGCCCTCGTCGTCGGCGGTGCGGGTGACCGTGACGACGCGCTTGCCGTCGTGGCGCACGACGAAGGTCCAGCGCGAGTAGGGCGCGACGCCCTCGAGGCCTGCGTCGACCTCGAAGCCGGCCTGCCCGGCCCGTCGCTCGCGGTCCACGCTGAGCTCGTAGCGACCGGCGCCGCAGGTGCCGTTGCGGTCGACGTCGGCGTGGGCCGGTGCGATCGCGGCGAGGGTGAGGGGCGCGGCGAGCAGGGTCGCGGTCCCGGCCAGGGCCGTGAGGCGGGTGCTGTTCTTCATGGCGTTCTCCTGGGTGTGGGTGGGTCGGTCGGGGTGTGCTCAGGCGGCGGCGACGGTCGCCGTGCAGGTCTGGTCACCCTGGGTGGCGGTCGCGGTGATCTCGCCGGTCGCGTCCTGGGGCAGGTAGGCGTCCACGTCGATCTCGGCGTCCTCGTCGGTGGTGCGGGTGCCCTCCACGAGCGCCTCGCCGTCGTGCTCGATGCGGACCTCCCACGTCTGTCCGGGCTCGTTGGCCTGGACCTCGAAGGACACCTCGGTGGTGTTGTCCTCGCGGTCGGTCTCGAGGGTGTACGACGCCCCGTCGCACGAGCCGGCCTGGCGGGCGCCGTCGTCGCCGGACTGCCACCAGACGAGGCCGCCCACGACGGCGACGACGACGAGGGCCATGACGGTGGCGATGACGATCTTGGTGCGGTTCACTGCGGTCTCCTTCGATTGGTACGACAGGAAGGAGACTCGTCGAGGGGTCGCTAAGCGCGACCCATGTGACCGTTAAGGCGGGGTTAAGGCTGCCGGCCCTCGGGTCAGTGCGTGTCGGGGACGCGCTCGAGCTCGGCCAGCCAGGCCGCCGAGCTGGCGTCGCTGGGCATCCGCCAGTCGCCGCGGGGGCTCATCGTCCCGCCGGCGCTCACCTTGGGACCGTTGGGCAGCGCCGACCGCTTGAACTGGTTGGCGAAGAACCGTCGCACGAAGACCTCGAGCCAGTGCTTGACCGTGGGCAGGTCGTAGGCGACGTGCGTGTCCGCGGGGAAGCCGGGGGGCCATTCGCCCGTGGCGACGTCGCGCCACGCGTGCCAGGCGAGGAAGGCGATCTTGCTCGGCCGGTAGCCGCGTCGTACGACGTGGAAGAGCGTGAAGTCCTGCAGGTTGTAGGGACCGACCGAGTCCTCGGTGGCCTGCGGCTTGACGCCGTCCTCGACCGGGATGAGCTCGGGGGTGATCTCCTGGGTGAGGATCTCGCGGAGCACCTGGTTGGTGTCCTCGTCGAACTCCCCGTGCGAGATGACCCAGCGGATGAGGTGCTGCACGAGGGTCTTGGGCACGCCCGCGTTGACCGTGTAGTGCGACATCTGGTCGCCGACGCCGTAGGTGCACCACCCGAGCGCGAGCTCGCTGAGGTCGCCGGTGCCGACGACGATGCCGCCGCGGTGGTTGGCGAGGCGGAAGAGGTAGTCGTAGCGCAGCCCGGCCTGGACGTTCTCGAAGGTGACGTCGTAGACCTTCTCGCCGTCGGCGTAGGGGTGGCCGAGGTCCTCGAGCATCTGCTCGGCCGCCGGCCGGATGTCGATCTCCTCGAAGGTCACGCCCAGCGCGTTGCTCAGCCGGGTGGCGTAGGACTTGGTGGTCGCGCCGGTCGCGAAGCCGGGCATCGTGAAGGCGTGGATGTCGCTGCGCGGGCGGCCGAGCCGGTCCATCGCCTTGGCGGCGACGATCAGCGCGTGCGTCGAGTCGAGGCCACCGCTGACGCCGATGACGGCCTTGGGCGCACCGATCGCCACGATCCGCTGCTCGAGGCCGGAGACCTGGATGTTGTAGGCCTCGTAGCAGTCGAGCGCGAGCCGCTCGGGGTCGTCGGGCACGAACGGGAACCGGTCGACCTTGCGCCGCAGCCCGATGTCGCCGCTCGGCGGCTCGAGGTCGAACTCGACGATCCTGAACTCGGTCTCCCCCGCACCACGGCGGTTGTCGTCGAAGCTGCCCTGCCTCAGGCGCTCCTGCCGCAGCCGGTCGAGGTCGACGTCCGCCACGGTGTGCACCGCGCTCGCGGGGAAGCGCTCCCCCTCGGCGAGCAGGTCGCCGCACTCGTAGACCATCGTCTGGCCGTCCCAGCTGAGGTCCGTCGTCGACTCGCCCTGGCCGGCGGCGGCATAGAGGTACGCCGCGGCGCAGCGCGCGCTGGCGCTGCGGACCAGCAGGCGTCGCTCCTCGGCGCGACCCACGGTGATCGGGCTGCCGCTGAGGTTGGCCAGCACGGTCGCCCCGGCGAGCGCGGCCTCCGAGCTCGGCGGGATCGGGACCCACATGTCCTCGCAGATCTCGACGTGCAGGGCGAGGCCCTCGACGTCGGTGGCGCGGAAGACTAGGTCGGGGCCGAAGGGGACCTCGTCGTCGTTGACCTCGATGTACTCGCCGTGGGTGTCGTCGCCCGGCGCGAACCACCGGCGTTCGTAGAACTCGCGGTAGTTGGGCAGGTACGACTTCGGCGCGACGCCGAGGACCTCGCCGCGGTGGATGACCACGGCGCAGTTGTAGACGCGGTTGCCGCGGGCCAGCGGTGCACCGACCACGAGGACGGGCAGCAGCTCGACGCTCGCCGACACGATGGCGTCGATCGCGCGTCGTACGCCGTCCAGCAGGGTGTCCTGCAGGAACAGGTCGTCGATCGAGTAGCCGCTCAGCCCCAGCTCCGGGAACACCGCGACCGCCACGTGCTCCTCGTGCGCCCGCCGCGCCTCCGCGATCACCCGCTCGGCGTTGGCCGCCGGGTCCGCGATCGCGACCGGCACGGTGATGGCCGCGACCCGCGCGAAGCCCTGGTCGTAGGCGGAGAAGAAGTCCACGCGGTCACTCTAGGGCGGCCCCTCGGCCCGCCCGCCCCACCCGCCCTCTCGGTGGTTGAGGTGTGAGCGCAGACCGTGCGTTCGGTGGTTGAGGTGCGAGCGGAGCGAGCCTCGAAACCACGCCGTCCCTGGGTCCGTGAACGTCGTCGAAAGTCGTGTCCACCATCCGGTCAGAACGGGTCTTCGTGGCCTCTGATTGTCGGTGGTCCCTGATTGGCTTGGGTCATGTCATCGATCACC